>CAYGHK010000020.1:0-10008 GCA_964349645.1 uncultured Candidatus Saccharibacteria bacterium | reverse complement strand
ACTATCGAGCCAAATACCGGAATCGTCCCGGTGCCTGACGAGCGTTTAGAAAAGTTAAAAAATGTATACGGATCGCAAAAAATACTACCTGCTACTGTAACTTTTGTTGATATTGCTGGCCTAGTTGCAGGCGCTTCAAAAGGCGAAGGCTTGGGTAACAAGTTTTTAGCAAATATTCGTGAATGTGACGCTATTGTGCATGTAGTGAGAGCCTTTAGCGATAGCGATGTAGTTCATGTTGATGAAACACACGACCCTGTTCGTGATATTGAAACAATTAACACTGAGCTAGCACTGGCCGACATTCAAACAATCGATAAAATGCTACCGAAACTGCAAAAAGAAGCTAAAACAAAACCCGACGCTAAAAAAGAAGCTGAAAACTTACTAAAAGCCAAAGAAATGTTAGAAAAAGGAGATCTTCATGACCTTCCTGATGTAGATGCTCAGCTACTTTCAACAAAACCAATAATTTATTTGTTCAATGTTGATGAAGAAACCCTGGCAGACGATGTGAAGAAACAAACTTTGCGCGAGCTAGTAGATCCAGCTAATGCTGCTTTTGTATGTGCGAAATTGGAAGAAGAGCTTAAAGGCTTAGTGCCCAGTGAGGCTGCTGAGTTACTAGAAAGTTACGGAGTTAAAGAAGCCGGCTTACCTCAGTTAATTCACGCTGCGTACGATACACTAGGCTTGCAAAGTTACCTAACCGCAGGGCCCAAAGAAATTCGTGCATGGACTATCAAAAAAGGCTCCACCGCCCCACAGGCTGCGGGTGTAATACACACAGATTTTGAGCGTGGATTTATTGCCGCGCAAATTGTTGACTATGATGATTTGATAGCTGCAGGCTCAGAAACAGCAGCAAAAGCTGCAGGTAAAATTCGTACTGAAGGCAAAGAATATGTCATGCAACCTGGCGACGTGGTTGAGTTTCGTTTTAACGTTTAAGCCGCTTCGCGTTGCTGTCGAACAAAATCTGGGAAATGTATAACTGCTGCTGCTATGGCATGAACCGTTCCTTTGCCGCGCAGATTAGAGCGTATTCTATCTTCTTCTTTACTTATAGAAGTTGAAACGGCTTTATCTATAGGGTCCAGCGGAGATGTATCGGTCACTCTATCTAGTAACTTCATAGCTTCCTTTTTATTTGCAGCTCTATTTTTTTTGTTCCATCTATCTGCTCCGTAGGAATCTTCACGATCATAAAAACGACCAACTCGAGATGTATGAATATAGTCGACCAGGCTAAAGCTCTCTTTGTCATAAGTTATATCAAGTTGAGTATTAAAAGCTTCACTTGTGTCGCTAATTTCCTGGTATACACGCGAACTTGCCAGTCCCGACTGGTCGGCGTGCAGGCAGAAAAACGTCATTATAGACTCTGTGCCATCGGTTCTTTTAATTACCAGTATCCGTTTTTCATTCCCGTTAGCAATATCTCGCATATCTACATGCATTGCTTCATTTTCACCTAAATTTTCCATAAGACTAGAGAGCCTGGTAGTACTATCTCTAGTAGATAACACATGGCTTGAATACGCCAAATCACCATCTTGTACTTCTGCTAGATTGTTGTAAAAAGCTTCCAAAAACACCTGCGAAACAGTTTCCTCTTCAAGCATCCTTTCAGTTTTGGCTGGTGGTTCTGGTGGTGCTTCTACAACAGAGAGGTGATTCATTTTTACTTACCGTTTTGATGTTAATGTTTTATATACCTACTAACTATGCTACTCCCCTCATATCTAAGCACAACCGTTTTTGTATATTCTACAACGTTTTTTGAGTTTGTTTATATTTGTGGTCTAGGATTTTTTGAGTAAATAAAATCGTTCTTGATTGCCTTTTGCACCACTAACATCACTGTCGCGCTTATTTAATATGACAAATTCTTTTCGAACCCAAGTCTCGAAATCTTTTAATATTTGACGTCGTACGGAGTCGTTCTTTATAACACCCTTGTGAGATTGGCCAAAACCAGCTTCAAACTGAGGCTTGAGCATTGCAGCCACGACTGTTTCCCTGCCCGTTATATGTTTTGCGATATGAGGTAATATTTCTCGCAAACTTATAAAACTTACATCGATCAAAATAATATCTGGAGCTTTAGCAAGCGTAACAACTCGTTCTTCCGGAGCAACTGAGACATCACGAATATCAGTCTTCTCATGAAGTTCAATTTTAGGATTTCCTTGAAGATTTGGGTGTAATTGGTCTGTACCAACATCAACTGCGATCACCCTCGCTGCTCCCCGCCTGAGTGCATAGTCGGTAAAACCGCCAGTGCTAGAGCCTACGTCCAGCACAGTTTTTTCTCTAAAATCTAGCTTCAAAATATCCGCTACACTCGCCAATTTCATACCCGCCCGAGAAACGTACTGCTCCTTCTGATTAAGTTTTATCTTCGCTGTTTCATTTACAAAAAACCCAGGTTTTTGAATAACTTTACCGTCAACAGTGACTTTACCCAAGCGTATAAAACTCTCGGCTTGTGAACGTGACGTAACAAATCCTTTTTCTACCAACTTCTGATCAAGGCGGGCTTTCATATTGCTACCCTACCTGCAAAATCATGAATATCTGTGACTGTCCTAACTCTAGTTTTGGGCTCCCGTTCAATTACCTGCAGGGCGTGTACATCTACTGTTTCGCCCTGACCGATGCTCTCACCTTCCACAAAGCTCACATGAGGGTTGTAGTTTTCAGCTATATACGGCGATTGACACTTTCCATCAGACCAATTGATGGCAGCCAAAATATCAAAATGCATAAGGCAAAGTTTGCTGGCAGCAAGTTTACGAACCCTGACGTCATTGTCTTCGCCAAACATAGCCTCTTCTTCTCCTTCAAGCTCAAGCGTATCTGTTTTTTTAGCTAATACCTTTAAATATCTATTGAGTGTAATTGCGGATTCCTGAGTTATTTCAAACCACGGCATTAATGTGACATGCAGGGGAAGACTTTCGAATTGCTGTCCAGATTCTACTGGCTCAAGCGTCGAAACAATCAGTTTTTCTGCCATGACTAGTCCTTTTTACGCTCAAGGTATTCTCTAGTGCGAGTATCTACCTTGATTACATCACCGGTCTTTATGAAGGCTGGCACTTTAACAGTCAACCCAGTCTCCGTCTGTGCATCTTTAAGTACGTTACTAGTGGTATCGCCCTTAACAACATTTTCTGTATAGACAACCTTGAGGTATAGATTTTTTGGCAGATCAACATTTATAACTAAATTGCCAAAAAACTGTAGATCCAATTCATCGCCTTCTTTTAAAAATGGCGTAGCGTCCTCGACTAGGTCTGCATTGAGTGCAAATTGCTCGAAACTAGTTGGGTTCATAAAATGAAATTGATCGCCGTCAGCGTACAAATATTGAACTTTTTGAGTATTAACATCCGCAGGCTCTATCTTGTCTGCGCCTTTGAATGTTTTTGGTATAACGCTACCGTCAATTAAATTTTTAAGACGTACATTGACAATACTCCCGCCGCGGCCTAGTACTTTTTGGTTATAGTCCGTTACTTTAAAGGGTTTACCGTCTATTTGTATAACAGTACCTTTTTTGAGGTTAGTTGGACCATACATAGCTTCTATTACCTATGCTGATGTTACAAATGGTAGCAACGCCAAATGACGAGCACGCTTAATTTCACGAGCTAGTTGTCGCTGTTGTTTAGCGCTGAGATTTGTTTTGCTGATTGGTTCAATTTGGCCATACATATTTACATAACGAAGCAATGTTTTTGCGTCTTTGTAGTCAAAATATGTTGGATTGTTTGGTCGTGATTTTTTAAATGCCATATATTATTATCTCCTTAAAATGGTATTTCGCTTAGATCAATTGGTTTGTCGTCGATATCTTCGATAACAACGTCGTCGCTTTTCTTTGAGCTAGAACTAGACTTTGGAGCAGATGAGCTGCCGCCTTCGTCTCCGCTAGGTCCGTCTAGAAATGTTACATCGCTTGCAACAACTGCTACGCGTGAACGTTTTTTACCTGTCTCTTTGTCGTCCCAGCTTTCTTGGCGCAATCGTCCTTGCACTAGACAGCGACGACCTTTTGAAAGGTATTGGTTGACTAGTTCGCCTAGTTTTTCCCACGCTGTAATGTCAAAAAAGTCAGCAGTATCGTCGCTACCTTGGCGGTCAACGGCTAAACTAAAACTAGTTACGTTTTTACCACTAGGGGTTGTTCGCATCTCAGGGTCGCGTGTAAGGCGCCCCATCAAAATTACTTGGTTGATTGCTTTAGCCATCGTTTTCTTCCTCCCGTGCTTCGTTTTTCTCAACTCGTTCTTTAGCTGCTGCTATTTTTGCTTTGATCTTCTCGTCTGTTGCGACTACAAGATATCGCAAAACTTCATCAGTAATATTGAAAACACTTGAGAGTTTCTCTAGTGAAGCGGCAGGTAATTTTAGCTCAAAGTATACATATACAGCAAAATCTTCTTTCTTTATTGTATAAGCAAGCTTTTTCTTACCCCAGCTTGTTTCTTTGATAATTTCACCGCCGTTATCAGCAATGATGCCACGAATTTTCTTCAGTGGTTTTTCGATATCCATCTCTAAATCTGGATGGATTAAAACAGTTAATTCGTATTCTTTCATCTTCCTTTGGTATCCCTTTCTCTAGGATGTCCGCTCATTTTAAGCTATAACGGACTGAAGTTTATTTATTACAGGGGTAATTATACAGTAGTATTGGAATATTTACAACCATATCAACAGATGTGCTATCATAATTTCAAGTCATAAGCATAATCATAAGAGGAAAATAACCATGGATATCACGCCAGTTGGCAATCAGGAAGATTTGGTAGCGCAGGAATTTGAGGCACCTAATAACAGACCTAAGTCCGAGCAAAAATTGTCAAACATTACAGTAAACGAGCAGTCTTTAGATACATCAAAGACAAGCTTTCCATACTTCGCTAGTTTAATTGCATTTGTGATGCTGCTTCTATCAGCACTTTACAGTGTAATGTCACTAGTAAGTTACGTTATGGAGAAATGGTTGGTAAAGCCAAAAAAAGGCTCCAGTGATTTAATGTACTCATACTTCGACTTTTCAAGCTTCGAAACTTACGCAGTCGTAGCCGCAATTTCTGCACTTATAATTACCATTCCGGTATTGGTTATATTCATAGGAATAGTCAGAAGGTCAGAGGAAAAAGAAACTTGGCGAGCATCTCAAAAATGGCGCCGTATTATTTATAGTACCGTTGCCGTAATCTTAATATTGAGTTTAGTCAGCACATTGATAGGAGTTGTCTACGAAATACTTGCAAACAACTTAAAGTTATCTGAGCTAAGCTACAGTGCCTACAGCTCGAGCCCCAAGCCAGATGCTGCGGGGGAAATGATGGCCGCTATATCTTCAGGCATCATAAATTCAGTCATTATCATTGGAGCGTTGGCGGCAATTTTCTTTGAATACGCAAACAAATACCGCAAAGTCATATGGGGAACTATTATAGCTCTTACAGTACTGGGTACGTTTATGAGCGCTGTTAGCATTGGCTACGTTAACAAAACTATCAAAGATGTTAAGAAGCAAAACTCAAGCTACGATGACCCTTACGAAAGTTACTACAACGACACCACTACAGATCAAGACAACTCTTATAATTTACAAGATTAGCTTTACTACTTTAGTGTAGAACAGGATCTTCTCGTTCACCGGCAAGATAGATTTCGTCACCAGGCTGCGCAACGATTGCCGGTTCGCCCATTTGATGGGCATCTCTAGATGCGGCTGGGGGTACAATACCGCTATTGAGAATTGCTGCAGTCTCCAGTGTAATTCGTGTACCAATTTGCTCCATAGCAAGCTGCTCTTTTCGGGCTGCTCGAAGTGCCATAAGCTCATTAGTAGCCTCTACACCGTTTATATCATTCAATTTTTCTCTTCGTAATGCCATTTTCGTTACTTTCTATTTCTATATTACTATGTTTAAACATTAGCATATTAGAGCTATAAAGTCAAGGTTCATCAACTCCGATATCATCGAGGCTCGATATCAATACCTCACGTGGACGAGCTCCATCTGCAGGGCCTATAACACCCTGTTCTTCCATAGTTTCAATCAAACGAGCAGCTCTGGCATAACCAACCCTCAGGCGACGCTGTAAAAGGCTTGCAGAGGCTTTACCGCTATCTACAACTACTTGCAGAGCATCGCGATACATATCATCATCTCCACCACCATCGAGATCCATTACCACACCACCCCTACCACTAAGATTAACTGGCTGCTTGGTAATTTCTTCGTCGTACTGTGGCTCACGTTGCATTCGCATATGATCGGTCACTTTTTGAACTTCATCTTCCATTACCCAAGCACCCTGGATACGTTTTGGCTTACTCATTTCAGGAGTTAGTAGCAACATATCACCCTGACCAAGAAGTTTCTCTGCACCAACTTGGTCTAAGATGGTACGTGAATCAACTTGAGAAGCAACCGTAAAGGCAATACGAGCTGGTACGTTAGCTTTAATAAGACCGGTAATAACGTCTACACTGGGTCGCTGAGTAGCAAGTACAAGGTGTATTCCAACCGCACGAGCCTTTTGCGCCAACCGCACCACGAGCGCTTCCACATCACGTGCGGCAATCATCATAAGGTCTGCCAACTCATCTATGACAATTACAATATATGGCATTCCTTCATCTTTTTTCTTTTGGTTGTAACTCTTGATATCGCGTAATTTTTCTTCGGCCAATAAACTATAGCGTCGCTCCATCTCATTTACCGCCCATTTTAGTGCACTTATACATTCTTCGGGTTTGGTTATAATTGGGGCAAGTAAATGTGGAATATCGGCGTACGGCGCCATTTCAACTTGTTTTGGATCTACCAGTATAAGTTTCATATCGCTTGGACTATTTCGATACAAAAGACTTGTGAGAAGAGTGTTTATCATAACAGACTTACCAGATCCAGTTTGACCAGCGATCAAAAGGTGTGGCATTTTATTGAGCTCGCCCACTACTGCATCGCCAGCGATATCTCGGCCAATTGCAAAACCAAGAGGTTCGCGAATACCGTGCCATTTATCTGACGTCAAAATACCGTGTAGGCGCACATCGGCCGCCTTGCGATTTGGTACTTCTATACCTACAGCTTTTTGACCAGGGATTGGCGCTTCCATACGAAGACTCTGCGCCGCAAGGTTTAAAGCTATATTTGTTTCAAGCTGAGTTATTCTGGTAAGCTTCACTCCACTTGGTGGTTTCAAAGTATATTGGGTCACTTTTGGACCAATATTGGCATTTTCCATTTCGACATTGATGTTAAATTCAGCCAAGGTATCGTGAATAACCTGCGAGTTGTGTTGCACGTCGCCGGCATCGGCTGGATTTTGTTTCTTTTCTAGTAGGTCTAAGCTCGGTGCTTGCCAATTCGGGTCTGTAAAAGTAGTCAGTGCAGACTGCTCTTCTGCAGCTTTATCGCGAGCAACACTACCCTTTAGACTAGATAGTTTACCTTTTTTATCGTCATCGAACTGCAAAGTTGGTACGCCCTCGTTTAGCTTTATCTGGCCTGCAGATTTGCTAGGCGCCTCACTCTTGATTTCACCGCCATTATTTTTGCGAATAAGACTACTGAGCTTGCGGTTTTCACTGTCTTCCTCACGCTCAAAGAGCTTTTTGATTAGATCAAACAAAGATTTAGGACTAATACGTAAAACAAATAAAGTTGTAATGACCGATAGAACAAATAGCACGAATCCTGAAATCGGTACAGAGAGCATAGATAGTAGTACTTGGTTCAATAGCCAGCCAAAGTACCCGCCGCCATTACCTGCTATGGCTTGATCGAAACTCTTTGGATCACTGGCAAAAAGTTGCAAAAAACCAGCAAGCCAGAAGACTAGCAATACGGTAGCTATAGGGACAACTGTCGATAGTTTATTCTCCTCGGCGCGGAATATTTCAATAGCTACTAGTACTAATAAAATTGGTAGTATATAAAAAGCCCATCCTATTGTAGCCAAACTAGCAGTAGATATACCTGATAGCACACATGTACGACCTATAGCAGTTACCCCACATTGCTCACCTGCGCCAAACATTGCGGCTACTAGTAATAATGCGAATGCGATAAGAACCACACCAACTACTTGCGCCCAAAAGCCAGTCGGCAGTACGTGCTTAGCTGTAGTTTTTTTACTTTTTTTGATTGTTTTTCTTTTCTTTGCCATATCTGTGTATTATTATACGCTTAAATGTATAGACATATTGTAGCAAAAAACACTACAAAAAGCAAATGAAAAGAGGCAGAGCGAAATAATCGCTCTGCCTCGGGTGTAGTTGTTACTGATTGATGAACTCCTGGATTAGCTTCATGCCTTCCTTCGCGGCATCAATATCTACACCAATGATGCTGAAAACCAGCTCAAGATCAACCTTGGAAATCAAGCCCGCGAGAACCATCGGCAACAAGGATTTGATCTGATCAACGTCGACTGCATCAACTAACATTTCGCTTTGCAGACGGTACACCTTGGTCCTTCGTGGCGCAAGAACTTGCTCCACATATGAATCTAGTTCTGCCTGGTCGAAACGAAACGAACCTTTGAACTGCTCGGCACGCATATTCTGCACTTGAGCAGCTGCCTGAAGATACTCGGCCCTTGCGCTAGAAAGCTCCACCAACTTATCGAGCATTTCGTCATCAATTCTATTTGCCAAATCGTCCTGATCATCGAACAACATTTCCCACCTCTCTCAAATGTGCATAGCTTTAGAATAAAAGCTAAAGTAAATATATTATAGTATAAAACTACATATACTTCAATAGTAGGAATTGGTTACGGTTCGTAAACTTCAGGCTGGTTGTGAACACTGAGTCGCTCGTTATTCACGGGTAGTTCGCTAGCCGGAGCTTTTGGTGCAGGTGGTCGAGGTTGATTGGGCTGTGGACGTGGGCCTCTATTTTGGTTTGGTTGTTTCTGCGAAGAAGAGTCTCCATTAATCTCGTTGATAACAGGTATAACAATTGGAGTTCGACGAGTCTCGTCATACAAAATGTGTGTGATTTCATCGCGAATTTCTTTCTTGAAAACATCTAGGTCGACTCGACGACCGTTGAAGCTACGAGAAACCTTTTGCTTGATGTACTGACGAATTTTACCCATAAGTTCTTCACTATCACGCAGGTAGATAAAGCCACGCGAAATGATATCAGGACTTGTAAGCAAGCGTCCGCCTCGTTGAGAGATAGTCAGTACCACCACAAACATACCTTCGTTTGCCATGTGTATACGATCCTTCAAAACTACTTCGGAGACTTCTGCTCCGCTGTCGTCGTACATGACTCCACCAACTTGTATACGTCCAGCTTTTTTAGCCTTTTTATCACTATCAATTTCGATGATATCGCCACTGTCAGATACAAATATATTTGCACGTGGTATACCACATTCTTGCTCAGCAAGCTCGGCATTGTGAACTAGCATATGGAACTCACCGTGAATCGGCATGTAATATGTTGGGTTCAATGCATTGATAAGTTTTACGTGATCGTCATAGTAGCCGTGACCACTAAGGTGTAGCGGGCCAACGCCTGTTAGGTGAGATTTGCTGTTTTGGATAACGTCACTACCTTCACGCATCAGACCATCAACTGTACGAACAACATATTTTTCGTTGCCCGGAATTGGGTTTGAACTAAATACGATAACGTCGCTGTTTTTGATCTTGATGTGTTTGTGCGAACCACTGGCCATGCGGTTAAGTACGGCGTTGAATTCACCCTGAGAACCAGTACATATGATGGTCACTTTGCCATCTGGCATACGAACTAGGTCTTCCATTTTGACCACTACATCTTTTGGTATACGGATAGTACCGGTCTTTATAGAAAGCTCTAGGTTTTGGATCATGCTGTAGCCAGCAAATGCGACCTTGCGATCGTGCTTTTTGGCTTCGTCGAGCAATAATTGTATACGGTGAATTTGAGATGAAAAACAACTAATGATCAGACGGTTGTTTTGGTATTT
>CAYGHK010000019.1:0-10477 GCA_964349645.1 uncultured Candidatus Saccharibacteria bacterium | reverse complement strand
TGCTCTCTTTTAGCTCTGGAAGTTGGTCGAGAACATGGTGCGCATGACTAACTTCAGTAGATATGTATATTTTATCCGGGCTAGTTATTTTTTTTGCACGCTCAAATGTATTTTGTAAAAGTGATTTATCACCAACAATGGTCAATAAGTGCTTTGGATAGTCTGGTACAGAAAGCGGCCAAAGGCGGGTACCAGATCCACCTGCAACAATAAGTACAATCATATACCTAACATCTTACCATGGTAAACTTCTAAAATCTATTTCGTGAAATAAAAAAATATTGAATTGTGTAAAGATTTTCTATTCTGTTTTTAGAATATAATAGTTTGTTACTTTTTCACTAATACAGCGTTTGCAGTTAATTTTTTCTTTTATACTTTCGTCTAACGAGATGTATATATTGTCTTTCATATTCGCTCTGCCCGACTTTAATAATTCTATTTGGTTCAATCTATAGCTATTAATTTTTTCTATCGGACTTCTTGCAAAATAGCCATTACTCATAGTTAAATTATAGTTTTTTGACATACTTGCTAAGAAATGAAAATCTGGCACACTGGGATCTAATATAACTACATGTCTTTTTCCAGCAACATGCTCCCTCCATTTATTAATTTCCGTTTTGTCAACTTTGTAGTGTGATTGTTGATAGAAATTGTATTTCTTTCCTCTTACCCCACTAGAAAAGCGTAAATCAGATATTTGCAGTAAGATGAACGGGGTAAAGAATATTAATAAAAATAGCACTCTTTTCTGTTTAAAGGTTACTAGTATATAGCCTATTATGCCTACGAATGACGCGTAGTATATAACCCAATAAAATCGAGCGTTTGCCCGATATGTTGACCAAATATTTTCAATCATAAGCGGTAGATTAACTTCGAATAGCAGTACACTACCAAAATATATTTTTGGACCGGATGTGAATATCATATATACAGTAAGAAGCAGGATTATTATTAAAGATTTTATTTTATTGTTCATAATGAGTTTTTTGAGAGTTTTTTGATGTTGATGACTATAAATAAATATAAATAAAACAACGGGTAAAAGTAGCAGCATGCCTAGGCCAAAATAATTAAATGATTCACCAAATCCTGTTTGAGGCTGATCTCTAAGAAACTGAGAATAAAATCCAAATGGGTTAAATGGTGCGTTGAGATTATATTGGTAAATATTAAGATCATTTACCGATAGTACGCTTTTCACCGAGAAGCCTCCAATAATTGCAAAAACTATTAGGCCCGATGCTAAAGGTACCGCCATTTTGATAATTGCTGTATATATATTTTTGTATGTGATTATTGTATAGACAAGTAAACACAACGCTAACATCGGTATAAAGTAGGGGTGGATCAACACGCCGAGGACCATCGCTAATGTAAATAAAGTTATCGGACGAATTAGATTAACTTTAAACCATCGTAAGTAGATAATTGGAAGAAAAGAAAATAATATTAGCCAATGTGCTGCGAGTGCTGTATGAGAATACATTCTACTTAGCATAATTGGGCTGAAAATGAAAAAGATCGATAGTAGTAATATTATAAGAATATTTTTGTTAAATTTTCTTATAATAAGAGCGGATATGCCACCCTGGAGCGCATAAGAAACCAAGCCAAATAATCCGAAATACTGAAATTGTGCAGGTAAAAATACTCCAAACAACTTAAACGGTATCGCGAATAAGGGTATTGAATCCATATAAGTTATAGCAACACCAAAAGGGTGCGCTAGGTTTTCGATTTTACCTATAGGGTATGACCAAACAGAATCGCGAAAAAATGCCCATCCAAAATAGTGTTGGCTTAAATCACCACCATACAAGAGCCAGTCGACATATGTAAAATCAAGTATTTCACTCCCAAAAAACGTCAGGAAGAATACTATGCCCATTAGAGATCCTAAAACAAATACAGATAGTGGATGAGACGTATATTGTCTCAATTTATCAACATAAAGTTTAAAATAATTATCCGTATTTAACACCAGAACACAGCCTTTCGCTAATTTATAAACACTATTGAGTATACTTTATGTTATGTACCCAAGATAGGACTTTTATTATAATGGATCTACGTTCTTTACACTTGAATGCTATAATTTATGCAATGCAGCTTATTACTATAATTATCCCAGCATATAACGAAGAAGAGGTGCTCACCCCCCTATTGGACCGGCTAAAAAAATTAGAGAAAAATGTAATAAACTACTCGTTTGAATTTTTGTTTATAAATGATGGCAGCAGTGATAAAACGCTCGAAATTATACAAAATAAAAGAAAAGTAATTAAAAATATATCATATGTAAATTTATCTAGAAATTACGGCAAAGAAATTGCAATGATTGCTGGACTCGACCACGCTAGAGGAGATGCTGTAATTATTATAGATGCGGATTTACAAGACCCGCCCGAATTGATACCAAAGATGATAGATTATTGGGAGCAAGGCTTTGATGATGTATACGCAAAGCGTCGAAGTCGCAAGGGAGAGTCTTGGCTAAAAAAAAGTACTTCAGGATGGTTTTACATAATTCTTCAAAAACTTACCCACATCCCTATTCAAAAAGATACAGGCGATTTTCGCTTAATGAGTCGACGTTTTGTTAATGCGCTAAAAACATTAAGAGAGTCAGAACGCTATACAAAGGGCATGTTTAGTTGGGTGGGCTTTAAGAAAAAAGAAATCTTGTATGATAGATCCCCTCGTGTAGCGGGACAAACAAAATGGAGCTATTTCAAGCTTTTTAGTCTCGCGATAGACGGTATTACCTCATTTACTACCATTCCACTTCGTATTGCATCCGTGATTGGACTGGTATCGTCTGTAGCTGCTTTTATTTATATTGTCTTCCTTGTTTTTAAAACAACATTTTTTGGTAGTGATATATCTGGCTATCCCTCAATCATGGCTGTTATTCTTTTTTTGGGTGGCATTCAACTACTATCTCTAGGGATTATTGGTGAGTATATAGGTCGCATTTTTCACGAAACTAAAAGAAGGCCTTTGTACTTTGTGGAAGAATATAGTTTTGAAAAAAAATATCGACAAGCTAAATAATAGGAAGCTATATTTTATAGCTATAGGTATTTTCAATACTTTTATTGACTTCGGGTTATTATTCGGTCTCCGAACAGTTGGTGTGCCCGTTATAACGGCTAATATAATTTCATCAACGACTGCCTTTTTGCTCAGTTTTGGTTTAAATAAAAAAATAACTTTTAAGACAAGGGGCGTTAGTGTAGTTCGCGAATTAGCCCTCTTTACTATTGTTACAATTTTTGGCTTATGGGTGATACAGACAATTGTTATTACGCTTTTTATCTCATCAACAAAACAGTTCTTTCCTGATGAATCAATAGCACTTTTACTTGCAAAAGTGCTTGCAACATGTGCGTCACTTATATGGAATTACATACTATATTCAAAGATAGTTTTTAAAGATTCTAAGTCTGATTGAGTTCTTTTCTAAAATATTCAATGGTTGGCTTTAAGCCATCTCGCAACTTAATATTTGGCTCCCAACTAAGTTTTTCTTTTGCTAATTTAATACTTGGTTGACGTTGCTTTGGGTCGTCCAATGGAAGGTCTTCGTATATTATTTTGCTTTTACTCTCGGGTATAAGCTCCAGTATGACTTCGGCAAGTTCTTTGATGGTAAACTCGTCAGGATTGCCGATGTTAACTGGGCCAACAAAATCCTTTTCGTTATTCATCATCTTAACCAAACCGTCTACTAGATCATCAACATATTGGAAGCTTCTTGTTTGAGAGCCGTCGCCATAAATAGTAATGTCTTTGTTCCTCAAGGCCTGCACAATAAAGTTTGATACTACTCGACCATCTTCGGGATTCATGTTTGGGCCATAAGTGTTGAATATTCTTACCACCCTAATGTCTAGTTTAGTTTGACGATAATAGTCAAAAAATAATGTCTCAGCACAACGCTTGCCTTCGTCATAACACGAACGAATACCAATTGGGTTAACACGCCCCCAGTAATCTTCGGTTTGTGGGTGAACTTCTGGGTCTCCGTACACCTCACTAGTAGAGGCTTGAAGTATGCGAACTTTTAGACGCTTGGCTAATCCCAGCATGTTAATTGCACCATGAACACTAGTCTTTGTAGTCTGAATAGGATCAAATTGATAGTGTATTGGTGATGCAGGGCATGCGAGGTTATATATTTGATCAACCTCAACAAAAAGTGGTGTTGTTACATCGTGACGTAAAATTTCAAAATTTTTGTTTTCTAAAAGCTCGTGTACGTTCTTTTTTCGTCCAGTAAAAAAGTTGTCAACGCATAGCACCTCGTTGCCTTGCTCGAGAAGTTTTTTAGATAAATGTGAACCAATGAAGCCGGCTCCGCCTGTAATTAGTATTCTTTGGCTCAAAACGTACTTCTCCTTCTTGAAATAAGCATAACATCTATTGTAAAACAGCGTGTAGTATGCTACATTATATATTAGAATACGCCGAAAAACAAAAACGCTAATTAGTTCGAAGGATACAAGATAAAATGAAAGCACTTTCATCTAAAAGATCATTTTCTAGGCGACGCAAAATAATAATTTTCGTTGTACTACTTTCTCTGATTGGAGTTGGTGTAAGTGCATATTATGTTACACAAGCAAATCAAAAAGCAGCCGAAGCAGACAAAGCCCGAGACAGAGACCGTAAAGCTGCCGAAACAGATAAAAGTGCAAAAAAAGACGCCATGAGTAAGGATAAAGATGCTTCCTCTAGCGAAGGTTTGCCGGAAAATTCTGCCAATATTACTTCCGATGAAGTCCAGACAAGTTCTGAGCTTTCTGTAGAAATTCTCTCTACCTCTCAGTCGGGAGGTTATGTAAATGCCAGCGCAAAAACTAGTGGTGATGGAACTTGTGTATTTTCTTACACAAAAGACGGCGACAAGCCTGCATCTAAACAGGTTTCGGCAACCTCCGGAAAGTGTGCTTCGAGCTTACCAGAACCGGAGGTACCTTATGGTTCTGTTAAATTAACGGTTACATTTTATAAAGATGGCAAAAAAGCGGAGGTATCACAAAATGTCACGATTAACTGATAGGATGTTGGTTGGTGTTGGCATATTATCTGGCCTTATGGCTATGTTTTTGTTTTCACCACCAGCTACAGCAGTTAGTGGGTCTGACTGGAATGCAAGCAACATTATGGATGATGGTGTTTTCTTCAACCCTGGAGATATGTCCACCACAGATATTCAAAACTTTTTGAACAGTAAACTATCAACTTGTGATACAAATGGATCGCAACCCTACGGCGGAAGCACGAGGGCAGTGTATGGAGCCTCGCGTGGATACCCCGCCCCATATACATGTTTGAAAGACTATGTTGAAAACCCTAGTACACACCAAAATAATGCCAATGGTGGGTCTGTATCGGGTGGGTGGACTGCTGCTCAAATTATAAAATATGCTGCCGATACCTACTCTGTTAGTCCAAAAGTATTACTAGTACTTTTACAAAAAGAGCAGTCCCTTGTTACTGATGATTGGCCGTGGACTGTTCAATACCGCTCAGCTACTGGTTATGGTTGCCCAGATACTGCACCTTGTGATGCCGAGTATTACGGTTTTTACAATCAAGTCACTAAAGCCGCTTATCAGTTCCGCAGGTACGCTACCTACCCCGCCGACTATCGCTACAAAGCCTTCCAAACAAACTATATACAGTACAACCCAAACGCGGGTTGTGGTGGTACGAACATTGGCATAGCCAACCAAGCAACCGCTGGATTGTATAATTACACTCCATACCAACCAAACGCATCTGCTTTGGCTAACTTATATGGTAGTGGCGATAGCTGTGGCGCTTACGGAAACCGAAACTTCTGGAGAATGTACAACGATTGGTTTGGCTCGACATACGTAAACTGGAATAAAGATGACGATAGCGATGGTATCATAAATACAAGCGATTACTGTGTTGGCCAAGGTGGTAAGCCTTTGTATATGGGATGCCCGCCTAATAATATCACTGAGAGTAGTAGCATTGCTGGCGACTTCAACGGCGATGGCTATGGAGATGTTGTAGCGTTTTCAGTACACCCTGATGGTAGAACTTTCAATGTATGGCTGTTCCCTGGATCAGCCTCTGGTCTTGGTAATCCTGTGTTCCAAAGAACGCTTGGACCAAGTTTCGGTGGATGGTTGTTTGAATATTCAAAACCAGCTGTAGCTGATGTTAACAATGATGGATATTCTGACCTAATAATATTCCACCGAGGACCAAATAACGAGATTGTGCGGCATGTACTAAGAGGTTCTAGTGGCGGTATTCAGGCTTCCGATCCGAACAACGTTGCTTGGCAGCTTCCTTCACAGGGTTGGTTGTGGAGCTACGTGAGAGTACTTGGCGGTAACTAAACTAGCTACCAAGAATAGCCTTGGTTACAACTTTTGCTGAATCTGTCCAAGAGAATTTTTCTAACTGAGCCTTCATTCTTTTTTTGTCGACTACTATTTCATCTTTGATTACTTTTTCTAAAGTATTTGTTAACGAAATTAGTGTGGGCTTGCAGTATATAGCAGCATCCCCAGCAACTTCTGTAATAGAGGAGTTGTCGTATGTTACAACTGGACAGCCCTTGGCGTAACTTTCTAAAATCGGCAAACCAAACCCCTCATAAAGACTAACAAATACAAATGCTTTTGTATGACGGTATAGACGGTCTACCTCTTTGTCGTCCAAATAACCCATCATAAATAGATCTTCCTTATACGAATCGTGCGCCAACTGTAGAGCGGTATTTGGATCTGGAATAGTTTTAACGCTACCGAGTTCCCTACCTACAAGAACAAGCCTCACGCGTATACCAGAAGCCCTAAGCTGATGGTAAGCGCCTACAAGATCATCTAGCCTACGGCGAGGCGCCTCCACTCCCCCAACATATAGCAAGTAGGGAATGTCTTTCGACTCGTCTATTATGGTGTCGACGACTTTCTTTTTTGAGCCGCTATTATCTTCTTTTTTGCTCTTTTTTAGATCAACTGGTTTTTTTATTGCGATTGTTGGTAGTCCGCAAGACGCAAAAACTATTTTTTTACTTTTTATACCCAAAAACTTCTTGGCATCTTTTCCGGTAAACTCAGAGTTTACAATTATTTTATTTGCTCTCTTAATCGCCTTGACGCCTATTTTATAACGAAGATTAAGTGCGTAAGTTTTTAGCGCTCCTCTCCATCCATGCTTTCTATACACCGATAGCGGGCTGGGCAGGTAGTCGGATTTAAATGCAAGTGGAATAAAATCATAGACAAAAAGAATTTTCTTTACAAACGGGTTCCTTGGAAGCCCTAGTGCCTGATCAAACTGAATAAATGCATCTAATTTTGAAGTTTGAGGCACGGGATTGAGCGTGAAGTGGTTAGCAAGAATTTCTTTTAAAAAAGCTGCTGCCTTGTCTTGTTTTGTTGTATTTTCACGAGGATCTTTAGGATTTTTTATTTTGATAACCTTATACTTAAACTCTTTGGGCACACGTATAGTTTCCAGGGGGTTAGTGCTGTCGTATTGATAAAAAATTATTTCGTTTTTAGTAAACTCTGGGTCTAAAAGCATTGCTTCAAGTAGTGAGCGAATGTGAGCTCCTATGCCACGAAATTCATGACCAACCTGTAAAACTCTTAGATCAACGCCTATTTTCATGACTTGCCCTCATTGCCTTGAAGTTTTGGAATAAGCTCCTCAATAATCACTCGGGCACTTCTATCCCAACTAAATTCTTCGACTTGTCGAAGCCCTTTTTTGATAACCTGCTCTCTCGTTTTTTCGTTCAATATTTCTATCATACCTTTGGTTATTGATTCTTCCGAAAGCGGATCGACATAAATACCGGCATCACCCACCACCCAAGGCAGAGGTTCAACTTTCGTTGAGACAACTGGTGTCTGACAGGCCATAGCTTCTAACGGCGGCATACCAAAACCTTCGTATATAGGTGGATATATAAGAGCTTTTGAACCACTGTATAGTGCAGGCAGATCGCTGTCAGGAACGTACTTGTAAGGGCGTAATATTTTGTAACCCTCGTAGCGCGCCTGGTACATGGCTTTATTTATTTCCTTATCTTGCCAGCCTCCTCCTCCGATAAGAAGTAGTCCTACCTTGTCTGTAATATCTTTTGGTAAAGCCTTGTAGGCATTGATCATCCTAATCAAATTTTTTCGTGGTTCGATATTACCTACAAATATAAAGTAATCACCAGTAATTCCGTATTGAGCTTTTTTGCGCAAAACTTCTTCTTTATCGCGTTTATAAAAAAGTGTTTGATCAATTCCGTTCGGTATAACTTTAACTTTTGAAGATTTTTCTTTGTAATATTCCTCTATTTCGCGTTTTGCATTTGGCGATACCGAGGCAATGATATTAGATCTTTTTGCGGCATATGGTACGTTGGAAGAAAGAAATTTTTGGTTCGGTGGGTCGACAAATTCGGGGTGTACTTCAAAAGATATATCGTGAATCATTGTGATTGATTTTGAATACAAAAGCGGCCAGTTTAGAAAATTAGGGAAAAAATAGACACCTTTACCGAGCCATAGATCAAGCGGTGGCAGCATGTGTCTGCGCTGCAATGCCATAATACCTCGCCTAGGAAGTGGTATTCCTCTGTACTGAACTGACTGGAATCCCCATTCATTGAGTTTATGGAGTCGTCTCTTTGGTGCAAACAGTATAATTTCAATGTTTTGATCTATCTGTTGTCGTCTTTCAAGCGCCTTAACCATACCTAGCAAGCTGTGACCTACGCCGCTAAAATGATCGACCACTAGAGGGTCGGCATCGATAAAGAGTTTTGTTTTTTTCATCGGTACTATCTATTGTAGCAAATTTAGATTACTAATAATTATGGTGTTGGTTTTATTCCTATCAGATTTGATGAGAGTAATTGGATCCTTACCATTAATTTCAATGTCGATATCTTGTTTTGATTTTGTTGCCTCCCCTTGCCAAACTACTCTATCTTTTTGCTTTATAGTGAGGGGCTGGTTTTTCTCGGCACTTATAATTGTTGCTTTCGCTCTAAACGTTTCTTTTGGGTATACAATGGTTCCTTTTTTGAGGTCAATTATGCTCAAGTGAGCTTCTTTAGTAAATCCGTGCTCTGCTTCGGAGTATGTGGAGTTTATGCGTAGTTCAGAAAAACCAAGACCCGGAACTAATATTAGGTTGTCTGTATCTGGAGATGCAGTTACTTTTAAAACCCATAGCTTTCCGTCCACATATACACTGTCAGGATCTTTAGAGCTATTGTTCCAATCTATAAGCTGGAAACCTTCAGGAGGTAGTTTCAGCTGCTTTTTATCTTCGGCATGAATTGCTACTACATCTATCCCCAAGGAAGCAAGGGCGGGAGCCGTTTGAGGATCAGTTATGTCGCGAAGCCCGTTGCGTAGGACTGCCTGATGGTTGCCTGCATGTGCCGAATTGATGACTTTTTTCTTATGTATGTACTGGCCTGTAAAATACGCAGTACTTACACTAGTCTTACCTGGTTCGTTAAGTGGATATTCAGCAATGGTCTTTATGTCTTTTTGCTCACGTAACCAATAGTAAAATGGATGAACTTGACTATATGACCAAGCGCGATTATCTTGCAGCGGTACAAATGTTAGGTATTCAAAAGCGACAATTAGTGTTAAACCAATAACAATTGCTGTAGCAATGCCCTTCTTCATACGACTAGTCATCATAGCAAGACCAATAGCCGCAATTATGACAAGCCCGAAGGTCACTACAACTGAAAGTCTTGCAAATACCCTCCATATAGTTATGTAGCTAGTAATTATTTCCGAAGGAAAAGTGATGCCATGAGATTTTGGCGGAAAGCTTGCCAGCAATGCAAATAACGCAACAATTGAAAATATAAATACAACAAGTAGCTGATCTTTAGTTAGCTGTAAAGGAAATTTCTTTGAAGGTTTTTTAACCACATTTAAAAGCGCGATTAATATCGTAATGGTAGCCAAAATCGTAACCACCATGCTTATTGAAAGAGTGTTCTCTGCTGCATTTGAGCCATGCGCCTTTCGTGTAAGAAACTCTGGCAACTGTGGCGAAACGCCTCCAATATACGGATTGAGTGGGTTTGGAAGTATATATTCGGCCGGACGTGCCGCATATGTAAATGCTTCTTGCTTGATATCGCTCCTTGTTGCACCTACCTCACTATCTATTTGAGCACCATACTTCATTTTTACCGCCAGCAATGGGCCGATACCGAATATCAAAGCTATACATCCAGCTAGCAAAAGAGGTTTTACAAAACTTTTTATTTGTACGGAAAATTTCTTTTGTAATTTTGGCTTTTTGCGCAATAAAAATAACTTATAGATCATATGTACACAAAGCGCAAAGACTACAGATAAAATACTCACCGCACCAAGTAGCGAGTAATAAGGATCTATGAAGAAAAAAGAAGCGATTACAAACCCTAAAGCTATGGCTT
>CAYGHK010000018.1:9376-11655 GCA_964349645.1 uncultured Candidatus Saccharibacteria bacterium | reverse complement strand
GCCAATAAAATACTGCAAATTTCAGCAGATTGAAAGATTGGCAAAAATTCTAGAGCTGCCTGTTGAGGCTTTGCCGATAGTCGACTAATTTAATCAAGAGTACTACGGGCAGGTTAACAAGTCTCTCCCGTAATTGTTAGTAGGACCTTCATTAATGCCACTTCCTTTTTGAGTTGTACACTTCCCCTTATCTTGATTTGCTTCAAGTTTCTGCTGAATAAAAAAAGCTATCGTAGCCACTAAGACTACAGCGACTAAAATCCATACAATCACCTTGAGGGTCATTTTATTTTTCATATCTTTATAGTATCAAATAAGACTTCAAAAGAAGTCTTATTTGATACTTATGCTTGGCTCCGGGGGCTGGATATGGCACGGATCTCGCTTTTCGGCGCGAGCACCTGCAAGGGACTGGATGGTTGCTACGCAACGCGCAGTCACTGTGCTCTGGTGACTGGATATCGGCCTTTGGCCTCTTCCGCTCATTCATGCTCGAAGTAAACTTCTGCGCGTGACTTCGCTACACCGAACCAGCGACCATCGCCAGCTAGAGCTGTCGAGTCGCTTTGCTTTGAATCTAGTCCCAGAAATACAAAAACGATCAGACAAATGCCTAATCGTTTTTGTATGGCTCCGGGGACTGGATTCGAACCAGCGACCTAAACGTTAACAGCGTCCCGCTCTACCACTGAGCTACCCCGGAATATATAAACACAATCCGCTCTACCACTGATCCGCCAGCCGGCGGAATCCCAGGTATATTTTGAAAGCTCCTGCCATTATACTGATAGCCCACTGATTAGGTCAATGGGCTATCAGGTTTTATTGGTAATTTTGTTTTAGTTTGTTGGTTTCCAAACACGAACCCAGTCTACGAGCATCTGCGAACCAACGGCTGGCTGCCCACCTTTTTGGATGGAAAGATTCAAAATCGTATATTGATTTGCTTTTGTAACAGTGCTTGAGTTGGATACTCCAGAGCTTGGATAAGCTACTCCATCTACGTATGGTATTAGCTTGTTGCCGTCCCAGTATAGACCATAAATGTGGTAGCTACCGGTATAGTCACTCAAGTTACCATAAGGCTTAACTCCGGACTGCTGATGGCCACCTGATGACCAGTGGTAATTAAACTGTGGTTTCTTGTCTGATTGCGTGCCGAAGAATTCAAAGATGTCAATCTCTGGTGGCCAGTGGTGATCTACCGGAGCGTCAAGTGTCCAAAATGCTGGCCAGCAGCCACTACAGCTAGGAACTTTAATATTTGATTCTATGTATGAACCTGGAGGGAAGCTATACGACCTACCACCTAGTACCATACCCGAACTGTAAGGATAGGTACGACCATTTGAGCTTGTGGTCTCTTTTTGAACTGTAAACACTAGGCTACCATTTGAAACAGTTGTGTTAGCGGTTTTGAAGAATGCATCTTCTCCATCAGGATTGAAAGGATCTCCATAGCCAGGCGCACTAGCACCCCTTAGGTCTGCCCATTTATTTTTATCTAGTGAAGTGCTGTTGAATTCGTCAGACCCAGCTGTTTCCTTTGTCCAACTTTTAGCACCGACTTCACTAGTACTTACTACACACGGAGCGCCACCGTCTGAACATTGACCGGTAGGTGTGGTTGGAGTTGGTGAAGTAGGTGTAGCTGGTACAGTTGGGCTTGGGGTCGACGGAGCTATGTCGGCGTTGTAGTCGACTACACGTACTGATCCCCATGGAATGTTCTTGAGGGATATTCCTGTGCCATACGAAGTTGGCCATCTGTTTGTAGTTTCACCATAGATTGCGAAGGTACCACCGTTGTCACGTAAGTACGCGCCGTAAGTTTGGAGCGCCTTTGCAATTGTTTTTTCCGGCTCGGCTAAGCCCGATATATTCACGCTTGGATCCAGCTGAATCTTGTCGGCTTCACGAAGTGTGGTGTTTGAATTGCTAACAGCTACATTTGACCATGCCGGAAATACTGCTGTACCAGATTTGATACCTGGTACTGAAAAGACTAACGCGTGGTCAATGTGTCCAGAAGCAAGCTCCTCAGGTGTTACTAGACCCGCAAGTAGAGAAAGTCCAGCAGCGTTAGATGGTGCATAAGCACGATCTGTTTGTCCGTTTCCGCTTAGGTTGGCTAATGCAACTGCCTTGGCATTAGTTATAGTTCCGTCTGCGGATACAGTCGCCTTAAAGATTTCGTACACTTGGTTACCCACAACAACCGCCAGGTGACCATCTGTGCCACTTACAGGTTGAGTTCCGGCTGGTACTTTCGGTACAGG
>CAYGHK010000018.1:6948-9276 GCA_964349645.1 uncultured Candidatus Saccharibacteria bacterium | reverse complement strand
GTAGGTGCAGGTGTTGGGGCTGGGGCGGATACGGCATTGTTTACACCTACAGTTAGACGTTGAGTAACCGTGTGTTCGGCTTGCAGGCCTGCCGCCACGTCCCATCCATAAATATCGTAGGATTGGACGCCATTTGCTTGCTTTGTGGTATCAACACTAGCTGTCCAAGTTCCGTTACTTAAGGTTGCAGTTTTAATATTCGTGCCGTTGTACCAAACTTCAATATTTTTGATCCCGTCACTCTGTGTGCCGGAGAATGCAACTGTACCGCTGATATTTTGATTTTGCGAAGGTTTGGTAATACCAAGCTCATAGGTAGGAGTCGGCTGCGTTGGCGTTGGGGTCGGTGTTGGTACCGGGGTAGGTGTCGGGGCGGGTGGAGTAGAAGGTGGAGTGGTGTTATTTGCAACGGTTACTTTCACGCTACTAGTCGCGGTATTACCCGTCGCGTCATATGCTTTAGCAACAATAGCGTGATCGCCATTTGCTACTTGATTACTATCTCCGGTAAATTTATATGGACTACTTAGACTTGTGCCTTGCAGACTACCATCTACATAAAATTCAACCTTTTGAACTTTGTCATTGTCACTTGCAGTTGCGGTCATGGTTACAGCTCCGGATACGCTAGCACCTTCTGCTGGCGCTGTGAGTTTTACGGTAGGCGCTATAATATCTGGCACGAAAGGTGTTTCACCAAATAGAGAGATGTTATCAACAAATAGATTTCGATCACATTTTGGAGGACGGTACAAATCATTAGGGAATTTCACACTAACCGTATGATTTCCGGCCGGTATGCTGACTGCTCTAGTATATTTTTTCCATGTGTTGGTATTTACACTAAAGCCGCTACCTTGCTGTTTTCCATCGACAGAAATTACCATCTTTGGCCAACCTCTACAATAACTACCTTTTGCCATTACCTCTACGCTGGTTGTCTTTGTTTTAGTAACAATTTGCGAAGAAGTTATAGTACCACTACTATATACGGCAATTGCTTGCTTGAAAGTTGCAGCAGGATCGCTAATAACACCTCCGATTTTATACGGTACAGCTATAGAAGCTGTTTCAATTGATGTTTGTAGTGCGCTATATAGAGTTGTTCTCGCAAAAAGACCGCCTGTACCGGCGGCAATAACGAAGACAATTCCTACAATAACCCACTGTAGTTTTGACATACTTTTGATAGACATAGTTTCCCTTACCTCTTAATCCCTATACTATTTATGCTTTTAAGTATTCACTATTTTTGAATAAATTACAACGCCTCTGCTTACAGGCCTACCTTGCTATAATGGAGCTTATGCCTATTAATCATCCTCGGCGCGGTTCTCACCCCTATTATCATTACCACCATCGTCACTACGCAAAACCGCGCAGTAACCGCAAGTGGTTTCTGCTCTTTTTACCTGTAGGCCTAGCTGCACTATGTATGTATTGGTATATACAGCCACTTAGTAGCATCAGCTCAAAGACTAAAATATTGTCTGTTCAAACTCCGGCCAAGGTAACAATAAGTTGGCCTGCTACCAGTCAAGCGTCTATAGGATCTGTCGACCAAGGAGTTCTTATTAGTAAGCCCAACCAAACTCCAAAACCTACCGCCTCAACAGCGAAGCTTATCACCGCACTCACTGTACTCAAACACAAGCCATTAAAGCTAGGCGAGCAGGGACCAACCATAACACTAACGCAGGCCGATGTAGATATATATAATCAATACTTCGCCAAAGACGGCTCATTGGCAAAAGTTGCAGTTGGCGAAAAATTGACACAATACCAAATGCTTCAAGGTATATTACTACCAAGTGCAAATAACTATGCAGACACCCTCGCAATCTGGGCATTTGGTAGTTTAGAAAAATATAAAGCTGCAGCACAGCAACTCGTGCAAGAACTTAACATGACAAAAACCAAAATTGGTAGCGATGCAAGCGGTTTTTCACCAGACACTACAAGTACTGCTGAAGACCTAACGAAGCTTGCCGTTGCAGCAATGAAAAACGAAGTTGTCGCCAGCATTGCTCATCAAGATCAAGTTGATCTGCCGGTTGCAGGATTAAAGCAAAATACAAACTGGCTACTGGGTGCGGACGGAGTGGTTGGTTTAAAGACAGGTAATACAAACGAAGCTGGTGGCGTGTATGTTTTTGCGAGTATATATAAAATTGATGAAACACACAGCACAACTATTGTTGGCGCAGTCCAGGGCGAGCCTACGGTTATATCTGCGATTCACCAGTCTAGGTTACTTATCAATCAAGCCAAGTCAAACTTCAAGCTAGAAAAAGTAATCAAAAAAGATCAAGTAATTGCTTCATATTC
>CAYGHK010000018.1:4630-6848 GCA_964349645.1 uncultured Candidatus Saccharibacteria bacterium | reverse complement strand
AAAACAAAAGTAAGAGCTATCAAAAGTAGTGGGTATGCTGCCCAGGCTAAAGCACTTACAACTTGCATGGCAAATATATATTCCACAGTTGGCTCTTTTGCAGCATTTTTGTAGTAACGACTGTACATAGGCGTAGTGTAAAGTGCCTGCCCAACTCCAGTAAGTAAATTTATGCCGGCTACTTGAGAAACGGTTTGTGTTAGGAACCTAAAAAAGTTTGTTATTGAGAGTATTAGAGATCCTTGTTTTAAATAATGCGCCTCTCCCTTTTTACTCTCTCGCCAGCCAACCCACAGGGAAATCAAAATGGCAGATATCACTACTAGTGCACTTAGTATTCCAACTCCCGCGTAGTTCGGAATGATTATAAAAACCAAGAGTGGCCATACAAGTGCACCTACAGAATCGTCAACTGTAGATCCAGCGTTGGCAATCAAATCTGGCATTATTTTTTTTATATTTAGTTTAGAAAAATCAGGTTTTGGCCATTTTATTACATCGGGTTTACCCCAAAGGGGCATTGCAGCAAATATTACTATTACAATTGCGATTGCATATGTCCACTCAATACCATATATCTGAGCAACAATTCCACCTATGGCCGGAGCTATACCTTGGCTTGCAAACCACAAAGCATTAGAAAAACCAATTTTATTACCAGCCTCTTTACCTTCGGTAACAGCGGTAAAATTGAGACGAAAGGCAAACCAATATAACGACGCAAGCGCCATAAATATTATGTAGCCAATAATCAAAAATCCATTAGAAGGCAAAAAGGCTAGTGATATCAAAAAACCTATTATGCTAAGAGTCGACAAAACCATATTGAAATTCGCACCAAGTCTAGGCATTAGATATGCGGCGGGAAATAGAAGTATTAGCCACACAATACTTTCGGCAACAAACACCCAAAAAACCTCTCTCATACTGTAGCCAATATTCATTAGGTAAATAGGTATCAAAATTATCACAAAAGTAATAGCAGTAGCTCTAAGACTGTGCGTTAAATATATTGCAGTCATTTCTTTGATTCGGTGTAGGTGGAAGTGATGATGTATTGGGTTGGTACGCAGCATATAAGCTTAAGTATAACAGTCATTGTTCAGTTGGTAGTTTCTAAGGTATATTATATATGATGCACTTGCTCACAAACCTTGTAAAAAACAACGCACGAACCATACTCATTTTAGCTTCCATTCTAGCTATCTTTGGCGTTTCTTACGGTACGGGAGTATTCTCTCAGCTAAAAACCGACGAAGGCGGACTTAGTGTTGAAGGCTCTGAAAGCAACAAAGCAAGCAAGTATATAAAAGATACTTTTGGAGGCGACAGCAGCCAGGTAATCATGCTGGTTAGTAGTAAGAGTAATGCTTTCAATATTGAAAGTCTTGAGTTCGAAAAAGTATTTGATAAACAAGTTTCTGCGCTAGAAAAAGACGGAGCGACTGTAACAACCTATTACGATATCGGCGCCAAGGAGCTTGTCTCAAAAGACCGTCGTGCAACGTATGCTATTGTCTCATTCTCAAACAAAACAAACGATGAAATATACAAAATAGTCAACAACCAAAAAGACCTATCAAATGATAGTGTAGAGGTAAGTTTTGGTGGCGCTCCTATTGCAAACAAACAAATTACCCATCAAATAGAGAACGACCTAGTGAAAGCCGAGCTTATTTCGTTACCTGTGTTGCTTATTCTATTGCTCGTAATATTTCGAAGCGTTGTCGCTGCTGTATTGCCTGTACTTCTCGGAATATTCGCAATCCTTGGCGGCATGAGCGTTGTTCGAGCACTTGCTAGTTTTGTTGATATCGACCAATACGCAATAAATATTATTACGGTTCTTGGGCTGGGATTGTCTATAGACTACTCACTTCTAATGGTTAGTCGTTACAGGGAAGAATTGCTAAAGCACGATCCACTTCAGGCAATTAAACGAACAATGCATTCTAGTGGACGTACCATTTTATTTAGCGGTCTTACGGTTATGATTTGCCTATTGGGGCTAGTTTTTTTCCCAATAAGTTTCCTCCGCTCAGTTGGAGTTGGGGGCATAGCTGCTCTCATAGTCACACTTGTGGCTGCCCTTACTATTTTGCCAAGTATTTTATTGTTACTAGGCAACAACATCAATCGTTGGGCGATTAGCCGTCGACAAATAGCTGAGCTTACAAAGCAGCAGGGCGAGCGTTGGCGAAAGCTGGGTCAGTTTGTT
>CAYGHK010000018.1:0-4530 GCA_964349645.1 uncultured Candidatus Saccharibacteria bacterium | reverse complement strand
TAAAGGCCTAGTAGATACCAGCAGTTTAAATGCAGCAACGTACCAACAGATGTACCAAAATAATCCACAACCAGAACAACTTTCTCAACTTGAA
This sequence comes from uncultured Candidatus Saccharibacteria bacterium, assembly GCA_964349645.1. Lineage (GTDB taxonomy): Bacteria > Patescibacteriota > Saccharimonadia > Saccharimonadales > Saccharimonadaceae > JACPYF01. The sequence continues at coordinate 4,436 of CAYGHK010000018.1, read as the reverse complement.
AAAATTTATCTAAAAAATAACTCAACCTACATCAAGGTATATACCGAGCAGCCAACAACTAGTATTCAAACACAAAGTTTAGTGAAGAAGCTTCGTGGCTACAAGCCAATTGGCGGTGAAATAATGGTAAATGGTCCGGCAGCTATCGAATACGACATAAGAGAAAGTGTGACACAAAAAGCACCAATCGCCCTTGGGTTGGTTGTACTTGCTATGATGATTTTACTTAGCCTACTTCTGCGTTCAATAGTTATTCCGCTACAGTCACTACTAATAAATAGTTTCTCAATGTTGGCTTCTTTTGGCATACTGGTCTGGATATTCCAAGACGGCAATCTAACAAATCTTGGTTGGTTTATGCAGACAGGCAGTCTTGATCTCACAATTCTTATACTTATTTTTGCAATTACACTTGGACTAAGCATGGACTACGCGACTTTCTATTATAGTCGGGTTAGGGAAGAGTTCGACCGTAGTAAAAACACAAACGCATCTATACTTAACGGACTTGTACTTACGGGTCCGGTCATCACGCAAGCCGCGCTTCTACTTTTTGTCGTAGTAATTGCCTTTGCCAGTTCCAGCATTGCCCTGCTTCAACAAATCGGCCTAGGCTTGGCGATTGCTGTGTTTATAGATGCATTTATAGTTCGTGTTATATTGGTGCCATCTATTATGAAAATCAGCGGTTCCAAAAACTGGTACACCTTTCCATTCCTTAGAGGCAAAGGTATCAAACATGACTAAAGAAAGCTTTAGTCAAACATTAAGTATTTGGCTTTCAAGCAAGCAAAAAAAGACTGTCGGCTCGATGCTCAATGTTTTTGATGAAAAAAGTTTTGCATTTATATTTTTGGTTCTAATGATATTTCCGGCAACGCCTTTGCCAACTGGCGGCCTGGTGCATCTGTTTGAAATTATCGTTGCGCTTTTGGCGCTGCAGCTAATTGTTGGGCGCAGAGAATTATGGTTGCCTAAAAAATTAAAAAAACTAGAGCTCGACCCTATCACTCGCAAAAAAGTCTTACCGTTTCTCGAGCGACGAGTTAAATTTTTTGAACGTTTTTCTAAGCCGCGTCTTACGGAAACTATTAGTAAAAGATGGTTTCGCACCCAACTTGGTATCGTTGTCATGCTATTTACGTTAGGTGCATTTTTTGCACCACCATTTACAGGGCTCGATACGCTACCCAGTTTGGGAGTAGTACTAATTGCGATTGGTGTGATTTTGGACGACATAGTTCCAATCATTGCCGGCTGTATTGTCGGAACAATTGGCTTGGCAGTTACATTTTTACTAGGAGCAGGTGTCATTGCTGCTATTCAGGCTTTACTTTAGAAAATACAAAATGCTATACTTTGTATATTAATATGAATTCGACAAAAAAAGAAAGTTCAATTGCATTGCAAGTTAAGGGTTTGAAAAAAACCTATGCTTCTGGCACCAAAGCACTCAAAGGTGTTGATCTAGAAATAAAATCTGGCCAGTTTTTTGGTTTGCTTGGCCCAAATGGTGCCGGCAAATCTACACTTATCCATACAATCACCGGACTTTCTATGCCGTCACAAGGAAGTGCCCAAGTATTTGGCTCCGATGTGGTGGGTGACTACAAAACCGCTCGTATGTATGTTGGTTTGTCGCCGCAAGACATCAACCTAGACTGGTTTTTAACTGTAGAACAAACACTCGACTTTCACGGTGGTTACTATGGTATGAAGAAAAAAGAGCGTCAGGAAAGAATCGACGAACTACTAAAAATATTTTCACTTAGTGACAAAAAAGACTCAAGAGCCATGTTTCTTTCGGGTGGTATGAAGCGTCGTATGGTTATTGCGCGCGCATTAATGCACCATCCGGAATTTTTAATTCTTGACGAGCCAACTGCTGGCGTAGATGTAGAGCTTCGTCGCGAACTGTGGGACTATGTTCGCAAAATTAACGAACAGGGCACGACCATATTACTCACCACTCATTATATTGAAGAAGCCGAGGCCTTGTGCGACCAAATTGCACTTATAGACAACGGCAAAATATTAAATCAAGGCACAGCCGCACAGTTGAAAAAATTTTACAAGGCAAAAACTCTAGAGGATGTATACTTAAAAGCTACTGGCAAAAAGGGAGAGGCATGATGAACAACGTACAATGGGTTGGTTTCTACACACTACTCAGGCGTGAATGCCATCGCTTTTTATCTATTCCACGACAAACAGTCGCGGGTCCACTACTCGAAACTTTTCTTTATATTAGTGTGTTTGGAGCTGCGCTAGGTTCACGTATAAGTGAAATAAACGGCTCAAGCTATGTTGTATTCATCATTCCAGGTCTTTTGCTTATGAGTATGATTATCAATACTTATGCAAACAATAGTTCGTCGTTAGCTCAGCAAAAAATGCTACGTTCAATAGACGATCAGCTGGCTTCTCCAGTTTCAAACTATAGTTTGCTCGCAGCCTATACACTAGGCGGCTTTCTACGTGCTAGTTTAATCGTTGCTATTGCGTTTGTTACTGCAAGCCTAATGGTCAAATTACCAATGGCGCACGCGTGGATATTTATATTAGGGCTTGGGCTTAGTGGACTTTTCTTCGCCTCGCTTGGTGTACTAGCTGGTCTAATTGGTCAAACAAATGAACAAATCAGTTCCTATCAAACATTTATATTACAGCCACTTATTTTTCTTGGTGGTGTGTTTTACTCCGTCGCTTTGCTACCGGAACCATTTAGAACTTTGACTCATTTCGACCCAATTTTTTATATGATAAATACGGTTCGTTATGGAATGATAGGCCATGCCGATGTCAATCCATATTGGTCGCTACTTGCAATTGCCGTAGTTACGATTGTTATTATTTTCGTCAACGCCCGCCTCTTCAAGCGTGGCTACAAGCTACGCAGCTAAGCTCTCATCTGTTATAATTTAAAACTACTATATGAACGAGCAAATAGTTAAACTCATCAACGACTACCAGCCAACCCAAGAAACAATTGAAATTGTAAATCGTGTGCCAAAAATATTTATAGTTGGTATTGCGGGTGCTGGTAAAAATGCAATGATAAACCAGTTGCTCAAAACCGATAAGTTTCACTATATTGTTTCACACGTAACCAGGCCTCCACGAGAAAATAACGGTATCTTAGAAAAAGATGGCGTCGAATACCATTTTATTACTATGGATCAAGCTATTGTCATGCTTGAAAATCGCGAATTTGTAGAGGCCAAATGGGTGCATAGGCAAAATGTGTACGCTACCAGCCCAAAAGAATTTATAGACTGTGAGTCAGAAAAAAAGATTGCTATTGCCGATGTCGATGTAGCTGGCATAGAAGAGTACATGAAAATTGCTTCCGAAAGTACCAAGCCAATCTTCATATTGCCACCAGACTTCGCTACTTGGGAGCAACGTTTTAAATCTCGCTACGAAGGTAGGTTAGGCGAGGGTGAATTTCAACGTCGTATGTTTACCGCAGCACAGGAAATTGAACATGTTCTCAGTAAAAATTATTACTCTATCATCATAAACGACAATCTTGACGATGCTGTTACACAAGTTATGTCTATTGCAAATGGTGAGCCGCAAACGGACTCAGCTTGGCGACATGGTTCCAAGGTTGCTCACGAACTACTTGAAAAAATGCGATCTAGCACTCGTTGACAAGCGCCAAGAGCACAAATACAAAACACTATCTAAATCAATTTCACTCACCCATCTTGAATATTTTTCTACATTTCTCACTTCTGCGTAGCCCTGCTACACATCGTTGCGAGATTCGAAAGAATATTCAACCTGTGTGGCGAAATTAATCTATCTAGCATTTCGTATTAGCACTCGTTGACGCTGATTGCCAAAAAGACTATAATTACACATATGACAGACAGACAGATTGCGATTTTGGCGAGCATCATCGAACAGTACGCAGAAGTTGCGGTACCTGTAGGTAGTGTTACTCTCGCAAAACTTTTCAACGTTTCGAGCGCGACTATTCGCGCAGAAATGGCTCGACTCGAAGAAATGGGTCTTATAGCTCAGCCTCACACTAGTGCAGGTCGAGTACCTACCGACAAAGGGTATCGCTACTATGTAAATGGCATTACTGAAGCAAACGAAACTCCAGTGCTAGACCGCAGCGCACGCGCTATCGAAGCTCGCGCTTCTACACATGGAGACCGCGCCGACCAAGCCATTCGCTCTACAGTAGACAGCCTTGCCGACCTTACTCACAATCTCGGCATCGCAACTATTGGTGAACAGTTATATCTAAGTGGCATGGGAAATCTTTTCTCGCATCCAGAATTTACCGGTGCGACACATTCGCAAAACGTTGCGCGTTTACTCGACAACCTCGAGCCGTGGCTACGCGAAGCTGCGCCAAACGAACCACTAAATGTTTTTATAGGTACCGAAAACCCAGTTGGCAAAAATGCCGAAGCAAC
>CAYGHK010000017.1:0-12595 GCA_964349645.1 uncultured Candidatus Saccharibacteria bacterium | reverse complement strand
ACTAGACAAAGCACCCGCCAAAAAGGGTCGTGGACGACGAATAGTCAAAAAGAAATAAAATCAAAAACATCATATTGACTAAAGTATAATAAAGTTTTAAAATAAACTAAGTTGCATGAAGCCATAACTTCTTGTTGCAGCACCTATACAACCCGACAACCTACAGAAAAGAGATTCCAATGAAAGTTGTCATTGAAAGCGGCCCGATCGAAGATCGCCGCTTTTACCACCTGCGAGCCACACTGGTATGCAAGAACAGGAGGGGGATACCTCTCGCAGAGATTGTGCAGAAAGCTGAGTTAAAGATGGAGGAAGTGATAGAAGAGGCGGGCGACAACGTCTTTAAGCTTCTCATCTCCGGTCTCGACCTGATGGAAGAGATAGAAGAGCAAGACTTGTCGTGCTCACTCAAGACTGTGCTCCGGTCGGTAGACGGCGTCTACTTCGTCGGTCACGATGACAAAATGATTGGCATCGAGAAATCTCCAGCTTACGAGTGGGCGGAGATAGAAGACCAGATCTTGGAGATCGTGGCAGACCACCTGGGAATCAATGTGGAGGAGTTCGAAATCGAACACCGAAACAGTGCCTTCACCGGTGATCCACGCCTCAACTAAAGCTCTGTAGGTACAGCCACGTACACCTGTTTTTAGCAGGTAGTACGTGGCTGTCGGGCTAGCTTCAGTAAATGCGTATTTACTCTGATGAGTTCAAAAGAACGAAAAGCGATACCAGAAAAGTTTACACCCGTAAATTGCTAAGAAATCTTTAGCAAGGGAGTCGAATTTGTGCTATAATTTACTTAACACAGGGGTGAGGTGTGTAAGAGTAGGGTAAAAAATACAAAAATAACGTACTAAAAACCCTTGACTTTATACAAAATGTGTTCTAATATAGTACAAAGTATATATAAGACTTTATAAAACATTTATTAACAAGGAACGAATAATATGAGCGATACAGCCGAGGCAAGTACTTCAACCTTAGATATTAAGGCTGCTGTTGAGAACATTTTGCAAAATATTGACCGAGAGCGTGAACGCGAAATCATATCTCGTCGCTTTGGTTTGTATGACCGCAAAGAAACCCTTGAGCAGATTGGTGAAATGCTCGGTATTACTAGAGAGCGAGTTCGTCAACTTGAAAAAGCTATTCTTATTCGTCTAAAAATTGCCGCTGAAGAAGGACAAGCAGATGTTGCACGTCTAGAGAAAGAGTTTATTAAGCACTTGTCTGAAATGGGCGGAGTTGCTCGTGTTAAAGATCTAAGCGAAAAAATCAATCCAAATTCAGATTCCCGCGACCAAGCTCACGTTGCTTTCGTTTCAACTTTGGCACCAAATCTAGCTGTTGTTGATGAAAATGATGATTACTTCCACTCTGTAGGCTTAAAAGAGCACCACGATGACAAGAAGATCAAAGAAAATATCGATACAGTTCACAAAGCTATAAAAGAGCTAAAGGGTAAGCCAGCTACTATCGAAGAGCTTCATGCTCAAGTAGACGGTTTTGAACACCCATCAAACGTTAAAGCAATGGCTCGCTCAAGCAAGCACGTTGCAAACCTTAAAGACAAATGGGGATTAGTCAAAAACCCACTAGTAAACCCGAAGAATATTCGCGATAAAATTTATGCTATCTTAGCTGAAAATGGTAAGCCGATGCACTTTAGTAAAGTTGCTGAAGCTATCAAGGCTAGCGACTTCAAGCGACGTGATGTTACTCAACAAGCTATTCACAACGAACTCATCAAAGATGGCCGTTTCGTTCTGATTGGCCGCGGTATCTACGCACTTAGCGAATGGGGCTACTCATCTGGTACAGTTGCCGATATTATTTCTGACATCCTACGCAAAGAAGGCCCTCTTCACCGCGACGATATCGTACGTAAAGTTCTTAAGAAACGTCAAGTTAAAGAAACTACTATTTTGCTAAATCTACAAGGCAAACCTCAGTTCAAACGCGTTGCTCGTGCTACTTACGGTCTAAACGAAGAACCTGCAAAGAAAGCTTAGTTAAACCTTCACGTACTTTCAACACAAAAAACTATTTTGTGAGATAATATAACATAGAATGTTGGGCTCAATTTTTGAATTTTTATTGCAATGGTACATATGGGTACCGATCGTAGGGGTGCTGCTGTATTTGACTTGGCGTAACAACCAAAAGGCAGAAAATATCCAGTCGGTCGACCCAGTTCTTTTAGTACTTGAAATCCCGCGGACAAACGACAAACAAGAGCTTGCAGCTGAACAGTTGTTTGCTAGTTTGCATGGCATTTTACGTGATCGCATAGAGCTAAAGCAGAGTGGGGGAGTTCAAGAACACATTAGTTTTGAAATGGCATCAATCAACAAAATGATCCGCTTCTATGTATGGGCGCCACGACACCTAAGAAACTTCGTTGAAGGGCAAATCTATGCCCAGTACCCAACAGTACAAATACACGAAGCGCCAGAAGACTACACTCGTCGACATATTACACACACCGTAGTAAATACCGCAGAACTTACACTAGTGGACAATGAAGTATTACCTATAAAGACTTTCACAAATTTTGAAGTCGACCCTCTCGCGGGTATAACTGCGACTCTCGCTAAATTGGAAGATGATGATGAAGAGCTATGGATTCAAGTTATCGCTAGACCAATAGCCGATGATTGGCACCAACGCTCTAGTCGTTATGTAGAGCAGGTGAAGAAAGGCTCGATTGTCGGACTCAACAGCGGTGGGGCAATGGGTTATATTGGCCAAATGTTGGCACTGTTATGGAAACCACCAGAAAATGCCGGTGGCGCTTCAGCAACTCGTGAGATTAGCGAGCGCGAAAAGACCCGGATAGCAGAAATAGAAAAGAAATCAGTCAAACTTGGCTATCAAGTAAAGATTCGGGTTGCTTACCTCGGCCATTCTCAACCAATTGCCAGGCAACGTATCCAGGGATTAGTAGGTACATTTAAACAATTTAACAGTACAAACCTGAACGGTTTTCGTATGAGCAAAAGTAGCTTCAAACGCGAAGATGTTGCCGCATATGCTGCTAGATATTTCACCGACAATGGTTTTATCTTAAATATTGAAGAGATCGCTAGTGTATTCCACTTACCTCATACAAACGTAGAAACACCAAATATTGTTTGGGCTAGTACAAAGACAGCCGAACCGCCCGCCAAACTACCCGTTATAACTGGCAACGATGCAGAAGATGAGCAAATTAGTGCTTTCGGCGTTACAAACTTCCGCGGTATCAACTATCAATTTGGTTTACTGCGAGCGGATAGGGGAAGGCATGCCTATATCATCGGTCAAACGGGGGCGGGTAAATCGGGACTACTGGAGCTGTTCGCACTAAGTGATGTCTACCATGACCAAGGATATGCCATTATCGACCCTCACGGCGACTTTGCCGTAAATAACCTTAGGTTTATACCAGCGCATCGAATGAAGGATGTAGTGTACTTTAACCCAGCCGATACAGCCTTTCCACTAGGATTTAACCCTATGGAAGTAACCGACCCTTCCATGAAAAGTAACACCAGCTCGGAAATCATTGGCGTACTAAAGCGTATGTTTGGCGATAGTTGGGGCCCACGACTTGAATATATATTGCGATATACTATTTTAGCCCTTTTAGACTACCCAAACAGTACCATGCTTGATATTACGCGAATGCTGACTGATAAGAAATTCCGTAAAAAAGTTCTCGATAAATGTGAAGATACGGTGGTGCTAAACTTCTGGAATGTAGAGTTTGCCAGCTGGAACGATAAGTTTGCGTCTGAAGCCGTGGCCCCGGTACTCAACAAAGTAGGTGCATTTACAGCCAACCCGATCATTCGAAACATCATTGGCCAACCGAAGAGTACTTTTGATATTCGCACCATGATGGACGAAGGTAAAATATTGATAGTTAACCTTTCCAAGGGTCTTATTGGTGAGGATAACGCTGGTATTTTAGGAGCGTTCTTGGTAACCAAAATTCAACTGGCTGCAATGAGTCGAAGCGACATACCAAATATTGAAGATAGGCGGCCGTTCTATCTGTACGTAGACGAGTTTCAAAACTTCGCTACAGACAGTTTTGCGACTATTCTATCAGAAGCCCGTAAGTACGGCCTAAACCTTACTATAGCCAACCAATACGTCTCTCAGATGGAAGATACTGTACGTGACGCCGTTTTCGGCAACGTCGGTACAATGATATCCTTCCGTGTCTCTGCCGATGACGCACCTATACTAGCCAAGCCATTCGAGCCTCAGTTCCAACCTGAAGATTTATTACAAATGGCAAATCGTAACTTCGTTATCAATATGGTTATCAGAGGTGAAAAGGCTCCTGCCTTTAGCGCAAAGACATTAAGCCTACCTCCTATTCAGGCCGACAATTCACCTCAAATAGTTGAGCTATCTCGAAGATCCTATAGTCGTGCGCGTGCCGAAGTTGAGGAAGAAATACAAAAGCTACTAGAGAAGGAAAGTGCTCCAGTACCCCAACCTGCTAAAAACTGGGTCACAGGTACTATGCAAAGTAATAATCATCAACAACAAGACAGCGCAAAGAAACGTTCAAGAAGTCGCTCAAAAAATAAAAATAAACCGAATAATCCAACTGTTGTAAAAAACGCATCTAATGAAAATACCAAGGCAGAGTCGAGTAAAGAGACTTCCGATAAAGCATCCTAGTAAGTTCCGTCCGTAAAAACTCAACGCGTATAACTTGAAATAAAATATAAAATTTTTGTTAGTGACAAAAAATAGAAATTATTTTAAAAATGCAAAATTCCAGATATAAGAGCGGGGCTATCAAAGAGGGTAATATGCATACTTATATTGGGATAATACAGCAAAAACTACAGTAGTAAACACAAACAAGATGAGTATCAATGCAACTTATCTATATATACTTAATGTCGCACAATATATCTTTTACGACGTTGTACCTGTTTATCATTATATATAAGATAGTGGCGGTGGTGTAGTCATCTTCACAAACTCAGTACCATATTTTTTAAATTACACGTGGTACTTAAACACTCTATTGGGGCTCTTGTGCAACCACTACTGCCGAGAGAGCCCTCTCGAACCCTGGCCACTACTGCTTTAGTAGTACTTGCTTTTTCCACAGTTAGTGTTTTTATATACTTTTCACGCATGAAACAGATTTGCTTTTTCACACTTTTGATATGGTAAGACATATTTTACCTCTATCCCCTCTGCCCTTTTTATTTGTAAAATTTGCTTTTTTATTGAACAATCATTTTAATATAGTTTTCTAAGATGTTAGACGCATATATATTATCTAATAGAACAAAAATAGAACATAGGGAAGAGTGGAGCTACACATCTAAAATCTTCTACTTATAGAACGCTCTACCAGCTACACGTACGTCGATATAGCTTGGGGTTACTTTCTTTTGCTCAACAAACCCTACTACCCTCTTTATATCCTCAACAGTAGCTGCAGGGTCACGGTCAATATGAGTCTTAACCAAGTATGGGCGACCCTCAAGTTTTATATCTACCTCACGAGTTGTCGCACGTGGTATCGATGCCTCTTTAACCTCCCCTAGCCCAGAAGTGTTCGTTAGCGCAACTAGTCGACCCAAAAATCTTAAAAATCGTTCAGAGACGACTGCTTTGGTGTTATTTTGAGAATTGGCTACAACTCCGCTGTTATCAGAAACGGATACCCCAGGGTCTGAAAAGTAGTTATGCGTAAAACTAACGCCTTCTTCGTCTACAAAAGACTGCCCGTTATTTGTCTTCCAGCTCGCTATTGGTTTACGTAGCTCAATCTTAAAATTAATGTTATTTGAATCGGAACCATTTTTATATATTTTTTTTACTTCTGGCAATTGATCAGAAACGGCTTGACTTAGTCTTTCTTGACTCAGCGCAAAACGAAATCTTTCTGCAGGGCGAACAGACATGTAATCTATGATAGCTTTTTTGTATAGCTCTGAAGGTGGGGTTTTATCTGTTGCTGGCTGAAAAGATATACTTCCAACTCCTATAGCATATTGACTAATAAGATACCACACACCAAGAATCACAAGCATTACAATGCCAAGTAATATTAATATAATTCTCTTTCTGCGATCTTGTTGTTGTTTTTTTAACCTATCAGACTTTAATACTGACCTTTTTTGATTTGCAGATTTTACATTTGAAGAGGTTGAGCCTTGCATGGTGCGACTCCTACGAAAGCTAGTATCGTCCTGCCCCTCCATTAGCTTAGCTCGACGACGTTCGTTTCCTGATTTTCTACCAAAAGCCACTATTTAATAGCCTCTCGTATCAACTTAGCTACCTCCTGGGCAGCATCTGGCTTAGCAAACCGATGCAAATTGTCGCTGAGCCGCTTCCTTTTATTGCTGTCACCTATAAGTTCTGCTATTTTATCGTAAAGAATCTCAGGGCTTGATGTAAGCTTAGTCTCATCAATAACAACTGCTGCGCCTTCGTCTGAATACATTTTGGCATTCTTTAGCTGATGACCCCCAACCAACTGAGCATTTGGTATAAGAATAACGCTTGAAGCGACAGCTGCAAGTTCCGCCATAAAGCTTGCGCCAGATCGAGAAACAACAATATCCGCGGCGCCAATTAGCGATGCAATATCTTTGCTAACAAATGCCATTAGCTTGTAATCATCTGAATTTGGGGCTTTTTTGTCCAACTCACTAAATTGTTTTAAACCAGACAAATGAACTACAGAAGCATGGTCAATTAGTTTCGGAGCAATTTTCAAAGTAGCTTCATTTATACGCTTTGCCCCTAGCCCACCGCCAGTAACAAGTACCAGGGGTTTGCTATCCGTAAAACCAAGTTGTTTTTTCAGTCTTGCCTTCTCTACCCTACTGAATGGCCTGAAATCTGGTTGAATTGGTATACCTGTATACACCGCTTTATCGACAGGGTAATTATAATATTTCAAAGGAGCTCCTGTAGCAACAGATTGTGCAAACGGTGCAAGCAAACGATTAGTTAACCCTGCATGCGTGTCAGAGTCGTGTATAACTATCGGTATGCGCAGTAAATGGGCGGCATAGCCTACAGGTAGACAAACAAAGCCGCCTTTAAGAAATACTACATTTGGCCGCCAAATTATTAGTTTGAAAAAACTTTGCAAAAATCCCAAAGCTACCAGGAATACATCGATAATATTGTGAATAACGGTTGGAATATCTAGTAATTGTCTCCAAAAAGATGAGTCATGATACCGTCGTAGCTTTCCAGCCAAGATAGTCGATACTTTAACTGGCCTATCAACCTGCTTCATCAATAATTTTGATTGAGAAAGATAGGCTCTATTACACCAAAATCTAATCTCTGTTGATTCGTGGTTTTCGACGAGTTTGTTGATAATCGCCACTACTGGTGTAACGTGACCCCCGGAGCCACCTCCCACTGTCAGAATTCTCACTTTTGTTGTTTTCATTGTTATCCCTTATTTTACCATGAACAGTATATCGAGAGATATGGAAGACAAGTCCCAGAGCAAGCATAATAAACAGCAAGCTTGTACCTCCAAAACTAAGTAGCGGCAGCGTAATACCAGTTAAAGGTACAACTCCTACCATTGCGCCAATATTCAACATACTATGTGTAACAAGCCAACCAAACACACCCGCAACAATAAGCCTTAGGTGCATATCTTCTATTCTATCCATAATGCTAAGTATTCTAAGGAGCAGTGAAACGAGGATTATTAAAATAACAATTAATCCCACAAAACCAAAGGACTCCCCCATTATTGCAAATATTGAATCATTCGGAGCTTCTGGTAGATATCCAAAAGATTGAACATTCTTTCCCAGACCTAGCCCAAAAAAACCACCAGTACCTAGGGCAATTTTAGCCTGAGTGATATGATACGCTGCTCCCCCACTATCTGTACTGCTGTCCAAAAAAGTTGCAATACGAGCTATACGGTGAGGTGCAATGGCGATAAATAATGTACCAACAGCCACCATAGAACCAAGTAACGCAAAACCGGTTTTTTTATTAACACCCGCAACAAACAGCATCGTTGAAATGATTCCAAGTAGTGCTAAACCAGTACCCATGTCTTTTTGAAAACCTATTATAAAAAGAATCGCAATTCCCACTATAATACCCAGTGGTATAAGTGTATCGTGGATATCATTCAACTTATCTTGACGTTTACGATTGGCAATAAAACCTGCAATATAAAGTAGCATAGAAAATTTCACAAGCTCTGCCGGTTGAAAATTAATAAACCCGAGATCAAACCATCGACATGCGCCAAGGCTACATTGAACTACCGGGGCTTGAGCAAATCCTAAGATTGCCAAAAGCACACAAGATATCAGAGCAACTACCAGAAGTTTTCCCGAATATTTCTGCCAAAATCGAAGTGGAACGTTAGCGGCAAATATAAACGCCCCAACTCCCACTGCCAAATATAGTAGCTGCCTTTGCATAAAATGGGCTTGATCGAGCGACGCACCTGCATCGTTAATTATTTGAGTACGTGCCGGACTAATAGCGTATAAAACAATCAGTCCAAGTAAAAGAAGTATGCCTACAAAAATAATCATTGGATAATCGGGACGATGCCGACGTACTAGATTTTTGACGGCTCGTGCTCTCTCCATTAGCCAATACTTCCTCCGGCAAGCGCAAGCAAGAGCCCAACAAAACCACAAACCTGAGCAATCACCCAAAACCGCATGGTTACCTTAGTCTCCGGCCAGCCAATAGCTTCAAAGTGATGATGAATAGGTGCAGAAATAAATATTTTTCGTTTAAATATTTTTTTACTTGCTATCTGTATCAAGCTTGAACCTGCCTCAACAACAAATAGTAAGCCGATTATAGGTAGTAAAAATAGCGTATCAGTAAGCATTGCCACCACCCCAAGGCTGGCTCCAAGTGCGAACGATCCAACATCTCCCATGAAAAATCGTGCCGGATGTATATTGAACCAAATATAGCTCATCAGTGCACCAACGATTGTGAAGCAAAAACCTGCAATACCGAAGTTTCCTTGCAAAAGTGCGATGATTCCAAAAATAGCAAAAGCAGTTGCGCTTAGTCCACCCGCCAGTCCATCTAGTCCATCGCTTATATTTACCGCATTTCCTGTAGCAATAACCGCAAAGGCAAAAAGAGGCATTATCCAAATACCAAGCTCAAACGCTTGGGCAAAAAATGGTATGTGTATATCTGTATACCCTAGCTTGTAGTAGAAAAACCATGCACCGGCTATCGCTACTAGACTTATCATCAAAAATTTTATCGGCGCTCTAAGTCCCTTAACTCCACCACCTAGTCCTCTAAGGTTAATTACATCATCAAGTAATCCTACTGCACCTCCACCCACCAATGCCGCAAGCGGCAGCCATGTTTGTTGTCGATCAAGATTAAACATCACAGTTATAAGCACAGTCGCTGCAACAATAATTAGACCGGCCATTGTTGGAATATTTCGTTTGAATTTATGTGCATGAAGTTTTGTAAAAACAGCTAACTTTTCGCCAGTTGTAGCATCAACACGTTGCACCTTCCAGAACTTATAACGATACGCCAAAAACGTATAAAACGGAGTCATAGCCATAGCTAAAGAAAATGCCCCAACACTCAAAGCAAATGCCTTTATAAGGTGCGGTGTGAGCTGAGTTATAGTTATTGTATCCATTATTGATTGGTCCTTTCTGGTTAGTTTGGTGTTATTTTCAAATAATCAATAAGCCAGTTAGATATATCACCAAATATTGGCCCAGCTGCGGTAGTGCCTGCGTAACCAGCCGCTTTGGAATCTTTGACTTGTACCATTATGACATACTGTGGGGTTTGATTACCCCCAAAGCCGAGGTAGCTACCGATAGAATTTGCATCTGTATACTCTCCTGTTTTAGGGTCGATAATCTGTGAGGTACCAGTTTTACCACCGACCACAAAACCAGGCCTATCTTTACCTCCCAAGGCTCCGAGTTGACGACCCTTTACAATCATATCGCGCAGTTCTTTTGATGTATTGGCTTTTAGCACATTTTTCTTAACAATTTTCGGAGCTTGTGCCTTAAACTTATCGCCATCTTTTGTAGTGCCATTTATTATGGTTGGCTTATAAAAAGTACCGCCATTTATAGTCGAAGAAAATGCCGCCGCTACTTGCATCATTGTAACGTCCATACCTTGACCGAAAGCCATATTGGCATATCGTACATTATTACCTTGTTCGTCAGACGGAGGAATGATTATACCCTTGGACTCGCCTGCCTGCTCAACACCGGTTTTTTCACCAAATCTGTAGTGGTTATGAAAATAGTCATAAAACTTATTACGAGCCTGTAAATTAACTTTTCCTCCACCCATTTGTTGAAGAATATAAACAACACCCGTGTTTAACGAATAGTGCAAAACGTCAGTCATTGTCGCATTTGCGCTTATAGGATCTTCTTCGACATTGCTTATTTTCCTATCATCTACCTGCACGTAGCCCCGGTTGTTAAATGTAGTATTAACGTTTACTGCGCCACTGTCCAGTCCCGCCCCCATGGAAAGTGTTTTTATGACAGAACCTGCTTCATACGGATCGCTCACAATCCCATTCTGAAACACACCATAGTCTTCTACTTCATTGTATTTAGCAGGATCGTATGTTGGATAATTTGCCATAGCCATAATTCGACCGGTGTTTGGGTCCATAATCACTACGCTACCTTTTGTAGCTTTAACCTTGTCCAAGCCTTGTTTTAACGCTTTTTCAGCATATGATTGTATATTACGATCCACGCTAAGAACCAAATTGTCTCCGTCACGCGCCGGAATGCTAATATCTCGCTCACTAACAGTTAGAGGAATACGTCGAACATCAGTCACCGCTTGTAGTTTTCCATTAACCCCTTTTAGTCTTTCGTCGAGAGCTTCCTCTGCGCCATATTGGCCTTTACCTTCATTATTTACATAACCAAGCAACTGTGCGGCCAAAGACCCCTCTGGGTAAACTCTTCTATCTGATGCAGTTAGTCCAATACCTGGAATATTTTTCTTTTTTATAAGCTCCGCTTGATCATATTTGAGACCTCGGGCTAAAACTACATACCTTAGCTTTTTGTTATCAAGACCTACTTTGTAGTCTTTTATCATATTTCCACCAGCAATAGAATTTAATGTGTCTATGAGTTCTTTTTTGTCTTTAACTTGCTGCGGATCAGCATAGGCAATATACACCGGTTCATTTAGTACAAGCGGTATAACATCCGTACCGTCACGAGCATATATTTCTCCACGTTTTGCCGGTAAAATAAATTTCGCAACTTGTTCGTCGTATGCCTGCTGTTTATAGTAATCATGACGTACAATTTGAATATAAAATAAGTTCAATACAATAATAGCTACAAAACCTATGGTAATAGCAGCTAAAATTTCCGACTTACGGTATTGAGTAAGGTTTATATTCAACTTCATAACTAATTATTAATATTCTTAACGAATATAATCAGTGCTAGCTGGCTGCGTTAAGTTTGCAGCAACTTCGCTTGATTGAATTTTTTGCAGTGATTTCAAACGAGCACTTTCTACTTGTAGCTCACTTTTCTTAGCAACTAGTTCAGTTTTTTGAGTACTAAGCTGTTCTATAGCATAGCCGTAACTACTAGTTTTTGTGACTTGTGTTAAATATATTAGACCAAGTACTGCTACCATCATAGCAACGAGCACTGTGTGTGATACCGGTCCAAGTTTAGTTGAATGTTCGAATTTGGTTGTGTTCTGATTTCGTCGCCACGCATTTTCGCGGCGTGAAATAAAAGTATTATTATTTCTATCTGACATGTGGTGGTTTTTCTTTTTATGTTTGTTTTGCGGTGGGAAAGCTAGTCCTGAGGGCTAGCCTCCCCGTCATTTTTATAGTAGTTCCGGTTTATTAGACGCGGTGAACTACGATTTTGACCGCGCGTGATTTATTTACTACCTTGATTGGCATCGCGTTTGGTCCTTTCATGTTTTTATTTTCACTGCGCCGCGGAGTTTAGCACTACGCGCACGCGGGTTGTGAACATCGGTGGTGGAACCCTTAATCGGCTTCTTCTGTATGGGTTCGAGCTCGGCTTCTAGCCCCATTTCTTTTTGGGACTTGATATATCGCTTAACTAGTCGGTCTTCAAGGCTATGGAAGCTAATTATCGCTACCCTACCTCCAGGATTAAGTAATCTTGGTAAGATTGGGAGCATTTTTTCAACTTGCCCTAGCTCGTCGTTAGTTGCTATACGAAGCGCTTGAAAAGTGCGCGTAGCAGGATGTATTCTATTACCCCAACTACGTGTGTTTTGTTTGATGATATCGGCCAATTCAGTTGTTGTATGAACTGGTCTATTATCAACAATCGCTTTTGCAATTGCCCTAGCTACTCGTGGCTTTTCTTCACCGTACCGTAAAATAATGTCTACCAATTCATCTTGGTCTGCATCATTCACTAAGTCGGCTGCTGTTTCATGCTGCTGGCTGTCCATTCTCATATCGAGTGGCGCACCGGAGCGGAAACTAAAACCCCTTTCAGCTTGGTCAAGCTGTGGTGACGAAACACCCAAATCAACAAGAATCAAATCAAACGTGCAGTTTTTG
>CAYGHK010000016.1:0-14331 GCA_964349645.1 uncultured Candidatus Saccharibacteria bacterium | reverse complement strand
CAACTGCAGTAGTAAAAGTTGAATGGCAAGACCCAGCTAATGGTTGGTCGGAACTAGTTTCGGCTACAATACCGTAATAAATTAAGGTTGTTATGGATTCAAATGTACGTGAAAAAATATTAGAATATCTTGCCAAGCATCGAGTGATTGCTCTGTCGACTTCGGATATCCATAATATTTTGCATAGCGCTGCTGTGTACGTATATGCAAAAGAGCCAAAAGAATGGTACATATTATCCAAACAAGATACCAAAAAAATGCGCAATCTTAGCGAGCAGCCACGTTTTAGTGCAGTTGTTTTTGATCGACACGACAATAGTACACTCCAGGCGAGGGGGATAGCTTCGAAAGTAGAAGATAGTAGTGCGATAGGTGAGACAATGGCAGCTATGGCTAAAATCTATGGAACTGAGCGCGACTACTTACCTCCGATAGCAAAAATAGATGCTGGTCAGTACGTTGTTGCTAAGCTCGAAATCGAATGGCTGCGTTTCGCTGGCTATGGCGGAGCCAAAGCTGGTAGCGAAGATATTTTCGTAGAGCTGTAAATTACTCCTTAAATATGGTATTATTCTCTGACGCGGGCCAGTAGCTCAGCTGCATAGGAGAAACTTGTTTCTCCGTTATAATTAATAAGCACCTGTGCTCTGACCAAGAGCAATATTTACTAGAAATAGTTGTACTTTGCAAAAAAGTGTTACTCAAATACGGGCCAGTAGCTCAGCTGGTTAGAGCACCTGCCTCTTAAGCAGGGTGTCGTGGGTTCAAGTCCCACCTGGCCCTCCAAATAAAACATCTACTTCATGTAGATTTTTTATTTGGCAAATGTGCTTTGAATCCTCGACACATTCCTGCTGGTGTCGAGGGTGAGAATTGCCCGACGGCAATTCGCAAGGAAACCTTTCAGATTATTAGCTATGCTAATAGTAAGAAAGTTTCGGGGTCGCGAAACGTGACCAAGTCCCTTCGCCAGTCAGCGGATGGCCCTTTAATACTGTTTACGCTTAAAACAGAATTAATTTACCTCTGTTTTTTGATGTATAATGTGAATAAAGGAGAATTTATATGAAGAAAACAACATGCAATAACCTTGGTGGGGCCTGCGATGAAATACTAACTGGTGAAACAGCTAGTGAGATAGGTGAAAAAAGTAAAAATCATGTAATGCAAAAAGTCCAAGCTGGTGACGAGGCTCACAAAAAAGCTATGGAAGAAATGATGGCGCTGAGCCCAGAAGATCAACAAAAATGGTACAAAGACTTTGAGGATAGCTTTAGTTCACTGGAAGATGCGTAACGAATAATAGTTGCTACCGACAAGGCTAAGGCCCTCCACGAAAAATGTCAGACCGTTTGGTCTGACATTTTTTGTTATACTTATGCTAGAAAATAACAAATGCAAACATTAAATAAACAAAAATTACCCCTGTCATTATACTTATATATTCTGTTGTGGATATTCTTTGTCTACTTATATATACAGATATTATTTTTCAGTGCAGAGAACTCACAAAATATTTTGCTAAGCGGCCTTTATTTTATTGAGTTTGGTGTACATGAGGCCTCACATTTAGTATTTTTCTTTTTACCAAGTATTATGACTGCCGCCGCTGGATCTATAGGTGAAATAAGCTTCACGATTTTAATAGTCGCTGCAGCTTTAAAGGCTCGCTCCTATTTTGCCGCCATATTTGGATGCCTTTGGGTGATGTTAGCTATGAATAGTGCCGGTCGATATATGGCAGACGCCAGGACTCAGCAAATTCCACTCATTGGTCCAGGTGAGGTAGTTAATCACGACTGGAACTATGTATTTAGTCAGCTTGGCTGGTTAGACTTCGATGTACTTATAGGAGCCACTGTTCGTGGTATTGGAGATATTATTGGTGCTTTGGCACTTATTTTTGGTCTGTATTTGATAGTTAACAAAATAATCGCTGACAACAAAGACTCGTTGTAGTTAAGCTATTGTACTAGAGGCGGGGGTGTTGGTGAATTGTCTTCTTTTGACGGTTTCTCGTCACTAGCCAATGCTTCTGGTTTACCCGAGCCAGATTTTGCTGCAACCGGACTGCCATTAGCCTTATACTTAGAATCATCGAAAGCCAAAATAGCGTAGCCTACGATAGAAAATAGCCAAAGCGCGATTATACCGAAAGTCGAGCTCTTGCCGAATCGTTTTGCTATTTCGAGAGATGCCACAATGTACAAAATGAATGCAATAAAAGGTCCTACGAAAGGTATCAGGGAAGACAAAACCCACCAACCTGGTTTACCGGCAATTTCAAACAATACCCAGCCATTGTATATAGGCACAAAAGCTGCCCAAGCTGGCTTGCCTGCTTTTGTAAATACTTTTGAGAGTATAAAACAAGTTACTAAGTAAAGCCCAATTAAAAATATTAGGTAAGCTACCATAAAGGTACCCATAAAAGCAGCAGCTGCTGCATCGTCCCCAGTTGGTGTATACGTGTAATCTTGCATTTCTACTAACCCTCCTCGCAAAAGAGCTTAAGCTTTTTATATAATTTCATTGTAGCATCTTACTGATATAATGAACAAGATGAAAATTTTAAGCGGTGCCGATCTGGCAGAATACATAAAAGTTCGGCAAGCAGGCCAAGTGCGTGCTTTGAGACAGGCTGAAGGAGTAAATCCTCAACTTTCTATTATTGTTACCAAACAAGATCCTGTAATAAATACTTATGTTCGACTTAAAAAAAGCTATGGTGCAGATATTTTGATCGATGTTGAAATACATAATATTTCACAAAACGAAGCCGTCGAAACAATAAAAAAACTCAACAAAACAAAAGAAATTCACGGCATAATAGTCCAGCTTCCTCTCGAGAACGCCTCTCAAACTGAAGAAATATTAAACACAATCATACCGAATAAAGACGTAGACGGCTTGGGAGTTAAGGCTTCGTTCGATCCTGCAACTCCTACTGCTATAAATTGGCTTCTTGCTGGCTACAATATAGATATAAATTCGAAAAAAATAGCAATTATTGGCAACGGTAGGCTGGTTGGTAGGCCGCTTTACGATATGTGGGTACAAGCCGGTTTCGACGTTACTATGGTAGAAAGGGGCGATGATTTACAGGATAGTTTACGAAACAAAGACCTTATAATTGCAGCCACTGGTCAGCCAGGCATCGTCAAGAGTGAATGTATTCCAATAGGATCAATTGTTGTTGACGCTGGGGTTGCGTCTGACTCGGGAGAAACTTTAGGCGATGTTGATAAAGCTGTTTATCAAAGAGATGATCTAACTATTACGCCACGTATTGGTGGCGTTGGTCCGCTTACTGTTGCGGCACTTTTCGATAACGTTATCCGTTCAGCGCGTCCTTGACTCTTGCCACGACTTGCCTTGGAGTAAAGTCGGCTTTGACTATATAGCCACTTATGCCAAGTGCTCGCAGGCTTTTTGGAGACTCTTCTTCACCTAGGTTTGTAAGTACGATAACCGGTATATCCTTGCCCCATTTTTCAGCTCGAATTTTGGTTAATGCAGTGGAGCCATCCATTTCGGGCATGTGCATGTCTAAAAGAATAATATCTGGCTTCATGTGCTGTACCAGCGCAACACCATCCCGGCCATTTTCAGCAACTTCTACTTCAAAGCCTTCACCCTCAAACTTCATTCGATACATTTGGCGTATCACACCGTCATCTTCTATAATTGCTATTTTTGTTGCACTCATAACTGTCATTATAATACAAACATAAGGATAATTGATACCAATTTGCTATCGTTTACGTATGTCTAATTCTGCTATACTGCTTATGATATGATTTCTTATTTTTACAAAGACATTCGCTCAAGTGACGTACTTACTCTGGAAAAACACCGAGCAGGTTCTTGGGTGTGTGTGGAGCATCCAACGTCGGAAGATCTCGATTTTTTAGTTGATAAATTTCATCTCGATGCCGGGCATCTAAGCGACGCTCTCGATCTAGAGGAGATGCCACGTATTGAGCGTGAAGGGGATACGCTTTATGTTTTTTTGCGTTACGCATACGCCGAAGATGATCTCGATCTTTCCACCTCGCCTCTGCTAATAATATTGAGTCCGAAGGCAATTATCACAATATCTATATATTCAATGCCAAGACTGCAGCAGTTTACGGGCGGTAAAATTGATTTTTCAACAACACAAAAAAACAAACTGTTCTTGCAGCAGCTTGGGCAGATTGTCGACCAGTATAATGTGCACATTAACAATATCGGCAAACGTATCAAAGGCATACGAACCCGGCTTCGCACCCATGAGGTGGTCAACCAAGACTTTATAGATTTCGTCACGATAGAAGATGAACTAAATGACTTTCTTTCTGGCTTGCAGCCTATGTCGGCTTTACTGCATCGTATACTTGTCGGAAAGCACATTGCCCTCTACGAGCAAGACGAGGACATTATAGAAGACCTTACACTTGCTACAGAGCAGTCCATTGAAGCCTGTCGAAGCTATATAAAGTCTATCGGTAGTATCCGTGACTCCCACGCAACAATCGCTAGTAACAACCTGAACCGCTCAATGAAGATTTTAACGGCCGCTACAGTTATGATTACTTTACCAAATGTTTTATACGGCATGTATGGTATGAACGTTCCTCTGCCATTTCAGGAAGAAGGTTGGGCGTACTTTGCTATTTTTGGTGTCACTATCTTAATCACAATAATTGTATTTTTACTGGGGCGAAAAAAGAAAATCTTCTAAATAGTTTGACCCGGCTGTTTAATTTGTGTTAGGCTTAAATCTGCGTTTTCGCCAAAACTTACATGAAGACCCAGGTGCACTAGGTCGACAGGCGAAAACCTATGTCCATAAACAAGGAGCTTTGACTACGATGCATATTGACATCAACAAAGTACCGAGCCGCGCAAAGAAGATCGTTGTTTCGATCGAGCCGGCAAAGTGGCAAATGTATATTGCACACTAAAGAAAAAATCCACTCATAGTTTTGAGTGGATTTTTTTAATTTATGAAACTATTTCTATTCTGGCAATGTCTGACCGCTGGCTTTTATAGCCTCACGAATAGTAGCTTCCAATTTATCAGGTGATGACCATTGATCTTGAGCAACAACTTTACCATCGAGCACTAGAGTTGGGGTTGATGTAGCTCCGATTTTTTTGCCCAAAGCTTGGTCTCTTGAAATTTTTTGAGCTATTTTATCACTTTCAAGATCTTTTTTAAAAGTTGCGGTATCAAGCCCTAAATCTTTAGCGTATCCTACAAATATGTCTGTTCTTTGCGAAGTATCTGCACTTGCCCATGCATTTTGATTTTCATACAGCTTGTCGTGATATTCCCACCATTTGTCTTGCAATCCTGCTGCTTCAGCAGCAGTTGCGGCCGCCAAGGCGTTTGGATGAATTGTGGTAAGCGGGAAGTTACGAAAAACGAAAGTTAATTGATCCTTATATTTTTCTTTCAAAGTCTTCAAGCTAGGAAACAAACTAGAACAGCCTGGACATTGGAAATCTCCATATTCAATAAGAACAGTTTTGTTCTCACTACTGCCAAATGTGTGGTCGGCTATTTTTGTATCTTTTTTATCTGCAGTAATGACTTTGTCCGCGTTTATTTTATCAACGTTTACATCGTCACCTTTTTTATTAACTATTAAAGCGCCAAGCAACACTATACAAATCACGGCAAATATAATCCATCGGTTTCTATCCATTATTCCTCCTTAAGCTACCTACCATAATACCATTAAAGTAGGCTATAATGTATCCAATGAATATGGCAGTATCAATCTTTTTATTAGTAGAGGTTATATTATTTTTTCTAATTGTTATCGTACGTGCAATCAGAATTGATAGCAGTGAGCTAACTTCGTACGAGCTCAATCGACGAGCTAAAACCAAAGACGACATCGCTAAGCACAATTTACGTAGAGAAAATGCGACAGCAGACCTAGCGACTTTACGCTACATAAAAGACACCGTGTTGATGGTAATACTAGTCATATTTACAGTTTGGACTTTAGGGTGGGTGGTAGGTTTAGTTTTAAGTGTATTATTGCTTCTTCTTGCGAATGTTTTTGCCAGGTGGAGCGTCATCACAAACACTGCTCAAAAGCTATATGACAAGTATGAAATCAACCTGCTGTTAATTGTTGAAAAAATTAGTCCAGGGTTAAAATTTCTACGTACTTATAACGTGCAGCCAGTTAGTGACTTCGCCCTTCATTCAAAGGAAGAGCTAGTGCATTTAGTTGAGACTACTCAAAATATTCTTAGTCAGGACGAAAAACAGCTTCTTTCAAGCGCTCTAAGTTTCCAGCAAAAACCAGTCAAAGATGTCATGACTCCAAAATCAGCAATTCATAGTATTGGTAAGAAAGAGTTGCTCGGACCGCTAGTGCTTGATGATTTGCACAAAACGGGCCATAGTCGTTTTCCAGTTATAAATCGAGATATTGATCACGTGGTTGGAGTTTTGCATGTTCAAAGCCTATTAGCCCTAGATACCAAGCGCTCGGTGATTGTTGAAAAGGCTATGGAGTCGCGCGTTTTTTATATAAATCAAGACCAATCCCTGCAGCACGCCCTAGCTGCCTTCTTGCGCACGCATCACCATCTGTTTATAGTAGTAAATGAATTTCGAGAAACTGTAGGTATATTAAGCCTCGAAGATGTTATCGAAGCGCTCATTGGCCGAAAGATAATTGACGAATTCGATACACACGAAGACCTACGGGCAGTAGCCGAAAGAAACAGCCAGAAGAATAACGACCCAGAAAGTAGAGTAGACGTATGAGCCGAGTACTAGTCAGGGATTTAGCTGACAAACATAACGAAACAGTCACAATTGAAGGATGGCTTCATAAAAAGCGTCTTCTTGGCGGACTTAATTTTATTACACTACGTGATCGTAGCGGTGTTGCTCAAAGTCTCATACAAGACAAAGAGGAAATTGAAAAACTTCGTGGATTGCAGATAGGCACAGTACTAAGCCTTACAGGAGTTGTAACGCCAGACGAACGAGCGCCAGGTGGTGCTGAGCTGCACGATGTAAAAGTAGAAGTTCAGGTGCCAGTTACCGACGAGCCCCCAATTGAGATAGACAAGCCAATCTCGCACAAGTCAGAAAACCTCGATACACTATTCGAATATCGTGTACTGAATGTTCGTAACCTGCAAGAACAAAAAATATTCAAAATTCGCGCCAGCATACTGGCTAACATACGTGAATATTTAACAAAAAATGAATTCATTGAAATCCAGACACCAAAGCTACTGGCCGAAGCAACCGAAGGTGGTGCAGAAGTCTTTAAGCTCGACTATTTTGACAAAACAGCAACGCTGGCACAGAGCCCGCAATTTTATAAACAAATAATGGTAGGTGCATACGAGCGTGTTTTTGAAATAGCCGCTGCATACCGTGCCGAACCTAGTGCTACCACTCGTCACATGAGTGAAGTTATGATGCTAGATATCGAAATGGGCTTTGTCAGTGGGCACGACGAGGTGTTAGATACAGTAGGCGACATGACGATCAAGGTTTTAGATAAAATCTACTCTAGTCACGATGATGACCTAAAAAGCCTAAATGCCCCAGAGCTAAAATTGCCTAGCGACGGCAAAGTGCCACGCTTTACGATAGCTAAAATACACGAAATGTACGAAGCAGCTACAAAAAACACCATTGAGGATAAAAAAGACCTAACACCCGACGAAGAAAAATGGATTTGTGAATACGCACGCAAAGAGCTAGGCTCTGACTTGGTTTACGCGACCGAATTTCCACTAGAGGCAGCCAAGTTCTACCACAAGCGAAATACTGAAAATGGAACAGTTTATTGGGGCGATTTACTATTCCGTGGTTTAGAAATTGCTACAGTTCCGCTGCGAGAGAATAACTACCAAAAAATGGTTCAGCAAATGAAAGAAGCCGGCTTGGATGTCGAGCATGAAGGTTTTAAGTACTATCTGCAAGCATTCAAATACGGTTTGCCAGAGCACGGCGGCTGTGGATTTGGAATTGATCGTTTGGTTGAAAAAACTATCGGGTTGTCCAACGTCAAAGAGGCTACACTCTTTCCTCGTGATATTAATCGCCTTACGCCGTAAAATCACTCAATCTTAGTTGGAGGAGTACATATCGAAGTACCTTTGGTACAATTCTGCACGATATGGATCTATCTTTTCATTCTCCGGCCCTACCGTAACATGCGCAATGTCCCAAGCATCTGGGATGTCATAGGAGTTAAGTTTGAGATTATTTGCATCTGCAATTTGCTTAATTGTTTTTCTGGCTAACGGCTGATTAATATCTACATCATCTTCCGCTAGTACAAGGCCAATTGATTTAATGCCTGTGCGCGCAGGTGGGTTTGGTAGATTTTTACCAACTATCGCAAACTGTGTAAGCGCATAATACGAGAGTCCTGTGCTGCCATCATCGTTTTCAGAGAATGTATCCGGAATAATATGTTTGCCATAAAAAAGTAGAAACGGTTTGATTTTATAAGCTGCAGCTTGCTGGCGAGAAGGTTCAAAAAAAGGCGACAGTACCAATAAGCGCTCCATATTTTCGTGATATTGTGCTGTCCAAGTTGCTAGCATTCCACCGCCACTGAGTCCAATAACACCAGTTTCGCTACCCAGGGCTGAGGTGATATTAGCACTTTGATTTGCGAAGTCTACTAACTGCTTTGAGCTGACTTTACTGTAGGCTTTTTCGTCACTAGTTCCGTGTTCAGGTGCTGTCGGTACATAAACATTGTAGCCTCGCTCATAAAAAAATTGCGCTAAATCACTAAACTGATATGAACATGCACTTACGCCATGGAACATGACAACACTTTTGGCTGTTTTTTGTTCATGAACTAATAATCGAGATTGGCATTTTGAGGTGACACCTCGGTTAGTCTCATCTTTCTTCAGGCTATCTACTTTACTTAGAGCTTGGCTATATGACAATGATTCTGATGTTGCTTTCTGCAGTGCCGAGTCACGAAGTGGCCAACAGTATATGGCGATAACAATAATCAGTATCAAGCCAGTCAAAACACTGAAGCTTATAAGAATTATTTTTTTCCAGTTTGGTTTTTTTGTGTTTTTCTGTTTTTTCATGCAACTAGTATATCATCACGTACCACTGTATAATACGAGTATATGTTAAAGAAACTCTCCTTTGTTGCTATCGTGCTTGTGTTTGCATTTGTTTTTAACAAAACTACCCATGCTCAAACTACTGAATTAACACCAGAAAAACAGACGATTATAGAACAAAGTTGTGTGAGTGCACAGACTGTATTGCAGCGTATTCAGCATAACGACGCCGCAACTAGAGTGAACCGTGGGCAAGGCTATGAAACTCTTGTATCACGCCTAATGACACCACTAAACAGTCGGGCAACTTCTAGAGGATATAACGACTCAGCTTCTCTTATGGTAGACACTACAAAAAGATACCAGCAAGGCCTCGAGAATTTTAAAGATCACTACAAAGCGTATGACGACGCTATTAGTGCTTCGCTGAAAGTTAAATGTAAGCAAGAGCCGGCTAAATTTTATGGCTACATAGAAGAAGCCAGAAGACAGAGGCAAAACCTGGCATCGGACGTTGGAAATCTATCAGGCTTGATAGGCGAATATAGAGAAAATGTCGTCAAGCTTAGAAGTGAGGTGCAGTAAATATGAATATCTTTACTCGTAAAAAAAATACCGTACTTCACAAATTGCAACATTTGTTTGTAAGGAAAAAACCCGAAAATTGGTTTGTCCGAAAAATGGACTCGTTAGCTAGTCGATACGGGTTGCCGCTTGGAATTGGTATAGCAATAATTGTTGCAATGTTTCTTACCGCTATAAGTATGACGCTATATTTTATTAGTGACACTGCCGAGCTGGATCTTTCCCGACCAGGGTATGAATCGGCTCGCAACCAAATTAGTCGTGAAGACAACAAAAGTGATAATTTTTCAGCAAATGGAGCGCTAGACGGTGCGGTTATGAAAGACTTTATTAAAATGTACGACAAAAGGGCTAAAAGTCTCGGGCAATACGATATTTTTAACCAGAATATTCTAGACGATTCTCAGATTGGAATAGTTGAGCAACAAACAGCACCAAGTGACGGCGCTATTGAGTAGGTGGTAATATAAATCTATGCAGTTGTATGAATTAAAAGACGAGGCGAGATGGCTATCGACACATTGGCTTTCGATATTTGCAATTATCGTCGTCGCATTTATTGCGGAATATGTTGGTGAACAAGTTATAAAGGCAACTGTTAGAAAGTTAGTGCATGGTCGGCATTTTGTTAGGCAAAATCAATCAATTATTGATGTCAAAAAACGCCAAGACACCATCATCAGTATCTCTGTTATTGTATGGAAAATGTTGGTTATTGTTGGCGCCGGCTTTGCTCTTTTTGGTGTATTTTTTCCAGAAGTAAATTTGTTACCACTACTAGCGAGCGCAGGTGTCTTGGGTGCAGTAATTGGTTTTGGAGCACAATCGGTCATTCGTGATTTTATTTCAGGCGCTTTCATAATAATCGAAAATCAATTTCGAGTCGGAGACGATGTAGAAGTTGACGGAGCAATTGGAAAAGTCGAACACATAACACTTCGAAGTACAGTTATACGAGACGATGCAGGCAATGTTCACTACATAGCAAACGGAAATGTTTTTCATGTAATAAACAAAACTATGGGCTACTCAAAGGTATACTTCACCCTTTCAGTTGCTCCCGAAACCGATATCGACGACCTCAGGGCTGTTATAGATAATATCGGGCTTAAACTTGCTAATGATGAAAAATGGAAAAAGAAAATTATCGAACCGGTATCACTGTTTAATCTAGGAGCTTTTAGTGATCAAGCGCTTGAGGTTAGAGTGTCGGGTAAAACGCAGCCCGGAGATCAATTCGCTGTAACAACAGAGTTTAAGAAACGGCTTTTGGCACAAATAAAGAAACAAAAAGATATCAAACTTTCACAATACCAAGACATTTCTACTCTGGCGAAGAAATAAATTTTTCTCTAGCCCAGGCGTCTATTGAGCCTGCGCCCATCAGTATAACCAAACTACCATTTTGCAGTTCGCCATCAATCGCACCCTTTAGTTCATCGTTGAGATGTGCGAATACTATTTTGTTTTCAGGTAAATCTTTTGCTAGTTCTTGTGGTGTAAGTATTTCCAGATTGGGGTCTTCGCGGCTCATATAGGTTGGCAGCCAATAGACTTTGTCTGCAGTATTAAAACAAGTCGCATAGTCGATCTGATGCTGACGTATGTTTTGATGCGGTTGGTAAACAACTGTCACATTTTTAGAAATTTCGTGGGCAAGCTGCAAGGTAGCTTCAATTTCTTCTGGGTGGTGGGCATAATCGCTGTATAAATTATCAGATAATTTTTCGAAACGTCTTGCTGTACCTGGGAACCTATTTACTATCTCACCAAGTTTTTCTAGCGGTTCGTTCGTTATTTTTTGTACAGCTGCAACAGCCAGTGCTGCATTGGTTCGGTTGTGCTCTCCGGCAAGAGTGATATTGTTCGAAGAAATATCTTGCCAAGTAATGGTTTGTTCACTTTGTGATTTAAACTGCTCAAAGGCAGCATCGTAATCTGACTGGGTAGGGTAGGTATCGCTGTGATCGTAACTCTGCGAAGGTATCAAGCTAATAAACGGATGAAAATTCAGGAAATTACGATCAAACTCATCACATTCATAAACAAAATATTTGCTTGAAGGATCAAACGCGCCACTTGGTCCAAAGCTTATCGACGAACCTATCGAATAGCTAACAGGTAAGCCAAGTTCGTGGAAAAGCCATACGACCATTGCGGTAGTTGTGGTTTTGCCGTGCGTGCCACTGACAGCGATTAGTTGAAGATTTTTTTCCTGAATTATATGTGCGAGTAGTTCATCACGTTTGGTAATCTTGATATTATTTGCTCGGGCAAACTCAAGTTCAGGATGATCGTGGGGAAGTGCAGCTGTATAAACAAGCCAGTCAATGGGCTGGTTGGCGTGTAGCTGGTTGATGATCGCCACTTCTTGACCCAAGTGTACACCTGCTCCTCTTGACTGAAGCTGCTCAAACATAGGTGAGCTCTCCAGGTCAGATCCAGAAACATCGTAACCAGCATCGAGTGCAATTTCAGCAAGTGGCCCAAGCCCAACACCGCCAATACCTGAAAAGTATATGTGCATAAAACCATTTTATCAGTTAAACATGCATTTCGCACTTTCCATCAATTCCAGATTGCATTATGAGCGAGCGAAAGCTTTCAATCTGAGAGAAACATACCCGTAGGTACGTAGAACGAGGAGTGGAAGCTTGTAGCCGCTCGGGTGCGATTTGGGGTGATGAGAAAGTGCGAAATGCATGTTAAACTAGAGGAAACGGCTAAAAACAAACATGATTCAACATTTATTACATCTTTTTATTCGGCGAACTCACTTTTGGCGCACTGTAAGTGTTTCAGAAATGGCAGAGTTGTATTCAAGTCGTATGTTGCGTGTTTTGGCCATGCAAATGCTTGGTGGCTTTAGCGCAGTCTATTTTTATCAACTAGGATATTCGTTGCAGTGGCTGGCTTGGTACTTTGTTATTTACTTCGGTGTACGAGTGCTTATGTCGCCGTTAATTGCCTTAACTGTCGCTCGGTATGGTCCAAAACACGGAACCTTAATTTCTAATATACTATTTGTCATTGCAGCATTTATTATGGCCGTTCTACCTGTGTGGGGCATTTGGGGATTTGTTTTACTGGTACCAATTGCAGGATTTTCACGCTCACTCTACGATGCTTGCTACTTGGTTGATTTTTCAAAAGTTAAACATATTGAACATTCCGGAAAAGAGCTAGGTATCATGCAGATTATAGAGAGGGTTATGCTAGCCATAGGCCCTATTTTTGGAGGTTTAGTCGCGCTTATTTTTGGTCCTATCGTAATGATCTTAGTTGCCGGTATTTTAATGCTAGGGTCAGCTCTGCCGCTTTTCTTTACGAGCGAACCAGTCAAGGTTCACCAAAGAATTACACTCAAACACTTTAATATCAAAATTGCCTGGAAGCCTATGCTTGCACAGATTGCCGCTGGCGTAGACATGAACGCATCGGGCGTTATGTGGAGTATATTTATCGTGATTGTTGTGTTTGGCTCTATAAATAACGGCAGCTACTTGCAGCTAGGCATACTTAGCTCTGTTGCGCTTTTTGCGTCGATCGCTATTTCTTACGTTTACGGCAAACTAGTTGACAATAAAAAAGGCAAAACGCTACTAAGACTCAGTGTTTTTGGTGATTTTTTAGTGTACTTGACGAGACCTTTCGTCAATACACCTCTGCAGGTCGCTAGTGTGAACGTGGCAAACGAAGTTGTCACAACAGGCTACATGATACCTGCACTTCGTGGCATCTTTGACACAGCAGACGGTTTACCCGGCTATAGAATTATCTATGTCACAGCAATGACTACAATGTTGGTAGTCGGCGACACTATAGCGATGTTGTTGCTGGCATTTCTGACGAGTTTTATGACCGACCAAGACGCCCTAAAGAACATATACTTTATATTTGCTCCTGTTATGTTGCTGATAGGTTTACACGCAACGGCCGTATACCGTCGAGGTATCCTGACACGGTTTATTCATCGTGTATAATACACAGTAGTTATGTATAAGAGGTGGGCGCCCCAAAAAAATCGCTTTACTGCGAAAAAAGCACTAAGGTGGTTAAAAAGAGCCAAGACTTGGCAGCTTTTGCTACTGCTTATTTTGTGTGGCTTTATTGCAGCAACGCTTTTACGTCTCAATAACATCGGTATGATACAGCATCGCGACGCGGTTATTAGTGCAGACAAAAAGCTAAACTCAAACGAGGCAAAACAGCAGCTAATTGAGCTTCAGCACTACGTATCATCTCATATGAACAGCCAGATGGCTGGAGGCGTGTTTTTAGAGAACATTTATTTGCGTGATTACGACCTAGCTATTGAAGCTGCTAGAAATGCCCACAATACGAACAGTGATGTCTATCAAAAAGCAGCACTAGACTGTCGTGCGCGCTTTCAGGGAACAACTGCATCATTCCGAAATGACTACGTGACTTGCGTGCAAAATATAGTTGGAGAATTACCGGAAAATCAACAAGTTGCTGCAAATATTCCGCGGCCCGAAGCCTATCGTTACAACTTTGCATCACCCCTTATTTCGTTTGATTTTGCAGGAATTACGGTAATTATGATATTTTTACTGTCTTTGTTTATTTTACTGAGGTTGATAGCACTTTATACGCTACGTTTTATCATAAAAAGACGTGCAAAAGTGCTTTAAAGTGTTGACATCTGTG
>CAYGHK010000015.1:0-14746 GCA_964349645.1 uncultured Candidatus Saccharibacteria bacterium | reverse complement strand
GCCTTTTTATGCTCCAAGATATGTTCATTTTATATGAATGTGTCTTGGATCTAGGGTAAAACCTGGACAGACTTGACTAGTATTTGGTGAATATCATCACCGATTTAACTAGAGTCAATCAATTTTACATTAACAATTCATGCATCGATTATGGGCATCGAGTTGATTCCATCTTAGCGTTGGAATCAACTCGGTGTCCATGGCGCTGGGGAAACACCTGTTCTCATTCCGAACACAGCAGTTAAGCCCAGCAGCGGCGATTATACTGCCTTGCGGGAAACTAGCACGATGCCGAATTTTGATTGGAGTCTCCGAAAGGAGGCTCTTTTCATATCTTGTATATTGACAAAACATAACCAGTATGCTAGTATATATGCAGAATTTACTACAAAAACAAACAGGAACAAAGAATATGGGCGAAACACTAAGCGCACCACAAGATAATAGGGTTGAAGACCAGGAATTAGATCAAGAAATGGCTAATATTGCAAAGCCAGATATGGATAGTTATGTTGAAAACGTAGCACGTGCCGAGGAACTGCGCGAAATGCCTAATCAGGGTGTTTCATTATCAACGATCGAAGAGCAAGCGCAGGGTTACGAACAAGGAGCCGCGCAGGATATAGAAGATGCAGATCGAGCGATGGATGAGCTTCAAAAGAAAAGAGAAGACGAGGCTCGTAGTGCGGTGCGCGAAGCTATTGATGAAGATCAAGAATTATCTGTACACTAAGTAAAAATCTGTAGATAATTGTGAAAGCCATCCGAAAGGGTGGTTTTTCTTTGTGTGCTATAATTTCGTCATGTCTCGCATCTATAATATAATTGTATATTTGCTAATTTCTATGTTAGTTCTTATGCTTGGTTTGTTAGTGTATTCTGTTTTTTACCCCAAGGAGCATCCAAACTCTTGCACTCCGCTAGATAGACTAAGTGGTAGATGTATACCCGCAGGAGGGTGTCCTCCTTCCCAGTCGGGAGCAAAGGGTGTTAACATTGCGAGCTGTGCTGATATAGATTATGACCACACTCTATAAACGTTAAGGCTGTATGAAATATACATTTACCTCAGAATTATGGATATACAGCGGGCAGAGTGCTTGGCATTTTATTACATTGCCTAAGGACATATCAAAGGAGATAAAGGAAAATTTTGGAACAGGCCAGCGTGGTTTTGGGTCGATTCGTGTGGCAGCTAGAGTCAATGATTACTCTTGGAACACTTCGATATTTCCAGACAGCAAGTTAAATGCGTATCTGATACCGATCAAAGCTGATGTTCGTAAAGAAACGGGTATTTCGGCAGGTGATATAGTTACTATTTCTATAGAATTATTAGTTTAATCATTATCTTTTTTCCATTTTGTTTTGGCAAAACGGAAACTAATGTGACGGTGAATTTTGATTTTTAGAGTCTATTTAAAGCAGTACTGATTAGCTAGTTTAGACGCATCGCTCGCAGTTATCTTGTCGTTGCGATAATAAATCTTTGAAGGTTCCTCTGGTACTTCTGTCTCTGCCATTCCTGAACTGGTACTGATCTTGTAGTATATTTGTTTAGTTTGTTTGTCATACAGATTGCAGTCGTCGCTTCCATCGACAACACTAGCTTCAACCCAATGGATATCTACTAGTCGACTTGCGGTTGTATTCGTTGAGCTGGGTATTCCATTCCCTTCGCTCGTGGTAGTCTGATATACTTTTTCATATACGGCAGAGCCGTTCCACCTCGTATACAGGAAAGCTCCTGAAATTATAACTATAATTGCCAGTACCGCTATGGCTACGTTTAGTTTTTTGTTCATATGGATAGTATACAGGAATATCTTTTTGTTCCATTTTGTTTCGGCAAAACGGAACCCAAAACCAGCGGGATACATGCCAAGCTTGAAGCAATCACTAGTCAAGCCTCACAACAGCCTGTGGAACTCTCCGCCAGCTGGCGGATCAGACAGTCCTCGGCTAATTAGTTGTGAGTTTGACGTGCTTGCTCAGGCTCGCCACGATACCCAAAAGTCACTAATCTTTGTGTTTGTTAATAACTGACAGCGCTGCTCGACCGGTTTTGTGATTTACTTTAATAAGTACTGAGCTAAGCGGTTCAGAAGGACTTTTTAATATAGCAGCAAAGTATAAAAAGTCTTTTGGATCGGCTAGTCCAAAAAGATAGATTGCACCAAAAGGACTGTTCTGTATTCTCTTTGCTATCATTTCTACTTCTAACTCTCCATGTGTGTCTACAAAAACTACTAAATTAACATCGTCGGTATAACTTTTTCCTCTATCCTCTTTTTTCTTAATAGCTTGGAGTACGTTTTTTGTTAAATCACCTTTACTATGACTACCTACATATACTTGTTCTATAACCATTCCCACTCTTATTCCATCTCTTTCAACTATGATGGATCCATCTCTACCCCAAGGATCAGTAGCTGGTAACCAATTTTCGCCAGTTAGATAGTTGCCTAGGTGTGACATAATACATAGTCCCAATAATTCACGTGGACGTATTTTTAGATGGGGTATTTCACGTCCACTTGATAAGTAATTTTTGGGGTTATATTTGTATCCCTCAAGCAATATTTTTGTAAAAGTTTTCTCTACTGACTTAGTAATTAGTATAGGCTCAGGAATACCAAGTTTCTTTATATTTTTCATACTAATATTATAATTTTATCTTTGCTCAACGCAGAATTTGGTGATTTTTGTTATGAGGTCTAGTGGCATTGGTTTGTCGATAGGGAATTGGATGGTGCCTTTTGAGGTGTTATAACTCTTTAATTCCTCGCTAAACTCGGGAATTGCACGGGCGCCGGGGTAAAAGCCAATGTGATGCTCGTATCCAGCGAAATGTACCAAGTTTTTACCATTCAATGTAAATGTTGGTATGCCGTAACTGATCTTTTCGGCAGCTTCGGGTGCAGCTTTGTGTATAGTCTCCCGAATATCTTGCAGAATCTTTTGGCTAGGCGCAGCAAAATTCTGCAAATATTCATCGATGTCTTTATATTCTTTCATTCCTCTTCTCATGGCTTGATTATAAACCATTATATATTTGATTGTGCATATGATATCGCTAATGGTATCGTAGTAACAATATGAATCGAGATTTGTTTGAGTTTTACAGCGGTACTTTTGAGGCAATAATGCCTTTTGTGATCGGAATATCTTTTGCTATATATGCGGGCATTATTGTATTTAAACGCTGGCGGTTGCAGTACAGATCGCCCGATAATGACAATGCACCTGTACTATTTTCGTATTTTAGCCAAGGAAATGACTTAATTGCAGCTGACAAGCATGATTTGAAGGGCGTGGTAGGTGGTGCGAGTTCGGTGACGTTAATTACCATGCCTAGAAAATTTGGCACCGCCGCTGATATATCGGTTCCTTCAGGTAAAGCCATAAAACTAGTTGAGCTACCATTTCGCTCTAAGCTGCACCTACTAGCAATTTCCAAAGGTGGAAATTTAGACCAGCTAAACCCAACTATTGGCAAAACTGTAATGAATGCAGTGAGCCTAGAAGGGGATTTTGGGAACTATTTTTCGCTATATATAGACAAAGGCCAAGATTTTGAGCTACGGTATTTACTCGACCCCGAAGCCATGGCATATGTAGTAGATTTTTGTCACAAATACCACTGGGAGATTATCGACGATGTTATGTATATTGCTGCGAAGTCTACGCCCGCTAAGGACGATGTCATAGCTGAGTTTATCGCACAAATGCGGCCGGCAATAGAAACAAAAGAAAATACACCAAATAAGCCAAAGCAAAACAAAGTCCAAACGTGGCCGCAGCCATCGAAATTTAAATGTCCAATTTGTAAGGAATCTATGCAAAAATACCGACATTGGCATGAATGTCCAAATGGTCACGGGCAACTAATATTGGGCGCTAAACTAACTGATGCGGAGACAAAACAGGAAGCTTTGTCGGAAAAAGATATTAAGCAAGACAATGAAAAGCATCAAAACTTAGTGTGTCCAGCTTGCGGTAAACCAATGGCTCCAGTTGACTATGCGAGTTCAAATATTATCATCGATGCTTGCACATCTTGCTACTATCGATGGCTAGACGCAGGTGAGTTAAAAAGTATTCACAGCCGACCCAAGTTTTAAAACTACGCAGTAGAGTCAAATGAGTAAGATGCTTTTTGGTATTTGTTTGTAAAATCTTTTACTTCATTTGAGACATCTTTACCTTGCAAGCTATCACGTAAAAAACCAGCTATCATTGCCATTTCTTTTTCTTTCATGCCGCGCCTGGTAAGGTCTTGAGTGCCGATTCGTATATACATTTTGCCGCCCAAAGTATTGTCAAAATTGACCGAAATGTTATTTTTGATAAATTGTTTGTATAAGTCACGGTAGTTACCAAACTCCTCTGTAAAAAGATGTATTTGGTGATTTTCTGAGTAACGACCTGTGTTGGCTTTCCTGACTTTTAGCCCTAGATTTTCAAGCTCTCCACCAAGCGCATTTGAGTTTGCAATGATTTGCTTTGCGTATTCTTGGCCGTACTCTTTCATTTCTAAAACTGTAGTCGATAGAGCTATCATTGAAGCTGTATGTTGGCTTGAGTAAAGACCACTGTTTATTATCGCACTAGCT
The DNA here is from genome assembly GCA_964349645.1 of uncultured Candidatus Saccharibacteria bacterium. Lineage (GTDB taxonomy): Bacteria > Patescibacteriota > Saccharimonadia > Saccharimonadales > Saccharimonadaceae > JACPYF01. The sequence goes on along the minus strand of CAYGHK010000015.1, from coordinate 10,130 downwards.
TTTTCAGCCAACTCTTTGTCGCGAAAGGCAATAATCCCTTTTTGAGGTCCGGGCAAGGTTTTGTGTGTATTTGCGCATATAACATTCGCTCCCTCGGCAAATGGTGCTTGAAACTGACCGCCCATGATCAATCCTAATGTGTGGCTTGCGTCGTATATTATGATTGCATCTTCACCTAAAGCCTCTCGAATTTCACGAAGATTGTGCGGGTTTATATAAAATGAAACATCCATATAAAAAGCTTTTGCATTAGCAGCTTTGTAGTCTTGTGCCAATTTTTCTACATCGAAAGAAAGAGTGTCGAAGTTGTAAGAAGTTTGTATGTGCTTGCGACCTGTTCTTTCAACAATTCCTTGAGTAGCAAAATGTCCGCCGTACTCCAGACCAACCGTCATGATTGTGTCACCTGGCTCGGTAGTTGAGAGTACCGCACACATCATGGCGTGCACTCCAGAAAGAAAACCAAAATTAACTTCGTATGCGCCAAGCATTTCTTTGGCGGCAGATTGAGCGTCAGATACGAGTGTTTGCAGAGCTGGCATGCCGCGAAAAGTAAACGGCTGAAAGTCGACAATACCGTCATCGTCGCCGCCGCCCATAAAATATCTATCATCAATTTTTGAGTTCATAAAAGCCCGAGCCGTATCAGACATAAACGGTTCGTTGGCAGTCAGGTGTAAAAGCTCTTCATTGCGCTTTTCTTCATCTTTAATTTTTGAGTAATAATCTTGTATATTCATAATGTTATTTAGTGCTCATTATTCTTGTCCATTCTTCGACATACTTTTTATTTACACGAGCCTTTTCGACTAGAGAGTGGTACTCAGTACCGCTATATACTTCTTGCTCCATAATTCTACCAAGAATCGCGAAAGAAGGATGTGCTTCGAAAAGACGTTTAATGTCTGAGTCGGCTCTGGACTGCTGTTTTACTAGGTCTTCAAAATTGCCTAATGTTTTGCAATATACGAGGCCATTTGGTGTGCGTCCAATCGAATCGAGACCATAGTAATATGCGTAGTAAAAAGATAAAAATATATCTTCGGCCATAACGCCTTTCAAGATTTCTTCAAGGTCGTGTTTAACGAAGGGGTCTTCTCTACAGATGCTTGCTTTTGAAGTAAAATACAATCGTTTGCTCATTAGACGTGCATTGTGGTCGTTGGCATTGTAAGCATTTATTGCGTCGAGTGGTGTTGGCTCTGCATATGTAACCTGTAGATTTTCGTTTTCTACCATATCCATTTGCATAAGGTCTAGCAGGTGAGGGTGCAATACAACGTCTGCGTCTAGCTTGCCTATAAATCCATCAAGATTTCTTTCCTCGATACCTTTTTTGTATGCGGGAGTGATTCCTTTATCTGACTTTAGTAACTTCCAGTCTAGTAGGCTCTGCTTTAAATAGCGAACAAGTACTTCTTCTGAATTGTCGGTGCAGCCATTTATAACAAAAATATACTCGCGTTTTGTATTTGTTTTGTTTTCTGAATTTTCGACAAATGTAAGAAATTGCCTGAGGTTTTTTTCTTCGTTATATACGGGAATTATAAAAGAAGTTGGTGGATTTTTAGTGTATTTTTTTCTAAAAACTTCGCATTTTTTTTGAAATTCTTTTTCGCCTAAAGATTCATCATGTTTGTGCGGAACCTTTTTCATACTTGCAAAAACAAGTATTGATTCTTCTTTTTGAGATTGATCATCGATGCCACACAGGTATGCTAAATCCTCACTACTTGGGAGTAGTTCTATATGGGTGAAACCAGCTTGAGAAAGGTACTTACTAAGTATGGTAAATGACATTTTATCTTTCGGCACTGATACATAGAATGCCCCATGTTTATGTAGGTACTTTTTGTAATGTGAAATAAATGAAACGATGTCTTTTGACGGAATTTCTTGTAAAACACAGGATATTCTTATAGCTGTAAAAAATTCAGGCTTAAGAAAACTACCATCTACATGTTTTTTTAACGACACGTCTAAACTAACGGCTGGTAAATTGTCTGACAGCTCATCTCCATGGTGAATGTTTAGCACACGAGGAGTTAGCCCATTTATTACAGAGGTATTGTGTGTTTTTTTCACAAGGTTAAGCCTCGTGTATTTAGCTCTGATTGAGCCTGTGCTCCGCGATCAATTGCAGGCTCATCTTTTACCCATTCAATTAAATCGTCGAGCCCTTCGTCGAAGCTTATTTTTGCTTCAAATCCAAGCAACTCCTTAGTCTTTGAAGTGTCGGCCCAGCAGTGTCTAATATCTCCGACTCTATAGTTGTGCATAATATTTGGCTCAATGTTAACGCCAAGCTTCTTAGCGAGTTTTATGGCAACTTCATTAACCGTAACGGGTTGTCCGCTGCCAATGTTGCAAACGACATCTTTAACTTCTACTTTTTCTAAAGCCATTACTACAGCCGCAGCAACGTCCGATACGTGTACGAAGTCTCTAGCTTGTTCGCCATCTTCAAAAACAAGAGGGGTCTCATTGTTTAAAAGTCGAGATGAGAATATAGCCGCAACGCCGGTATATGGGTTGGAAAGTGATTGTCTTGTTCCGTATGTGTTGAAAAAGCGTAGAGCTATTGAGCTGATGTCATATGCGCGACCAACACTCAGTGTCATGAGCTCTTGATCTAACTTCGATATTGCATATATCGATGCAGGATCTAGAGGTTTATCTTCGGTTGTTGGTATAGGTTTTAGTACTTTTTGGCATTTGGGACATAGAACTTCCCAAATACGATTTTTTAGCTGGCTTTCAGAGCGAAGCGGTGGCGAGATAATACCATCACTTTGGCATTCGTACATGCCTTCGCCATAAACTGACATGGATGAAGCGACAACCATTCTCTTGATGTCGTATTTTCCACTAGCAAGGAGCTCTAGCATAACAGCGGTTCCACCTGTATTTGTATTCATGTATCGAGTGATTTCGTACATAGATTGTCCGACTCCCACTTCTGCAGCGAGGTTTATGACGGCATCCATATCTTTAAGGGCTTCTTCAACTATTTTTTTGTCACAAATATCACCTACTATTAACTCTGCTTTTTCTGGTATGTACTTATTTGTCTTATTTTCGTGTACTTGGTCTACAAGTTTATCGAGTATTCGTACTTTGTAGCCTTTTTCTAAAAGTAGATCAACAACATGCGAGCCTATGAACCCAGCGCCTCCAGTAACCAGAACAGATTTAATTGCCATACGAATAATACCTCAATATATTTAGATTTATATTTAGTAATTATAGTATGATTTGTCATCTTTAACTATAGAAGGCTACTTCTGATATGATGGGCATATGAAGTTTTCGATAAATAATGCATTGAAATTTAGCATGGAAGGTGTAAAGGGCTGGTCGTATAATTCTAAAGATGAATTTGAAGATATGGATGCAGCTTTTATGGAGATAGGTGATAAAAATCATGGGAAAGTTAGGACGAAGCGAAGCGACAGAGTCTACTATGTAACTGAAGGTTCCGGTATTTTTATTATTGATGGTAAAGAAATTGAGGTTGATGCTACGGATGTAGTGATAGTTCCAAAAAATACGATTTATGACTTTCGAGCAAAAAGCGGCACAATAATGAAGCTTTTTCTAGTCCAAAGTCCGGCTTTTGACCCAAAGGCAGAAGAAATAATAAACAGTTAAATTGAAATATAGCATTTATATGCTATAGTATAGCTTATGAATTTATTAGAAAAATATGGGGTCGTGCCAACAGACGCAAGTGTGCTTTTGCATAATGGTAATAACGAAGTTGGCACAGAAGAATTTTTTGCTAGATCTGCTGAGATTTTAGAGCCTGCAGGCGAGATCGTAACATCCGAAGTCATTCCGAATCTTGAGCAACATTACGGCAGATGGCATCCAACAGGCTTTATGGTTTATCCGCTTGGAGAACATCCTGAACTAGGCAGCCTACGACTTCACGTGTGGCCAGATGGGCTTAGAAAGCGCGATATAAACTGGGATAAAAGAAAAATAGGCGACATTTACGATGGTGACATACACAATCACGGATGGAATATCTCATCTCTCGCAATTGCTGGATTTTATAGCGATAACTTCTACGAAATTGAAACCTTACCGGGCAGAAATGTCGTTGATCACGAAGTGGCTTCTAAAGGGCTTTTCAGAGTATTTGAGGTTTCATATGCCGGAGACAACCCAGAGGCTCTCACAACTGACGGAACGACAGTAAGGGCACATTTAGACGAGCAAAGAATAGTGCATGCAGGGGAATTGCACGAAATAGAGGCAGGTCCTTTTCATGCCCCGACAGTGCCCAACGATGAGCTAGGTGCTACGCTTGTATTTAGTTCTCATAGAATAATCCCTACTGGCCCACAGGTGTTAATTGCAGGTTCTTTAGGTCCAATAGTAGGCAATAGACAAGATATTTCAGAGGAAGAAAAAATTCTGGCTAAAAAACAAATTAAAAGTTAGGACTGTAGTTTATGGCTGAGCCTTTAGCATATGAAGAACCGGGTGATCCAATTGACTTTGCTCCTGATTTTAAGACTAACCCCGAGCCATATGGTGAGCCAATGCCTGAACTGCTAAGTCTCTTTAAGGGGCTGACTCGTGGTTCTAAAGTCCTCGATGTAGCTGGAGGGTATGGAAGGTATGCTATGCCACTGATTGAGTCAGGTCTCGACGTTACAATACTTGATATTCACGACGCCTCTTTAGAGGAAGCGAAAAGACGCAAAAAGGCTATTAAAAATCCCAAAAAATCAGGCAACCTCACGCTGTTAAAAGCTGATATTTTGAGAGAGAAGCTCCCAGCTATGGAAAAGTTTGACTGTGTATTTTCAGCAGGTTTTTTGCATCACTTATCTGAAACGGCTCTGCAAGATACATTTAAAAACATGTCAGAACTCCTTGAAAATAACGGTACGGCTATTATTGAGTATTCTACCAATAAAAATAGACGTCTCCCTGGTGGTGAAAAAATATTGGTTGGGGGTGACCCGGAACACAATTCTACATTAGAAGAGGGAATAGAGATTACTGAGGGCATGTATGAAGATAATGGGTTTAAAAAACCTACAATTAACGTGGTGCATTTGTGTATAAGACAACCAGATTTTTGGTATGATGCCGATGTCATTCTGGCGACAGGAAGACTTATATAATTTATAGGTAGTTAAAACTCGACTAAATTGAAAACACCCCTCTCGCAGAAGGGTGTTTTAAAGTTACTTACTCAGGTGCTCAACCATAGTATCGCACCAGACGAATAAGTGCAACGTTTAGAGTGCAATAAAAAACCCTTATGTAAATATTGACAAAAAGCATATACATTGTTATAATGAAATAGTAATAATATCATGTGGTGGGACTCATTGAGTATTAACAGAGGAGAATTGTAACAATGGCAGGAACTATAACTGGCGGCAAAAAAGCTGCACAAAAAAATAAAGCCCTACACGGCAAAGACTTTTACGCTCGAATTGGACGTAAAGGTGGTCAAAACGGTACTACTGGTGGCTTTGCTGCCAACCGTGAACTAGCTCGAAAAGCAGGCAAAAAAGGCGGAACTATTTCTCGTCGAACTAAAACTGCTAAAACAGCTTAAGTAACTTTAACTTTGTAGCGTTTGAGGCCACATATTCTGGCGTCGTTCGCTGACCAACTGCACCCACAAGCAAGACATTTGTAGTGGGTGTTTTTGGTTTGCAGGCCATTTGCGCCACAGTCGGGGCATTTACTTCTCTTAAATAGCCAATACCGGTAACTCTCAAGTGCTTCATCTGCTTTTTGTTTGTCAGAGGTAATGCCGTATTTTTCAGACAATGAGGCTGTATATTCCCAGGCTTTGGCCTCTTTTCGAACCAGCTCTACGTCTAGCTTGAAATCGTCGTGGTCTAGCACTGCGTGAGCGAGCTCATGAAATAGGAAGGTCTCAGCATCTTCTTCTAGGGCGTCGTAGTAAATGATTTTCTCTGTAGAAGACCATTTAAAATGCTCCCCAGGCTTGAACTGAATAATAGGGTAGTCTGATGCTACTTTTTTAAGTAAGCTTTTGCTCAGCATAAATTTTGCATCCGTAAATCACTGCTTCTTCAGGGTGTTTGGCTTGTACAATCTTGGTTTCTTTCATGATATACGGAATATATCTCTCTAGAAATGCATTGAGGTATATGTCATATTTGTCGAAATAAGTGCCGATGCTACCACCAATAACGATAACCTCTGGTTTGAGCGTAGGGGCGAGTACTAAAAGTCCGCGAGATATCTTTTCGGCTATCTGTTCCCAGACGGCTTTAGACTTGATATCACGTGCGTAGCGGCCGTATGTTTGATAGATTGACCTACCGCTAGCAAAATCCTCCCAGCGACGAAGTAAACCGTCGTACTCTAGCATCATTTTGCCGCCTTCAAAGTAGTCCATAGCTTGCACTAGTTTGCCGTTTCGAGAAAAGCCCAGGCCTATGCCTGTACTAACTGTTACATACAGGCATGACTTCGGTAATTTTTCGAAAGCATGTGCTTCGGCTAAACCTGCAAGATTGGCATCGTTTTCGAGATAAATAGGCGCTTTTGTGCCTAGTTTTGATCGTAATTTGTCGCCAAGCTCAAAGTTGTCAGGCCAGCTAAGCGCAGGGCTAAGGCATTGTACAAACACATCACCCCTGGTAAAACCTGGTACAGCAATAGATATGGCCTTTACTTTTTTCATATCGAAATGCTCTGAAATAGTTTGTGCCAACAAGTCTACATATAGATTTTCGTCATCTGACGGGGTCGCAAAGCGGTGTCGAGTGTGAAATCTACCCTCGCTATCGCTACCCGCAACTAGCGTTTTTGTGCCTCCAGTATCTACCGCAATAATCATGCATTTATTTTAGCATGCATTGATATTAATCGAGAGATGTTATATAATACCACTAAAGGTTATTTTTTGGAGACACATCATGGATTATGATTCACCAGTATCACGATTTTCCACCACAGTTCGTTTTGTAGCTGTCGCTTTGGTGCTCGTAGTATTGCTTTTGCTCGGGGTATTTTTGAGTAAAAGTGTTGTGACAAGTATGAACGAAGGTTCAAAGCCAAATGTAGCAACTACAGAGAAAAAAGACACCAGCAAAGTAGCTAAAACTGATAATTCTGAGAAAATTGCGGCTGAAAAAGCAGCTAGTGAACAGAAAAAGGCAGAGGAAGCTGAAAAAGCCAGAATTGCTAGTGAAGCGGAAGCTAAGAAGAAAGCTGATGAAGCAGCAGCCGCAAAGGCAAAAGAGGAAGCCGCCGCAGCGCAGGCTGCCCAAACAGTACCAAGTGTTGCCAGTACCGGCCCAAGCGAAGTTGCCTCAACAGGTCCTGAAGACGCGATTCCATATTTTATTGGTATAGCAGCGCTAAGCTATGCTGGTTTTACTTTTATTCGATCTAAAAAACAACTCTTTATTACGAAAGAACTGCGTGCACGCAGTTCGACAAAGTAAGAAAGGAGTTTCGTCATGAGTATGCCAAATGAACTAGTGTTTGTTCGTCATGGCCAATCTGAGGCCAATGTTGTTCAGGCTACCCATAAGGCAGGCGGAGTACACCCAGATGAGCAAGAAGTATTAGCGCGACCAGACTGGCAGCAAAGATTGTCTGCTAGAGGCGTGGAGCAGGCAAAAATTGCCCGTGAATGGATAGAAAAAGAACTAGGTGGTGCTGCTTCATTTGATCTGCGTTATGTTTCATCTTTTCTTCGAGCTCGTGAAACAGCAGCTCATATTGGAGGCCCAGAAGTCACTGGGTGGCGAAAAGACGATAGGATTGTTGAAAGAAATTGGGGTGTATATGGTAAAGCTTCTCCTGAAGAAAGAGAGAGGTTATTCGCGTTAACTACTTTGCAAAAACAGATAGACCCGCTTAATGCTGGTCTAGACGGAGGAGAGGCGTTGCTTAGTGGAGTATTGCTGCGTGAGCGTGATTTCTTGGATACATTACATCGTGAAGCTGCAGGCAAAAGAGTTATTGCTGTTACTCACGGTGAGTTTATGTGGACAGCCAGATATGATCTTGAGAGGATGTCTCCAGAACAATGGCAAGAGCTTGATAATGACGATTCTCAGAGAATAAAAAATTGTGCCGTACTGCATTATTCGAGGATTAATCCAGACGATCCAACTGATATAAGAAAGCCTATGAAGTGGATGCGTATAGTGTATCCGGACGATGTAGCTGGATCTCCAAGCTCTGGCGAGTGGCAGGAAATACCAGATCGTAAAATGTCATCAGGTGCGGATCTTTTGGAAGAAGTTGATCAATTTCCAAGGCTAATAGGTGATTAACACTTTTGACATATATCGCTTAACAGAGTACAATTGTAAGTAATCTTAAATGTAGGTCAGTGAGGCTTGCTGCGGGAAATATCAAATTTAATATATAAGGAGTCTTGGGGTCGTCGTACCGACGTGTCGGTATTGTAACGGCTTTAAATAAAGGACTATGACAACAAAGACATTAACTATGGATGACCTCTTAAAAGAGGACTCAGCAGCCGGATTAGAAAACGGTGCAACAATAGAAGGCACAGTGCTTTCACTTAAAAAACACGAAGCGCTTGTAGATTTGGGTGCTCAAGGTGTTGGTATAGTACCTCGCCGCGAAATCGGCTTTAACCGAAACCTAAAAGAGGGCGACAAAGTAACAGCAAGTGTTATTGAAGTTGAACTTGATGATGGCTACAGCTTACTAAGCCTAAGAAAAGCTATCAAAGATCGTGGTTGGGACGTGGTTGCAGATGCAGCTACTTCAGGTGAAATCATAGATGTACAGCCATATGACGCAAACCGTGGTGGATTGTTGATTGAGTACGAAGGTGTACGAGGATTTTTACCAGTTAGCCAGCTAAGTGCTGAGCACTACCCTCGTGTTGGAAGTAGCGACAAAAACGAAATTTTGCAAAGACTAAATAGCCTAAAAGAGAAAACTCTGAAAGTTCGTATTCTCGACGCTGATCGCAAAAATAACAAACTTATTTTTAGTGAAAAAGAAGCTGTTAAAGATGGTCTTGCAGAAAGATTCGACAAAATTGCCGTTGGTGACACAGTAGAAGGTGTAGTAACCGGAGTTGTAGACTACGGAGTGTTCGTAAATGTCGACGGTATTGAAGGCTTGATTCACATCAGTGAAATTAGCTGGGAACGTGTGAGCAATCCAAGCGACTATGTAAAACCTGGCCAAACTGTTAAAGCAAAAATTATTGCTATCGACAAAGATCGCCTAAGCCTTAGCTTGAAACAACTACAAGACGATCCTTGGCTATCTGAGCTAGAGAAGTTCAAAAAAGGTTCGAAAGTTGAAGGAACAGTTACACGAATTACGCCTTTTGGTGCATTTGTGCAATTGAGCCCAAGCGTAGAAGCGTTGATTCACGTTAGCGAGCTTGGCAAAGAAGATGCAGACCCTGAGAAGGTATTTACCTTGAACGAACGCAAAAATTTCAAAGTCTTAGATATAGACAAAGAAAACCGCAAAATTTCCCTCGGCCTAGCTAAATAAATAACAATGAAGAAAGGAGCTTTCTATGCCAGACACAACCGACGAAAAAGTCTTGACGATTGTAGGTACGATTACTGTCGGCGATTTGGCAGAAAAGCTTGCTCTTCCAGTTGCTAAACTGGTTGGAGAGTTATTTAAGAATGGAATAGTCGCCACTGTTAATCAGCGGCTTGATTTTGAAACTGTTCAAATAATTGTTGAAGAACTTGAGATAGACGTTACCTTAAAGAAAGCTGAAGAGTCTAACGAGCGCGAGGAAAGAGTGTTGAGCGACGATGCAGCTGAGCGACCTCCAATAGTTGCTGTAATGGGGCATGTTGATCATGGTAAAACAAGTTTGCTTGATGCAATTTTGGGCATCAAGGTTGTTGATGATGAAGCAGGCGGTATTACCCAACATATCAGCGCGTATCAGACAATTCGTAACAATCGCTCAATAACGCTACTTGATACTCCTGGGCATGAAGCTTTTTCTGCACTTCGCCAGCACGGCGCGGTACTTACCGACGTTGTTATCATAGTGGTCGCGGCTGACGATGGCGTTAAGCCTCAAACTGTCGAAGCTATCAAATTTGCTCAGGCAGCCAATGCCAAAATCGTAGTTGCTATCAACAAAATCGACA
>CAYGHK010000014.1:8795-14888 GCA_964349645.1 uncultured Candidatus Saccharibacteria bacterium | reverse complement strand
ACTATATCTAGCGCTTATGTTCCATAGTAATACCCTATATATGCTATTGTCAACGTTTTTATGCTTTAGAATTTACAACGATTCTATATCTGTTAGGTGGGTAAAACTAGGTGTTTTTAGCCAGTGCCGAGTCTATTTTGGGACGGTCAAAACCTACAACTATTTCACCATTGATACTACTTGTGGGTACTCCACGAAAATTACCGGTACCTCCTATAGTCTCCATCAGTTCATTGTAGGCAGATTCGTCTTTTTCTATGTCTTTTGTGACATAGGTTACTTTTTTTTGTTCTAAATATTGCTCTAAGCTATGGCAAAAACCACACCAGCTAGTGCTGTATATGGTTACTTGAGGCTTAGCGTTTTGATTCATATTTAAATTATAACAACAATGCATAAAAACTACACCCACTAGTATAAATATTTGACAGATGGTTGATAATATTAAGAAAATGATCTAGTATTGATCTAATGTTTTGGGAAAGGCCTAAGACACGAACTTTTGGAGTATCAAATGATCGTTTTGAAAAAGGCATGGCCTTACATGACGATTCCGATTATCGTCATGGAATTTTCGGTAATGGCCTACATTGGGTTGCTGGTGATTGATGAGCAGACCATTCCTCGAGCGCTGTTTTTGGGCTTCGTTGCCTTCTTCGTTGCTCTGTTTTTTGATGTAATGAACAACGATCCGCACGAATCATTGATGGCTGACAATATGTGGCCTAGTAGTGATGAAGTGGGTCGAGAGATAGCCATGTTTGCTCCGATCTTCATGCTCTTGTATCTGGCTGGTGTGGTGTTGGCGGGTGCAAGTATTTTGGGCGTTGCTGCTGGGGTATATCTGATTGCAGCGTATCTTTTCTGAACGGAAATGTTGTTAAACACCTGAGCGCCTAGGAGGATGTTTTGATAAGTGCTTTTGTAGTGACTGTACCAACGGTCTGGCTGGTACTGGCGATTTGCTTGGTGGTGTTGGCTGCGTGGTTCTACTTCGTTTCGATACCGATGTTTCGCGTACTAAACAGCTTCTTCCAGTCTAATTTGGATAACTGGGCAGAAAAGGAAAAAGCAAAGATCAATGAAAAATACGGTCAAGTCGACCGTCATGGGGAGTGAGCAGCAATGCTCCTCCCCTTTTTATTTGTAAAAAGCTCATGCTTGCACGGAGTTTTGTAGAACCTTACACTAGAGTTATGAGTGAGAAAATAGTTGTAGTGAGCGATCTACATGGTTTTGATGAGCCACTTGAAAAAGTAACAAATCATTACGGCGATAAACCAGACAGGTACCTTATAAATGGTGATTTGGTTGGAGCAGGGCCTAATACGGCACGAGTGCTAGATATCGCACAGGAGGTTGATGCTGATATAACACTGGGTAACTGGGAACTCTATCTTTTGGCTGGAATGTTACACAAGGACGAAGAAACGCGTCAGAGGATACAAAAGACAGCCCGGGTATTTAGTGATGAAAAAGGCATTCTTAGTGCAATAGCTCGTTCATACGGTATTGCAACTAAAGCCACCGCTAATAGTGAGAAGATTGAGCGTTTGAAAGAGGCAATGTTAGAGAAAGGCCACTTGCAAATGCTTGCTCAGGCAGCAATGTATTTTGAGGGCAAAGATTTTATAGCTATTCACGCCGGTCTAACTGATACAGGCTGGTTACTACAAAAGCAGGAGCTGTATTACGCACGAAAAGATTTGCTCGAAAACACTGGAGAGGAAGACGAAGAAGACTACGATGAGCCACCTCAAATAACTAGCCTACCCCTAGCTCGTCAGCAAGAGGCGTTCCGAGGTTCTCACAAAATTGTTGTCACAGGGCACACACATATGCCACAGGGTGAAAGAATTACTGCGGGCGGTGCGCGCGTTCGCATAGGAAGTCGGCTTGAGCTGCGTGAGCCTCTCAATGTTTGGCAAAGTTGGAATGGTGGGTTGCGAGAATTTAGCCAAGACTAATAGTTTTGGTATAATAAAGAAAAGTGATGGCGAAGACAAATCAGAAAAAAGTAAAACCCAAAAAAACTAACCCAAAGTTAGTTCGATTTGAGGACGATGAATTTGACGACGATTGGGGTGCAAAAACACCGGTTGAAACAGAAAAGACCAGGAAGTTGCAAAGCATGTTCTTCTTTTTTCTGATGGACATATCGTGGAAGTTAGCTCTAAGTTTTTTGGTGCCATTTTTTGTAGCCCTAGCCTTCTCGGATGGTAAGACTATCATTGTTGTCATGGGTATTATTGCCGGTATAGCACTTTCTAGTCTGACAATTGCTCTTGAAGTAAAGAAAATCAATAAGGCGGTTGAAAATGTTTAGTTTATTCGCCTCTGAAGGTCCTAGTATTGCAGTTGCACCTGAGGTACTTTTTCACATTGGCGGAGTTCCCATAACAAACTCTATGGTTTACGGTTGGATAGTCGCAGTATTTTTAATTGTTTTTTTGTATGTAATGTCTCGCAAAATCACAATTCTTGGTAGTCGTGGCTTGGCGCAGCCTATCGAAGCTCTGACAGAATTTATTTATAATTTCACAGCCGACAGTCTAGGCTCGCAGAGATTGGCTCGTAAATACGCTCCATATTTTGTGACAATATTTTTCTTTGCACTACTAAACAACTGGCTTGGACTACTGCCTATCGTGGGGCACGGTATTACGTATGATGGAAACCCGCTACTACGACCCTTCACTGCCGACCTAAACGGTACCCTTTCTATGGCGCTTGTCATGATGATATTGATTCAGATTTTTGCAATGAGAGAATCGGGCTTCGTTGGCTATGTGCGTCATTTTTTTGGAGGTAAACTATACAATCCAGTCACCTATCTTGTGGGTGTTTTTGAAATATTCACTGAGTTCACAAGGCTTTTTAGTCTTGGTCTTCGACTCTTTCTAAACGTGGTTATTGGTGAAATATTGATAGCTATCTTTGCCTATTTAGGTGGTATGTTTGGCTTTGCCACAGCTGTCCCCTTCACCTTATTGGAAGTTTTCGTAGGGCTTCTTCAGGCCTATATATTTGTACTTCTTACAGTTTCGTATTTGTCTATGACAGTTTCGCACAATCATGATGAAGAGTTAGAAATGGAAAGTTAAGAGATGTAAATAGAGTAAATATTTGTTATAATATAGAGTAATCGTAAAAGTAAAAGAATAAATTTTGAAGGAGAAGTAAGTGGAATTATTTGCAGCAGAAACAATTAATACAGGTGTAATCGCCAAAGGTATCTTGGTAGGATTCGGTGGTATGGGGCCAGCAATAGCTATTGGCTTGCTAGGTAGCAGCTACATGACAGCCGTAAGTCGCAACCCAGAATCATCTAAGTACTTTGGTCAATTGTTTGTATTCGTGGGTATGGCCGAGCTTTTCGGTTTGATCGCGTTTGCATCAATTTTTATCATCTCGTAAAAAGTAAAAGAAAGAGTTATTTAACCAGTGATCAATAGTGTTTTTATTCAGTTTGCTAGCAGTGCCCCAGCCGAAGAAGCTGGCGGTTTTGGTGCTTTAGGTATAGATCTTAAAGCTTTTATTGTTCAGCTAATTACTTTTCTAATTGTGTTCTACATCCTTAAAAGGTATGTGTTTAGTCGGATTGTCGAAGTTCTCGACAAAAGGCAGAAGCTAATTGAAGAAGGTGTAAAATCTGCAAAAGATATGACCGAACAAAAAGAAAAGCTCGAGAGTGAAGTTGCTAAGCTAAAATCTGAAGCAAGAGCTCAGGCAGACGAAATCTTAGCTGAGTCCAGAGCTCAGTCTGAAGAAATGATTACAAAGGCAAGCGAGGCAGCTGTTGAAAAGACGGACAAAATGATTGTAGACGCCAAAAAGAAAATCATTGAGGAAACAGATCGTTCACGTCGCAGTCTCAAAAAAGAGATAGTTTCACTCGTGGTAGACACGACCGAAAAACTAATAGGCTCCAAAGTTGATTCAACCAAGGACAAAGCATTGATTGATGATGCTCTAAAATCAGGTCAAGGTAAATAGTCATGAGTAGCTTGAGTGTTGCAAATATAATCGATCAAGAGTCCTCTAGCCGTGGACTTGCAAAAAAAATTGCCAGCTATTTGATAGACACCAAGCAGACTTTACAGCTGGATTCAATGATGCGTGATGTTATGAGCGTGCGTGAGGCGAAAGGTACATATGAAATAAATGTCGCTACCGCTCACCCGCTTTCACAAACTCAAGTAAGTGGTATTTCTGCATATATAAAGAAGCATTTTGACAATTGCAAGAATGTGATTATTCATCAAAAAGTAGACCCTAGCTTACTGGGGGGTGTGCGGATTGAATCTGCGCATTACCTGATAGATAAAAGCGTCAAGAGTGAGTTAAATTATATAAAATCGAGCATCGATAAGTAAGGAAGGATAACATGAGCCAAGTATCAGTAAAAGAGCTGTCAGCCGACATCAAAAAAGCCCTAGAGGACATCAAGGATCTACCAGATATTCAGGAGACTGGTGTTGTTACTCGTGTTGGTGATGGTATTGCTTGGATTTATGGCCTTCGTTCTTGCGGCTCGAACGAACTTCTTGAAATCGAAGGAGATAAAGGCAAAAAAGTTACTGCCTTTGCTCTGAACTTATCTGAAAATGAAATCGGTGCAGTGCTACTAGGTGACGAACAGTCTGTTTCTGCCGGTGCGCGCGTTCGATTGACCGGCGAGCTTTTGAGTGTTCCTGTTGGTCCTGAGCTTGTTGGTCGTGTGGTAGATCCACTCGGTCGACCGCTAGATGGCAAAGGCCCTATTAAAACCACAAAGCGTGGCTTGATTGAAAACGCAGCACCAGGAGTTTTGGCTCGAAAAAGTGTTTTCGAACCTTTGATGACAGGTATTGTTGCTATTGATGCTATGGTGCCGATTGGGCGTGGTCAGCGAGAACTTATAATTGGTGATCGCCAAACTGGTAAAACTGCTGTAGCAATCGACACTATGGTGAACCAGCATCGTCAGAAAACTGGTGTTATTAATATTTACGTTGCAGTCGGTCAGAAAGCCAGTAAAGTAGCTAAGTTAGTTGAAAGACTCAGCGCTGAAGGGGTTATGGATCAAACCATTGTCGTCTCTACTTCAGCTGCCGATGCTGCTAGTTTGCAATATCTTGCACCATATGCCGGAACTGCTATGGGAGAATACTTCCGTGACAATAAACAGCATGCGCTTATCATTCACGATGACCTTTCTAAGCACGCTGCAGCTTATCGTCAAATGAGCTTGCTGCTTCGTCGCCCTCCGGGTCGTGAGGCCTTCCCGGGTGATGTTTTTTATCTCCACTCTCGTTTACTTGAGCGATCGGCAAAACTGTCCGACGAATTGGGTGGAGGAAGTTTAACTGCCCTACCTATTATTGAAACTCAGGCTGGTGATGTATCTGCATATATTCCTACAAATGTTATTTCTATAACCGATGGTCAAATTTACCTTGAGACTAACTTGTTTTACCAAGGTATTCGTCCGGCTATTTCAGTTGGTTTGTCTGTATCTCGTGTCGGTGGTGCCGCTCAGACAAAAGCTGTAAAGGGTGTTGCTGGAAGTTTGCGTCTTAATTTGGCGCAGTTTAGGGAGCTTGCAGCATTTGCTCAGTTCTCTACCGACCTAGACGCTGAAACAAAGCACCGAATTGAACGTGGTCAAAGATTGACTGAACTTCTAAAACAACCGCAGTACTCACCATATTCTGTGTGGGAACAAACAGCTATGCTAATGGCCGCCACTGAGGGTTGTTTTGACAAAATTTCTGTAGACAAAATCAAACCGGCCAAGGAAGCACTTCTTTCTCGACTTGATTCAAAGCACAAAAAAGTTATGACTGAGTTAAATAAGGGCGATAAGCCAACTGATTTGATGAAGAAAAATATTTTAGATATAGCTAAAGCGATTGCCGAGGAGTACAAGTAGCCAATGTCAGCAGGTGTAACCACACTAAAACGACGAATTGGTAGTGTTAAAAACACTCGCCAAATAACTAAGGCCATGGAGCTGGTTGCTGCTAGTAAAATGAGACGTGCACAGGAATTTGCTATCAATTCTCGAGCTTTTAAAGAAGAGGCTCGACTATTGATCGGACAACTTTCTGG
>CAYGHK010000014.1:0-8695 GCA_964349645.1 uncultured Candidatus Saccharibacteria bacterium | reverse complement strand
CATCCAAAGCCCGATACTGTTCTGACTATTCTTCAGGATATGGTTAAGAACTATTTGGATAAAGAAATTGACAGTGTTCGAGTTATTTATACTCAATTTATCTCCAATATTAACCAAGAAGTTGTCGCTTCGACCCTTATCCCCTACGTTATAGATGCCGACGACAAGAAGACAGATGTCAAAGAGCTTTCACCTTTAGAAGTTGCTTTCTTTGAACCGTCAGTTGAGGCGATTATCGAAAGTACCGCTGAGAGACTGATAGAAGCGCAGCTTTGGCAAGCACTTCTAGAGTCTGTTGCAAGCGAACATAGTATGCGAATGATGGCAATGAAAAATGCCAGCGATAATGCCGCAGATATAATCGACGACCTGACCTTAGAGCTAAATACCGCTCGTCAGGCCGAAATTACCCAGCAGATTGCCGAGATAGTTGGTGGTGCGGAGGCGGTTAAAGTATGACCAGGCATCAACAAAATTTAGAAATCATTTATAATCAGATTAACGAGAGGACCACACGATGACCAAAACAGCAGATAAAGTAAAAGGAAAGATTAGCCAAGTCGTTGGTGTAGTTGTTGATGTTGAGTTCGACCATGACGCTATGCCGGCAATCTACGACGCGCTTAGTGTGCAGCTTCACGGCAAAGAACTATTATTTGAAGTCGCCAGCCATCTTAGTGAAACTAGTGTTCGGGCAATCGCACTAGGCTCAACAGACGGTTTGAAGCGTGGCCAAGAAATTATCGCTACTGGCTCCCCTATTCAAGTACCTATTGGTGACAGTACTATGGGCCGAATGTTTAACGTTGTTGGTGAACCTATCGATGGAATGCCAAATAAATTCTCTAAGTTTGCTTCAATTCACCGCGAACCACCAACACTAGAAGAGCAGTCTGGAAAAACTGAAATTTTAGAAACAGGCATCAAGGTTATTGACCTTATCGCTCCTATGGCCAAAGGTGGCAAAGTAGGTCTTTTCGGTGGAGCTGGTGTTGGTAAAACAGTTTTGATTCAGGAACTTATCAACAACATTGCAAAATTCCACAGCGGTAACTCAGTTTTTGCTGGTGTTGGTGAGCGTACTCGTGAAGGTAACGATTTATACAATGAAATGAAAGAATCTGGTGTGCTAGATAAGACTAGTCTGGTTTTTGGACAAATGAACGAACCGCCAGGAGCACGTCTAAGAGTTGGACTAAGTGGTTTAACAATTGCCGAGAGTTTTCGCGATCAAGGTAAAGACGTATTGCTATTTATCGACAACATTTTCCGATTTACTCAGGCCGGTGCCGAGGTTTCAGCCTTGCTTGGTCGTCTGCCGTCTGCTGTAGGATACCAGCCGAACCTAGCTCAAGAAATGGGTGGCTTGCAAGAACGTATTACTAGTACAAAAACTGGTTCGATTACCTCTGTACAGGCGATTTTTGTACCAGCAGACGACAATACTGACCCTGCGCCAGCGACTGCCTTTGCTCACTTGGACTCTACTATTGTGTTAAACCGTGCATTGACCGAACTAGGTCTCTACCCTGCGGTTGACCCACTGGACAGCTCGTCTACTTTGCTAGACCCAGAGATTATCGGTGAAAAACACTACCGCGTGGCTCGTGAAATTCAGCGAGTATTGCAACGATATAAAGATCTGCAAGATATTATTGCTATTCTTGGTATGGAAGAGCTCTCTGACGAAGATAAATTAACTGTTGCGAGGGCTCGAAAAATTCAACGATTCTTGACACAGCCTTTCTTTGTAGCTGAAGGTTTTACTGGTAGTGCTGGTCAATATGTGAAACTATCTGAAACTATCGATGGATTCGAAGAAATACTAGATGGCAAACACGACAGCAAGCCCGAAAGTGCGTTCTACATGAAAGGCTCTATTAAAGAAGTTAAATGATTAGACTGAAACTCATCACTCTCAACGGCATAAAAATAGATCGAGATGTCTATGAAGTTATGATTCCCACAAAGGCTGGTGAAATTGCAGTGTATGGTGGCCACGCACCTATAGTTAGCGTTTTGGCAAACGGAATAATCCACATTCGAAATGAAAAGAAGATTAAAGATGCTGATCGTGAGACTATAGCTGCATACGGCGGTACGCTGAAGGTGCTAAATAACGAACTTATAATACTGGCTGACGAAATTGAAGATCCAGAACATCTTAAAGAGGACGAAGTTAAAAAAGCCTTAAACCGTGCGCATGAGCTGAAGAAATCTGCTAAAGATAAAGTTGAAATTGATAAAGCTCAGGAAATGATAGATCGTCATACTGTTCGACTCAAGATAGCCGGACTCCGTCGTCACAAACGTCGTTAAAGTTTACTTGGGTGCTAAACAGTTACTTTTGTGCTACTATTATGGCGTAACAAGGAGTGCGCTATGGAACTACAAGAAGAAACCATAGAAGTTAGAGAAAGTGGCACTTCTTTTAACGGTGATCTGGGACGTTCGGCAATTGAATCGGCAGACAATTTAGAGAAGCAGCCCGACAAAGAAATTGCCATTGGTAGCTTAGTTAAATTGAAACTTATAGAACAAGACCGAGAGGTCTTGGTTTTTATTTCACATCATGAAAGAAATAAAGACCAACTGTCACCCGAAATCCAAGAGCAGTTACCTGAAGGTACTACAGTCCATCCTTTGATGGCCGAAAGAGTGGATGACAATAAAAAAAATAGCGTTAGCCTAGCCGAGCGACTTGAGCATAGAGGTGCTGGAGAAACAATTGAGTTGGTAAATCACAAACATGCTTTGGTGCTTGAGTTTACGCAACTAAACATCTAGCTTGTTTAGTAATTTTCGAACTTCGTCTGTATTTGTTGTTTGCATTAGCTCGTGTCTGAGTGAGCCTGCTCCGTCAAAGTCTCGAATATATATTTTAAAAAAACGTTTTAAAGTTTCAAACTTTCTTTTTGCATCGTCACGTTCGTCATATAAGTTAAGATGTGAATTAAGCAAGCTAACCAACTCTTTCTTAGTATGGGTTCGCGGCGATTTCTCAAATGCAAATGGATTGTTGAAAACTCCCCTTCCTATCATGACTCCGTCGACTCCTGTTTGATCGATAATTTGCTTTCCATGACGATAGTCTAGAATATCACCGTTGGCTATCACAAATGTTTTTGGAGCAATTTCGTTTTTTAGCTTTACAATATCTGGGAGTAGCTCAAAATGTGCAGGCACTTTGCTCATTTCGCTCTTTGTTCTCAGATGAATAGTTAATGCTACGATATCTTGCTGTAGTAAAAAATGTAGCCATTCTTTATACTCTTCTATTTTTGAAAAACCAAGTCTGGTTTTTACGCTTACGGGAAGACCAGACTTTTTTGCTGAAGCTATAATTTGTTTTGCTAGGTCTGGGTTTTGAATTAAGGCGGCTCCACCACCCGATTTAATTGCCGATTTGTCAGGACAACCCATATTAATATCTATACCGTCATAACCTTGCTCTTGGCAGTACCTAGAAAGTTTCTCTATATCTTCTGGGATAGATCCCCATAGCTGAGCTACTATTGGTGAGTCTTCTTCTGATTTATCAAGTCGACCACCGACTGCTATTGAGCCTGCGTTCACCCAACCAGTTGCGTTTGTAAATTCACTAAAGTATATATCTGCTGGAGCTGCACTTCTGACCACTTTTCTAAAAACTACATCAGTCACCGCTTCCATTGGGGCTAGAGCGAAAAATGGTCTTTCTATAGTTTTCCAAAAATTGGTCATAATGATCGTGTTCTATATTATATCGTTTTTAAATATTGCTTATAAAAAAAGAGAGGCTGTCCAGCTCTGCTGCGGGTTCTGTAGTATCCTCAAAATCTTGAAGACCACATTACTCGCAAGCAGTTGCTGAACAGCCATTTTGCCGCAGTGTTGATAGGGTTTCATCGTCATACTTGCTCAATCGAGCATGTACGCTCCACCGTATCCTCCCAGTCGGAATTAGCACACCCCCTTGTGCATATCTCCCGATCACTACGACTTCGTCACCTCGCGCATGATGGTGCGCGGTTGGTGGACGCGACAACAGTCGAGCAGAATGACGCGCTCCTTTTGGGAGCGACTGGTCGATTCTTCCCTGTCCGTTCGCTTATTCGGCGAAGTAGAACGAGGACAACTCGAGTGTCACCGCAAACTTGCTGTGGAGCGCCTATGCTGGCTTTCCACAATCCTTACAAACTTCACCTTTTCCATCACAGTCTGCGCATTTCCATTCGGACAAGCCTTGCGACTTTCCGAGTCCGTTGCACTTACTGCAGGGTTTCTTTCCGTTTGCATGGTAGCAGTTGTCGGCCACGCAAACCACCTCCTAATATTTCTCTGGATTGTAATTTGCTGGCGGAGAATAATTATATATGTTTACGGCTTTGAAAGCAAGTCTTTTTCGAACTTCAAGATGCCTTTGTAGGTTTGTTCATAGTCTGTTGTCTCTATAAATTCACCTGAAATGATACAATTCCAAACCTTAGTAATTAATGTCTTAAATTCCTCAAGCTCTTGGCTTGTAAAGTCTGCCTCAAGTGAGATTATTTTTCCGGTTTTTGTGGGTTCAATGAAATCGAGTACGAGTTTACGAATTTTGTAGCCTTTAAAGTCTCGTGAATTTTCTATCAATAAATGATAAAACATAAGTTGTTGTTTGTATTTGTGTAGTTTTATTTTTTCGAAATCACTTACTCCCTTCCAGCTAGAAGCCGGTTTGCCAGTTTTGTAGTCAACAATATCTATCGCTTTATTTTTTTTGTCTACTTCCATAACGTCAACTATGCCAGTAAGTCGAGCAGTTTCAACAGTCGAACCTTGGTGTATAAAATCAAATTCAACTTCCTGCTCAGGGTTAAATAAATCATAGTTATGTTCTAAATAAATTCTTAAAGCATCACTACCTTTTTGCTGCTGATAT
Organism: uncultured Candidatus Saccharibacteria bacterium; assembly: GCA_964349645.1. Lineage (GTDB taxonomy): Bacteria > Patescibacteriota > Saccharimonadia > Saccharimonadales > Saccharimonadaceae > JACPYF01. Next base: position 3,792 of record CAYGHK010000014.1, on the reverse strand, counting down.
ATGTATTCTTGTTCAGGTAATCGGGCAAGCTTTAGGTAGTTTTCGAAATCACCGACAACATCTTCGATTGGTCTGCGATCACCTTCTATTCTGAAGTGCTGATGTGCTTTCTGAAGTGCCTTGTGAACGCTAGAGCCCATTGCGGCACTAGCAGATATGCTTTTAGGAAAATGCAAAAGATTGTTAAGTAAAAAAGCTCTTGGACCTCCCTGAGTAATATCAATAAAGCTATTAAGATGTGTTGCGCTTAAATGATAATTTTTTAGTTGAGAGGTTAGTAGCTCGCGTAGACTCTTGTCTTTTTCTGTATTGATCGAAGCTTGCCAGGTATGTTCTGCTGCTTCTACTTGTATGTTCGTAGTATCTGAGCCTACAACTATTTCCCATTTTTTCTCGGACAAAAAATCAGCCTTTAGGCTTGCTCTTCCTGAAAGGTTTTTTCGAGACGAAGAAATATGCAAGCTTTTTTTAGCGCGCGTCATTGCTACAAAAAACAATCGGAGTTTGTCGTCGTAGTTATCTCCAGCTTGTCCTATAGCAACATTTTCTGGATAGGACAATCTATTTGAAGCTCCTCTGCTTTTGCTGCCCCATACGTCATCACTCGCGTGCAATATATATACGGAGTCAAATTCAAGCCCCTTTGCCTTGTGCGCAGTCATAACTTGCACCGCCCCTTCTATTACTTCTGAGCCATAGTGATTTTTTAAGCTTATGCCAGCGTCTTTTGCCAAATTACAATACCTTACAAAATCAGTAAGAGTCAGAGAATCTTTTGGTTTGTACTGTCGTATGTTTGATCGGATAGTGGCAAGCGATTGAAGGTGTGTAATGTATTTTCCTGGATCTTCAGTCAATTTTTCGTCTGAAAAAAAGTATTTTTTAAATGGTGACGTGTAGTTTTCGGTTGACTCACTGCCGAACAGTAAGTCCAGCATTTTTTCGACTGAAACTTCGGTACTTATTTTTGCCATTTCTAGTAACCAATCGGCTATGAAACTTATTTTGCCTTCACTACCAAGCATTGTTTCAAGCCAAACCTGACGATTTTTATAGGAGTCTATGCTAACTTGCCAGATATCACGAGGGCTAAGGTCAAATGCAGGATGAGCTAATATCTCTGGGAGTTTTTCGTCTATTTCTTGCACGTCCCCTCTAGCTATACATAAAATAAGTCTCGATAATTTGTACAAAATATCAACAGAATCGCTTTCAAGTATATTTTCATCGTGCTCAAAACTTAGCTTTACTCCCTGGTGATGAAGGTATGGCAAAAATGCTAGTATGTCCTTCTTGCCCCTAGCGAGCACAACTATGTCTTCGGGCCTTTCTCCGGCATAAATTTTGTTTTTTATATTTTCGGCTACTGCTAGAAACTCTGCTGCTTGACTTTCGTATTCAGAGAAGCTAACTTCATTACCCTTGCCCGCCGACTGAGGTGTAAGCTTTTTGTTAATGTCAGCAAGCTGATTTTCTAGTCGATCATTACCCTGACTTATAACGTCACGCGAGACATCAAGAATATGTTTTACGCTACGATAATTTTGGCGTAGCGTAATAACACGAGGGTCTTTTAACAGTTTTTCAAAGCCAAGTATGTTGCTTATCTCTGCGCCCTGAAAGCTGTAAATTGCCTGATCGTCATCGCCGACCACCATAATATTAGGTGAGTCTCCAGTAGGAGTTTCTATAAGACTCTGGAGTATACGCATTTGAGCTCCGTTTGTATCCTGAAACTCATCGACCATAATGTATTGATATTTTTCTTGAAGATTAAGTCGCAAATCATGAAATACTTCCAGGGCGTGTACTACTCTCAATATCATATCGTCATAGTCGTACAATTTGGCATTTTGCATTGAGCTCAAGTAGTCTTGATAAATAGCACTAGCTGCCTGAATCTGCTCGAAGCGTTTTTTGTTTTTTAATACAAAATTTCCATCTGCGTTTTTTTCTAACCATTTGTTTTTCCACGAGGTGATTGTATTTGTTTTGCCTGTACCAGAGGCTTCGTCTGCTGCCTCAATAAGCTCGTCTATAAGTATTTCACCAAGCGGAGCTGTATTAGGTACGCCGGTCGGGTCTAATTCGTAACGATTAAGTTCTTTTATCAATTTTGCTATAAGGGGTATGATTTTTTTATCTACTTTTGCTGGCCAGATGTTTTGAATTTTTGCTTCTGCAAAGTCTAAAAAGCCGAGTGAGTGCCGCGCTATACGCTGGATCTCGTCTGGCGTTAGGCCGGCACGTTTGAAATCAGAAATACTTGTCTGGACTTTTTTCATATAGCTAAAGTCGTCGCCTAGCTTTGAGCTTAGGGGGTTGTCATGTGGAAGTTTTTTAAAAATTTTATAAAGTATCTCGTAAGTAGACAGCTCGTCAGCTGGGTTAAAGTCGGCGCCGCTATAAAAATAATCTGAGTTAGTATTGATAACTTCACTACCAAATCCATGGAATGTTTGAATAGACACTCTGTAAGCATCTTGGCCTATGAGTTCGATCAAGCGCTCTCGCATCGCTCTTACCCCACTTTCGGTGTAAGTTAAACATAGAATATTGCTTGCATCCATGTCTGTAGAACGTAATATATTAGCAGTTCGCATACTTAAAAGCTCAGTTTTGCCAGTCCCGGGACCTGCAATAACCATCATAGGCCCGTCTATGTGGTCTACTGCTTGCTTTTGCGCCGAGTTAAGCGTCTTATAACGTTTTTCGTACTCCAACATTACACTTTATTATATACTAGTGTTATGGATACGACCTACGACGACCTAGCCTTAGAAGGGCTCGCGCGCGAAAAATTCGGCCTTACGGTTGATATTAAGCAGGTATTGTTGGCAAACGCCCCTGTTAGCCACACTTCTACGGCATCTGTGTTTTTGACAAAAAACAAGCAGCTCTACGTTTATGTTACTGGGCAGGCTCGTCTTAATTATGGTGATATACGAAAAATAATTACCCGAATGGGGCTAAAGGCTGAGATATTTTTACCACCGCGTGGCGAAATTAATTATTTCAATGAATATGCCCACGAAAAATTTAAAGAAGTGTACCCAGGTCGCTCAAATGTCAGCGATATTGATTTGGTTTACTACAAAACACTCGCCCCTTATCGACCAGCCTTAGTGCAAATCAGTGAGGTCAAAGATGGTCATATTTACCAATTTGACACCGATAGCCATAAGGGCTGGCGCGTAGGACGAGCGTTTAGCTATAGACGTATTCGTACGAGCTAATCTATTTTTTTAATGCTTCTGGCTTAGCTGAAGATTCTTTTGCAGCTTTTTTGGCTCCATAGTAGCTGCGAATTTGAAATAGTAGGTAGAGACCGATTGCTGAACCTACAAGGCTCACTATAAGGCTACCAATACCGCGGCCACTTACAAATACTTGCAATACGCCATATACAACGTTAATTATGGTAGCAAGAAATATAAGGTCCCAACCTCTTTTAACTTTTTTGGTAAGTGGAGAGTATGCCATGAAAAATATAGCTGCGTTAACCATCAGCAATGCTATAGCGCCATATATAAGAGCGCTATCAGTAGCAGTGTAGCCGATTGGTCGGCCGCCGTAAGCGACACTTAGTTCGTTCGCGTAGCCCACATAGGTATTTGCAAGATTTACCAAGCCCCAAAGTCCCCAAGCTGCAAACAGCTGTAAAGCTCCTAGTATTAGCGCTAGGTATGGCCACCATGACACCAGTAGTTCTTTTGCACTCTTTGGTAATGCCGGCAGGTCTTTAAAAACCCCGTCTAACTGTTTTTCTAAACTATCCAATGCTCCCATGGT
>CAYGHK010000013.1:0-14916 GCA_964349645.1 uncultured Candidatus Saccharibacteria bacterium | reverse complement strand
GCAAACACCCCGCCTGATACCCGGAGGCACCAGGTAGGTGTCTGCGACGGGTAGGGCGGGGTTTGATTGTGTCAGTTGCCGATCCTTTCGACGAAATCAGTGGTGTTGCTGCTGAATCTGGCTATGTTTTTCAGGGGTTCATAACCGACAGTCTGCGCTGTAAAGCCACGATTTAGGTAGCCTTTCAGCCAGATAATGAAATTGCAGCCGGCGCAAATAATTCCGACGACCATCATCCCGATTCCGTAGACACGCTTATCCACACTTGTTGAAAGCAGGAATACCGGAAAGCCGATTGCAAAGTAAAACGCTGCCATGTAGTAGTAAAAGTTTTCCACTTGCATCTCCTTTGAGATAGATTGAACTGACAAAATTGCGTCCTTCACACTATTGCAAAAGAATACATATATTATATCAAATATATACAGATTTGTCAATGTTTAGGAAATACTAGCTATATAAAATTCTTCGAGTTGTTCTATGACTTTTTTGTCACTTGTCTCTAGCTCAACTTCGCGAGTGCCAAATCTTACACCAGTATAGCTAAAGTTATGACTACCACTCAGTGCAACTTTTGAGCCATCGTTCATTGTGAATACAATGAACTTTGCATGCAGGTATGTTGACTTTTTATATCGGGATTTCAATCCAGTTGTTAGTCGGGAAAAACGTAACATCAGTTTTGTCCAACGGTGTGCATTTTTGGGCTGGTTGTAGTAAATGGTAGCTTTTTTGCGTTGCAATATTTTTGCCAGTTTGCCAGTTGGGCAGTACTGAGACACAAATAGGATCGACTCTGCTTGTTTGGCTAGCTCTACTGCACGTTCATAGATCATCGATTCATTTTTTTCGCCGCTATCAATGAGTAATATGCCGTAACCTAGCTGCTTGTAAAAGCCTGAATAGTCTGTCGGGTTGCGATCAGTTGTGATGATTTTTTTGTGCTCATTCGCTAGAAGATCTGCTAATTTTTTGTCTTTAGTCTTGAGCATATAGTCAATATTGCGTGCGCCTTTGCCGTGCATATTGACACCGCCAAAACAATACACTGTGTCGTCTACAATTGTCCATTTGACGTGAGTTACACCCGCAAAAGGGTTGATTCGATAGTTGCCACCTAGCCAGTGAAAGCTGGCTCCATTTTTTCTCAATGTACTAGCGAGCTTTTTTGCGTCTCGGCTATGTTTAGCCCATCTCTTGAATGGGTTAAAATAGCCACCAAACTCACTAAAGGTGAAAGTGTCGGCAGCAACCTGCACGTCGACGCCTTTTTTTGCCGCAATTACGAGGTTGTCCATAAAAGCTTGAGTTTCGGTTTCACGCGAGATACATAGGGTCATTACGATAACCCGCTTTTTACTGCGGGCGATTGCGTGAGACGCGTCGTCTATATACTGGGAAGTTGTGAGGAGTTTCATGGTAAAATTGTTACTAACAATTGATTATAACGTAAACGGAGAAACTTTATGGCAGACTTTAACCAGATATTAGACGCAGGTGATGTTCAGGCTGGAATTATAAATACAGTTGTAGAGATTCCAAAATGGTCAACACTTAAGATTGAGTGGAATCGTCAGCTGGGAGTATTTGAGCTAGACCGAGTTGAGCCAAGTATTTTTGCCAAGCCGGTAAACTATGGATTTATACCACAAACACTCGACGAAGATGGCGATGAGCTAGATACACTTATAATCACAAATGACCCGATTCCAACCGGAGTTTATCTAAAAGCTCGTGTTGTCGGTGTGATGCATTTTATCGACGATGGCGAAGTTGACGACAAAATAATTGTTGTGCCGGCGGATGACCGTAATACTGGCGATACAATAAAATCTATCGAAGACGTCCATGAACAATGGAAGCAAAAAGTCGAGCATCACTTCAACCACTACAAAGACCTTAAAAAACCTGGCAGCACAAAAGTGCAAAGCTGGGGCGGGATTGAAGACGCCCAAAAAGTCATCAACGAATCTATTGAGCGTTGGAAGCAAAAAGACTCTTAAGACAGAGAAAAGCCCCGATGAACTGTATGTTCACCGGGGCAAAGTCGATTATCCTACCTTTCTTACTATCTCAGCGACGTATTCTTGTGCTTCGATATGAAGTTTTTCGAGGATATCGCGTGCTGTGAGCATTAACCCTCTTTCATCGAATACATACGGGTTGATGAGCTCTTTCAGCTCTCCGTTTATATCGATGTAGAGGATGTGCCAGAAAGTCGAAGTATACGCAATAGGCGTAGTTGAAGTAACTGTCTGAGTTGAAGCAACCATAGGTTGTCTCCTTTAGTAGGTCAGCCTGGATGGCCAACGTTACGTAAAGGCACACACTCGCAACACTCCGCTATACTAACATAAAACTAGTATAAAGTCAAGTATTCTTCTTTGCTCTTCTTATCGCTTTGTCTCGAATAATTGCACTGGCATTTGTGATTGTTTCTATAATTCCAAGCTGCTTTAGTTGTGCGCGAAGTTTGTTGCGTGCATGTACAGTAGTTACAAGATCCATCCAGGCTTGTTTTGGCGAGGATAATTTGCGTGTCACAACTTCTACAACGTCACCATTGTGTAGCTTTTTATCAAAAGGAGCTATGTTGCCATTTATTCGAAAGCTGTATGCGTGTTTACCTATATCGCTATGTACAAGGTATGCGAAATCCAATGGGAGCGCCCCCTGTGGTAGATTGTAAATATCACCTTTTGGCGAATATACAAAAATTCGCTGATCAAACAGGTCAACTTTAAGTTCATCCAAAGGTACTTCGTCGCCCTCACTTAATTTATCGGCCACTTCTTGCATTTGTGATATCCACTGAAGTTGAGCCGGTAGCGTGGAGGTTCCACGTTTTCTCTTGTAGTCTTTGGCTTGTTTTTGTTCGTGGTAGTGGAAGCTTGCCGCAAGTCCGCGTTCGGCATATTCGTGCATATCGCGCGTTCGTACCTGAAACTCAACTACTTGTTTGGTCGGGGTTATAACTGTGGTGTGCAAACTTTGGTAGCCATTCGGTTTTGGCGCAGCAATATAATCTTTTATTCGACCCAGCATCGGTTGGTACATACTGTGGAGCAAGCCGAGCACTCTATAGCAAGTCTCTTGATCGTCAACGATGATGCGAAGAGCAATCAAGTCATATATGTCATCTATATTATCTTCAGTTTTTTCTAATTTTCGCTTCAAACTATAGATACTTTTAACTCGGCCGTCCATATCGTGCTTGATACCTTGTTTGGTCAGTTCTTCTGAAAACTCTTTGCGTACAACAGCAAGTTTGCGATGAGATTTACCTAGGCGGTCTTTCATAATTTTACGTAGTCGCTTAAACTCACGTGGCTCCATGTAGCTAAAGGCCAGCTCTTCCATTTGCATACGCAGACGCCCCATACCTAAACGATCTGCCATCGGTGCGAATACTTCCAAGCTTTCGCGAGCAATTTTTAGCTGTTTGTCTCGAGGCATATACTCGAGCGTTTGCAGGTTGTGTAAACGGTCAGCCAGCTTGATGATAATCACACGGATATCTTGGCCAATTGCGATGAGAAGTTTTGACAAATTATCGCGGGTTGCAGGCAGGTAGGAGCCGATATCACGCATTCCAGCACGAGCCTGTCCAACCTTAGTTACGCCGTCTACAAGAAATGCCACATCGTGGCCAAAGGCGGTTTCAATTTCTTCAAGCTTTAGCTCGGTATCTTCTACGGTGTCGTGTAGTACCCCGGCAATGACAGTATCGATATCCATGCCCCATTCAATCAAAGTATTTGCAACATTGAGCGGGTGAATAATATAATTTTCACCACTAAGCCGTTTTTGACCTTTGTGTGCCAACTTTGCAGTATTGATAGCAAGCTCCAGCTCCAGTACCTCGTCTTCGATGTAGTGCGGCTCTGCATTTTTTAAGACATCTTGCTTTTTCATATGTCTATTTTATAGGTACGAAGCCATGTAGTCCAATCTCGCTGTAGAAAAGATTGCACATTTAGACATAAACGTTATATAATTTTCATAAGTGAAAATAGCAACCGGGAGGGTACAAAAATAATGAGCAAAACAAAGGTGGCCATCAATGGTTTTGGTAGAATTGGCCGTAATGCTTTTAAAATTGCCTTTGAGCGCAGTGACATCGAAATCGTAGCGATAAATGACCTGACAGACAATAAAACTTTGGCGCATTTACTAAAGCACGACAGCTCATATGGTACATACGAGCATGAAGTTGGCTTTAACGACGACGGGATAACGGTAAATGGTCAAAGCATCAAAATTTTAGCCGAAAAAGAACCAAGCGCATTGCCGTGGTCTGACCTCGGTGTCGATGTTGTAATAGAAAGTACTGGATTTTTTGTTAAACCAGAACTTGCCAGGGCTCATATAGATGGCGCAGGGGCTAAAAAAGTGGTTATTTCTGCTCCGGCAAAAGGTGACGGCGCCGATACCATAGTACTTGGTGTAAATGAAGATAAAATCGCTACTTCGACCGATGTCGTGAGTAATGCTAGTTGTACAACCAACTGTATAACACCCGTTATGGCCGTACTCGAGAGTAACTTTGGTATAGATAAGGCAATGATGACGACCGTGCATAGCTATACCGCTTCTCAGAAATTGCAAGACGCTCCAGCAAAAGATCTTCGCGAGGCTCGTGCCGCAGCAGAAAACATTGTACCTACAACTACAGGCGCCAGTATCGCAGCAGGCCAGGCTCTCCCAGCTATTCAGGGTAAATTCGGTGGGCTAAGTGTGCGCGTACCAACTCCAGTGGTAAGCATGAGTGACTTTGTGGTTGTTACGAAACGTGAAACAAGTGTTGATGAAATAAAAGAAGTTTTCAAAAAAGCCGCTAAAGAGCCTTTTTATCAAGGCATCTTGGCAGTAACCGAAGAAGAGCTTGTATCGAGTGATTTTAAGGGTAATTCGCACAGTGCAATTGTTGACCTCAATCTCACAAATGTCATAGGAGGCAACCTCATAAAAGTGGTCGCATGGTACGACAACGAATGGGGGTACAGTAACCGTTTAGTTGAACTTACGGCCGATATCGGACAAACATTGCAGAGCTAGTACAAAACGCTTATACTAATAGTCAGTTATGAAGATATACTTGGGCAGTGATCACAATGGGTTTCATCTTAAAGAAGATGTCTTTGCTTATTTATCTAAGCTTGGCCACGATGTCGAAGATGTTGGCGATGAAGTTTTAGACAAAGAAGACGATTTTCCTCAATTTGCCGCCAAAGCTGCCGTAAAGGTTATTGGCAGTGAAGACAAAGATCCCCGTGCAATTTTACTCTGCGGCGGCGCTCAAGGCATGGGAATGGCTGCAAATAGATTTGATGGTATACGTGCGAGCGTTGTATGGGACGCTCACGAGGCTAAAATGACGCGCAACGACAACGACAGCAATGTGCTATGTTTGCCCGCTAGAACTCTCGAGGGAGATCCTGAAGAGTGGAAAAATATAATCGATACGTGGCTAAAAACACCGTTTGCAAATGCTGAGCGGTACCGTCGACGTAATCACCAATTGGATAATTTGCGATGAGCGTAGTTGTACCAGCTTTGCTAGGTCAAACCAAGGAAGAGCTAGATGCTTTGTGGTTGCGTGTTCAGCCATTTGCAAACCGTGTACATGTAGACATGATGGATGGTGAGTTTGCACCAGGAAACAGTGCAACCCCAACCGATCTTTCATGGTCTCAAGGTTGGGAAGTAGACATTCACCTCATGTACAAACAGCCGATTACACAGCTTGCAGCGCTAAGTGCCATGGCACCAAAGCCAAGTCTAGTAATATTTCATGGTGAGGCCGAGGGCGATTTGCTCGAATTTGCTAAAGGACTGCAGGCGGCGGGAATTAAGGCTGGTATTGCGCTAATGCGACCGACAGTACCGACAGATAAGGCCAATCTTATAGAAGCAGTCGACCATGTTTTGATATTTAGCGGTGATCTTGGAAAGTATGGTGGTAAGGCAAATATGTTGCAGCTTGAAAAAGTACAGCTCATTCGCAAAATAAATCCCGAGGCTGAAATAGGCTGGGATGGTGGGGCGACAATCGACAATGCCTATACGCTTGCACTAGGTGGAGTGGATGTTATAAATGTTGGCAACACCCTAGCTTCGGCGGATGATCCTGCAGAAATATTTCGAAAACTTGATTTTGAAGTTCATCGCAAAGACGTTCTCAAGAAAAAGGAAGTTGAGTAAAAGATATGGGTGGGAAATTAACAACCAAGCAGATTGAGCAAAAAGCGGAAATTATTCGGGAAGATATCATTACTATGCTTGAAGCCGCTGGCTCTGGACATAGCGCAGGCCCACTTGGTTTAGCCGATATTTTCGCAGCTCTATATTTTGATATTTTAAAAATCGATCCACAAAACCCAGACTGGGAAGAAAGGGACAGAATACTACTTTCAAATGGCCACTGTGTGCCAGTGCAATATGCCGCTATGGCTGAAGCAGGGTTCTTTGAACGCGAAGAACTTTTGACTTTGCGTAAATTTGGTTCTCGTCTGCAAGGGCATCCAGAGCGCCAAAAATTACCAGGACTAGAAACAACTTCAGGCCCGCTTGGGTCGGGTTTGTCGCAAGCGGCCGGAATGGCTTACGTAACGGAAAAAATAGATAAAATCAAAGATCGTTGGATATATGTCGTAATGGGTGACGGCGAGCTTGATGAAGGTAATATTTGGGAAGCTGCTATGTTTGCTGGCAAAAACAAACTGCACAACCTCATAGGTATCATTGATCGAAATAACATTCAGATCGATGGCCCGACCGAACTCGTGATGCCTCTCGAAGATCTCAAAGGTAAGTGGGAGTCTTTTGGATGGCATGTTCAGGAAATTGATGGCAACAATATAGAGAGTATTATCGATGGAGTTGCTATGGCTAGATCTATTACAAATCGTCCAAGTGTCATCATTGCTCATACAATACCGGGCAAAGGTGTTGATTTTATGGAATACGACTACCATTGGCACGGATATTTTGTTGATGGTCCTGATGCTCCACCAAAGGCCGAGCAAGCGAAAATAGCTTTGCAAAAACTGCGTAGTCTGAACGGTAAAATTACAGGAGAGCACGAATGAGTCATTTCGCACTGAACCCAAAACTACACGACGAAGATGTCGAGCAAGAGCCAAATAGGGCTGGTTTTGGTCGCGGGTTAAAAGCAGCCGGTGAGCAAGATGAGCGAGTAGTTGCCTTGTGTGCCGACTTAACAGACTCAACACAAATGAATCATTTTCGCGACGCTTTTCCCGATCGTTTTGTTGAAATGGGTGTTGCAGAGCAAAATCTCGTCACTGTTGCTAGTGGTATGGCTGCAATGGGTAAAATTCCGTTTACAAGCAGCTATGCAGCCTTTAGCCCGGGAAGAAACTGGGAACAAATTCGCACAACTATAGCACTCAACAATCAGCCAGTAAAAATTGTTGGCTCACATGCTGGTGTGTCTGTTGGTCCAGACGGCGCAACTCACCAAATGCTAGAAGATATAGCTTTGATGAGAGTTTTGCCAAACATGGTAGTAGTTGCCCCAGGAGATGCGATTGAAGCTGAAAAAGCGACTATTGCTATGGCAGAAGACAATCGACCTGGCTATTTGCGCCTTGCTCGTGAGAAAACACCGATATTTAGCACCAAAGAATCCCCATTTGAAATTGGCAAAGCATATGTACTGCGGGATGGTCGCGATATTACGCTAATGGGAACTGGTACTATGACATACCAACTTCTTAGCGCTGCACACACTCTTGCTCAGGAGGGTATTGAAGCTGAAGTACTACACGTACCAACCATAAAGCCGCTCGATGGCACTGCAATACTGACATCGCTACGTAAAACAGGTAGGGCTTTGACTGCCGAGGAAGCCCAAAAAGACGGTGGTTTTGGTAGCGCAGTGGCCGAGCTGCTTAGTTCGAAATTGCCAATGCCACTTAAACGCATAGGAGTAAAAGATCGCTTTGGTGAAAGTGGCGAGCCGGCTGAGCTGCTACGCGAGTTTGGTTTGACAGACGAGACTATAGTTTACAAAGCGCGAACATTTGTGCATTCAATACCACAATACAAACAAGGATTTTAGGAGGAAAAATGTCATTATCTATTAAGGAAATTCGTGACAGGACAGCCCGAGCTAGACATTTGATGCAACGCTCGCGCCAGCAAAAGTTTGCAGTGGGCGCATTTAATATAGACAACCAAGAAACACTCATAGCGGTTTCACGTGCCGCTCAGAAAATGAATGCGCCGGTGATGGTAGAGGTTAGTGATGGTGAAGTAAAAGCTCTCGGACTCGATAACATTCGTGACATGGTGGACAACTATCGCGAAGAGTACGGTATTGAGATGTATATCAACCTTGATCATGCACCGACTGTCGAGGCTAGTAAAAGAGCTATTGACGCTGGGTTTGAATTTATACATATTGACGTATCTCAGGCTAATCACGACGCGACCGAGCAAGATATTATCGATGCAACTAAAGAAGTAGTTGAATATGCTAAGTTCACTGGCGCATTGGTTGAAAGTGAACCGCATTATTTTGGTGGTAGCTCAAACGTACATGAAGAAGAAATCGACTATGAAGAAATAAAGAAAACTTTCTCTACGCCAGAAGGTACGAAATCTTTTGTAGGCGCAACCGGTATAGATACGTATGCTGCGGCTATAGGCAACTTGCATGGTAAATATCCGGTCCCTAAGGTTTTAGATTTGGAGCTATTACAGCGCATTCGTGACAGTATCGACTGTCAGATATCCCTACACGGCGGCTCTGGTACGCCCCTTAATTTTTTCGAACGTGCAGCACAAATAGGAGTAAGCAAAATCAATATCAACAGTGATATGCGAGTTGCTTTTCGCGAAACATTAGAAAAAGTCCTAGCTGACAATCCAAAAGAGTATGCGATAGTCAAGCTAATGCCAGAAGTCTACGAAGCAGTCCAGGCAGTTGTAGAGGAAAAGATAAAAGCCTTTGGTAGCGAGGGAAAAGCAGTTGTCTAAACTTCCGACTATTTTGACTATTGGTAAAGCCACTCAGGACGTGTTTTTAAAAAGCTCAAAAAATTTTATAGCTCATGAACATAAAGGCGTTAAATATGAACAGCTGCCTCTAGGCAAAAAACTTGAACTCGACGAAGTTATTTTTGCAACTGGCGGAAATGTGACTAATGCAGCTGTCACTTTTGCTCGGCAAGGCCTAAGCAGCAAATACATGTGGGCGCTAGGCACCGACGTGGCTTCCGAAGCTATTTTAAAGGACCTAGATAAAGAAAATGTCGAAACATCTGGTGTTGTTCAGGACGAAAAATACCGTGCAAGTTATTCAACTGTACTCTTGGCGAACGATGGAGAACGAACTATATTAAACTTTAGGGGCACGAAGCTAGCAAGCGACGGCCACCCTTTAGACTTATCGGCAATTGAAGATGTAGATTGGATATATATATCTTCACTGGGCGATATGAAATTGCTAGAAAAAATCATTACTCTCGCTGCTAGGTATGATACCAAAGTTATGTTTAACCCAGCGGGCGTAGAACTACAAGAAAAAGCAAAGCTAAAGGCATTGCTAGAAGACGTAGCAATACTTGCTGTAAATAAAGAGGAAGCGCAAATGATAGTGAGTGGCCAAACTTTAGAAGAATTAATTCGCCACGCTACTAATTATTGCTCCGTAGTTATTATCTCTGACGGGCCAAATGGTGTACTTGCTACCGACAGTAAAGAAATTATTCGAGCCGGCATGTATGAAGATGTGCCGGTAGTTGATCGTACTGGAGCTGGCGACGCTTTTGGATCGGGCTTTTTGAGTCAATGGTCACAGGGCAAAACTTTGCAAGAATCTATCATCTTTGCCAGTGCCAATTCTACCTCAGTTGTTACGAAGATCGGCGCAAAAGAGGGAATTTTGCATAAAGGTGTTAAGCTCCACAGTATGCCGATTGACTCAAAAGCCTTTTGAATCTGTTATAATTTAAAAAGCATAAACGTTTTACAGGGAATATAAAAAAATGTCGAAATTTCTAAGAGATCTGTTAGATGCCGAAGAGCCCCTTTTTTCGCTAAGTATAAAAGATCTTGAAAAAGCCAGTGGGCATAAAGGTGTAGATGCCAAATTAATTGGCGATATTACTATGGAAACACACGATGCCATGCGTAGCCTTGGGCTGGATCACAAAAATACCACAGGTAAAGAGTTCTATCAAGCTCTGCTTGCTCGAATGGCTAGTGATAATGAACGGGTGACTCGTATTGTTGGCGGTAAAGATTCCGACGATGTTCGTCATATTGTTCCATTTTTGGTAGCAGCTGCAAATAAGGTTGATTTTAACCGAAAAGTTTTTGTACTAAAACACGACAAAGCAAAAGAGCTCCTGCGACAAATGCCTCCTCAAAAACTTATGGAGCGACTTGGCTATAACAATGTAGAAGATTTATTTAAAGGTGAAAATTTTTCTGAAATGTATACTGCCTTGAGATTTTCCGAAGGCCCCGAGTGGTTAAATGAATACGACGAGCTTTTCAAAACCGTCACGGCAGAAGACTACGAAGAGCGTGATATCGAAATAGTAGTAATGGATCACGACAAGTATGTAGACCTTGCTGAACATTTTGTTGAGAAAAAGCTCCATAACGTTACACATACAAAAGAACTTGGAGTTATAGTTGTTGTACCTATGAAGGCGGAGAGGATGAAAGGCCTTACCTTAAAAACATTACCGCTCTTGTTTCACTATCTAAACGAAGTTAAATTGTATTCCACTTTCTTTAAGCTAAAATCGAAAAGTATCAAACATTTTGGCGAGACGGTCATGGAAACTTTGATTGCAGACCCAGGCAAAGCAGCACAAATGGCAGGTAGTCATGTTCACTGGCGAGTAATACAACGCTATTTTGGAAAGCTCAAAGACGAGTCTCATATGGAGGCTTTTGAGCCACATGTTCAGCCGGAAGACTTACACTGGCGTCGTGCAGAAGATTTGTTGTACCAAATAGATCCAGAAATGAAGTTTTGGAAAGACCGTGACTGGGTAGGTATGAATTTTGATGGACGCGCTGTTACCCTCAACTTTGTCGATGTTGCACTAGGCTATTCAAACGATATTAGTTACGAAGAGCGTTATGTCTATCATTTTCGTGAAAGTTTGTGGAACGAACTTTTCGCTCGTTATATGGGTATGGCCAATCTTGAACATCAGATTTTACGCCAGCTCGATAATGATATGATAGCACCGGAGAAATTAAAAGTATGAGTAAATATCAAATCTGTGTAAGTGGTGCAGCAGCCGGTGAGACGGTCAATTCCTCGCAGCATCTAGCCTATCAGCTAGGAGCAGCCATCGCTAACCAAGGCCACACCCTAACAACTGGAGCTACAGTTGGTCTGCCACAGTATGCTGCTCGGGGCGCTAAGGACAATGGTGGACTTTCGATCGGTTTTAGCCCTGCTGCTAGTGTGCGAGAACATTTAAAATCTTATAGACTGCCAGTAGAGGAATTCGACTATATTAATTTTACAAATATGGACTATGTTGGGCGTGATGTATATCTTGTTCGTAGTTCGGACGCCGTTATAACAGTAGGTGGGCGAATGGGCAGTCTTCACGAATTTTCTACTGCGGTTGAAAGCCACAAAGTTTGTGCAGTGTTGCTTGGCAGTGGTGGCTTAGCTGACTTTTTACCCACACTGGTTGAAAAAATTCCAACGCCACACAGCAAACAAATTATCTACGACACCGACCCGGATCGTTTAGTCGCTAGGGTAGTTGAAGAACTAGACAAAAAATACGCCGACTTTAAAGATATGATACGTTCGCTTGAAGAGCGACCAAAAAAGAACTCCGCAGGCTAAAAGTAAAACTAGATCCTTGCTACAATAGAAGGATGACTAAGTTTAAGCTAAGGACTAGCTACCAACCAACCGGCGATCAGCCAACTGCTATCGCTCAGCTTATTGATGGTTTGGAAAAAGGCGAAAGAGAACAGACTTTACTTGGTGTTACCGGAAGCGGCAAAACTTTTACTATGGCGAATATCATAGCAAATCGCCAAGCCCCTACTTTAGTACTTGCACACAATAAAACTTTGGCTGCACAACTCTATAGTGAATTTAAAAGTTTTTTTCCTGAAAACGAAGTACATTATTTTGTAAGTTATTTCGACTACTACCAACCGGAAGCCTATATTGCTAGTCGCGATGTTTATATAGAAAAGGATAGCAAGATCAATGAAGAAATCGATAAGTTGCGGCACGCAGCTACGTCCTCACTACTTTCACGCCGGGACGTCATAATAGTAGCCAGTGTAAGTTGTATCTACGGTATAGGCTCTCCAGAAGATTATGGTCAAATGTCAGTGTTGGTCAAAAAGGGCGAAAAAAGGTCACTCGACAAATTCATACGACATTTAACTGATATCCAGTACCAGCGAAATGATATAGATTTTTCTCGTGGTACTTTTCGACAGCGTGGCGACATAGTAGATGTTTTTCCAGCGGGTGGCGACAATGCATATCGACTAGAGTTTTTTGGCGACGAAGTCGAGAACATCAGCGAAATAAATCCGTTAACTGGCGAGATAGTCCGGAAACCTAATGAAGTACATATTTTTCCAAGTTCACACTACGTTACCCCTAAAGAAAAGCTAAGCCATGCCCTGACGGGGATCAAAAAAGAGTTCGAACAACGCGTACAATATTTTGAAAAAGCCGGTAAATTTTTAGAAGCACAACGTCTCACGCAGCGTACAAAATATGATATTGAAATGTTAGAAGAAACTGGTTTTGTAAAGGGAATCGAAAACTACTCTAGGTATTTGACCGACCGCGAGCCCGGTGCACAACCTGCTACTTTGATAGACTATTTTCCAGATGATTGGCTGCTGCTTGTCGACGAATCTCATATGAGCTTGCCGCAAGTTCGTGGTATGTACAACGGCGACCGTGCTCGCAAAGAAACTTTAGTCGAACATGGATTTCGTATGCCAAGTGCCCTCGATAATAGGCCGCTACGCTTTGATGAGTTTGATAAACACATAAACCAAGCTATCTATGTGTCGGCAACACCTGGCGACTATGAGCTGGAACATTCTCCACCACCAGCCCAGCAAGTCATTCGGCCTACAGGCCTACTAGACCCAGTGATTGATGTCAGACCTAGTGAGGGTCAGGTGGATGATTTGATTGCCGAAATACGTGAGCGCACGGCTAACCATCAGCGTGTGCTCGTGACCACTTTGACTAAGCGCATGGCAGAAGATCTCAGTACTCATTTGATTGAGCTAGGAATCAAAACCTCATATATACACAGTGATATCGATACTCTAGAGCGCGGAGATATATTGAAATCGTTACGACTCGGAGAGTTCGACGTACTAGTTGGTATCAACCTCCTTCGTGAAGGGCTTGACCTTCCAGAAGTCAGTCTAGTTGCAATTATTGATGCCGATAAAGAAGGTTTCTTGCGTAGCGCCAGCGCATTGATACAAACAATTGGTCGTGCAGCTCGGCATCTGGATGGCAAGGTTATAATGTACGCTGATCACGAGACTGACTCTATGAAAAAAGCTATTGGTGAGACGAATCGCCGACGTGAAATTCAGGAAGCCTACAATACCAAGCACAACATTACTCCAGAAAGCATCGCTAAAGAAATTAGCGAAGGGCTGCGAGCAATTATTCCCGAAAAAGACAAAGGCCCAACACTCAACCTCAAGAAAATTCCAGTCGATGAATATCCACACCTGCTCAAAGAACTTACAGGACAAATGGAACTTGCCAGTGCAAACCTAGAGTTTGAAAAAGCAGCCGAGCTCAGAGATTCAATAGAAGAAATAAAAGCAAAACTGTAAACAAAAAGTGCAGCCCCGGTGTCTCAAATCTCTTTCGAGACGAAACGCCGGGGCTATGTAAGTGACCTAGGTCACTATTTTGGTTGGGGCTGTTTACACCACTCTACGACACTAGGCCACGAGGCCACTTCTTTCGCAGTGGTGATAGAGCGAGTCTGATCTTTCGGCAGTCTCAGCAACCAGAACTTACCGTCTTTTTCGAGCTTGAGCCGGCAGCCTTTTGCATATGTTGGCATACTAACGACAGCCTCGTCTGCGTAGTCAACATTGACGTACGAAAACCCTATCTTTTGCAGATTTTTCTTCTGTTGATCTATAGTTTCATGATTGTCAGATATGAAGCCAATAATGAAACAGGCAATAGCAGCTATAAAGGCTACGATACAGATAATACCAAGTGTATCATCGGCAACCGAGCCCGTATCCGTGTCAAATGCAATCGCGAGGAGAACACAGATAATTACTACTGCCGTGCATGCAATAGCGATCCACAAAAAAACGTTCATCTTCACGCCCCTTTCTGTAGGATATGAGCGAATGAAGAACTTTATTATTATATTTATTTATTAGTATTTTGTCAAGTAGTTACACTTCGGTAATCTTTGGTATAATGATCATCAATGGCGAGCATCTCAAAAGACGACGTGGTATATTTGGCCCGTTTATCCAACCTTAGTTTGACCGACGACGAAGTCGAATCCCTTCGAGGTGATTTGGATAACATTTTGGAATACGTAGGTCAACTCAGCTCCCTTGATACAGAAGGAATTGAACCAACATACCAAGTCAATAACCTTGAAAATGTAGATCGTTCGGACGAAGTGATTGACTACGGTATAAGTCGCGAGGAGTTGCTCTCAACAGCACCAGAGCAAAAAGATTACCAAATAAAAGTACCGAAAGTTATCTGATGGCGAATATTCAAACAATTGTCGACTCGGTATCTTCAGGATCTAGCACTGCAACGCAACAGGTGCAGGATGCATTGAAACGGGCAAATGACAAAAAAGATTTCAACGCCATCCTCAGTTTAACCGAAGATAGGGCTATAAAAAGAGCCGA
>CAYGHK010000012.1:0-15236 GCA_964349645.1 uncultured Candidatus Saccharibacteria bacterium | reverse complement strand
CCTTTTTCGAGAAATCGAGAAAGGATATTTTTATGTCAACAGAAAAACTACCACAACCCGATAAAGGGTTTGAAGATAATGTAGTAGATTTTGAGGTGGCCCGACTTAACGCCGAGTTTGCCGAGCTCAATCCAATGCACAGAATCGAACTTGCCCATAAGCTATTTGGTGACGACTTGGTGTTGGCCACTACCTTTGGTCCAACAGCGCCATTCCTATTGCAAGTAGGCAGTAGCGTTGATCCGAATATAAAAGTTGTGAATATTCAACATGGCTACGAGACGGAAGAAACAAAAAGAATAGCACAGTGGTACATAGACGAGTTTAATCTTAATGTAAAAGTGTACAAAAGTCCGAAGCTACCTATTCCACCAGAAGGTACAGAAGCGTTTGAAGAGTTCCAGCAAAAGGTGAAAGTCGAGCCATTTCAAAAAATGATTGATGATTTGCAGCCAAAAGCATACTTGTCAGGAATTATGGATTGGCAAACAACTGAGAGAAAAGGCGTGCCAATTGTCCAGAGGAAAGGGTCTGTTTTAGCCATCAACCCTTTGCTTGGTTTGACTGAACGAGACATAGACCATTATCTCGAAGTCTGCAATTTTCCGAAAAACAGCGACTATTTTGACCCCACAAAGGGCGCTGGTCAGAAAAAAGAATGTCAACTAAATACTTCGGTATATAGATAGGATGGCTATGTTTAAACCAAATACAGAACAAGCGGTGGTCGCAGATTTTGAAACAGTCGGTGATTTGAAAGCCGGGCTTGACGCAAAAGCAAAATTTGAACACGTAGATCTTTATCATAGAGATGGTTCGGTTTTGCTCGGAGATGTAGAACAAAGACTGGCAGGTTTGGCTGGTGTGAGCCCAGAAAATATATTGTCGTACAACTCCGGCATGTCGGCTGTGACAGACGCTATAGATGTAGCCTTGCATGTTGCTGGGTCGGACGAGGTTACTCTTGCTTGTTCAGCAGAATCGTACACGCAAACCAAAAGATACATCGAAAATTTTATAAGAGGCAAAAGAGCAAATGTGGTTTATTTTGATAGCGGAAACGCAAACGAAGTAAAGCGCATATTGCAGGAAAGAAAGCCAGATGTGTTTGTTGCAGAAACAGTTGCCAACTACACAGGCATCCCGGTGCTTGATGTAGAAAACCTGATCGATGCCAATCGTGACGCCGAAGGCGATACAACTATTGTGCTAGACCATACTCTACCTCTTTCCACTGGATATCCATTAGGAGAGCATCTTACTGAAGAAGATAAAATTATTGTGGTCGAAAGTGGCACCAAGTCTTATACGTTTAACAAAGCTTTGCTCGGAGTTGCGTACACCAAAGACCTGCAACTCGTGGATTGGCTTAGGCGATATCGCAGGACAAGAGGTACATTGCCTGGCCCTGAGCATTTAGAGAGTATAGAAAATCTACTACCTTTAGATCGTGAGGCTTTTGACAAAAGGAATCGTTCGCTATTTAAAAATACTGGAGAGATCGCTGTTAGATTGTCGGGACTGAAGCCAGAGGGTGCAAGATTTTGTATAAATCATCCTGGCATTCCAAATCACGACAACCATCAGCTGTACAAAGAGCAATACCCCGACGGCGGTTCTCCGGTGCTATATATAGAGAGTGGAAAAATCAACCAATATGAAATCGCCGAGCTACTTTGGGCAAATCCCGAGGTTAGAAAACAGGCGAAGCTTGGTCAAAGCTTTGGGTTCGACCATACCAGAATTGTTGCCGATGAAAACATTGCGGCAGTTCGGATAGCGGGCGGGTCGGAAACAGATGCCGTAGCTTTTGCCGAGGCATGTGCCGAAGCGCTTTTTGGTTAGCCAGAGTATTTTTTACCCCAGCTGGTCATAGCTTCAATTGCAGGCAACAGGTCTTTGCCTTTTTGTTCCAACTGGTATTGGTCTCCCGCGCAACCTTCCATAGGCTGACGAGATATAACAGAGTCATTTTCTAAAACATCAAGACGTGCGGAAAGTGTTCGTGGGTTAACACCTCCGACAGCTCTTTGTATCTGGCAGAACCTTTGGGGGTTAATACTTAACACATACAATATCTCAGCGTTCCATTTGTGGCCAAGAGTACTGGCAGCAGCGCTTACCTGGTTGCGTAGGTGTGTGTGAATATTGGCTGTTGAGTTATTCATATATTCGCTATACTTTTTATAGTTATACTATTATCCTATCATGATCGGCAAGCACAGTGAAATGAAAAGCTTGTGCTTTTGGGCTGTATCTGGTATCTTTAAAGCATTATGGATTTAAACTCACAAAACCCCCAACCAGAACAAAAACAAAGCTTTTGGGCAAAACTCTTCGGAGGAGGCAAAAAGGAAGACACACCTCCAGCTCCTGCGCCAGACCCCACCCCAAGCTCAGCACCTTCAAGCGATGCTTCAATAGCCAGCATTCCGTCGGCAACCACTAATTTTGGCACAGATGCTACTGCTGACCCAATGGTAAGTTCAGCTCCAGCTTCAGACCCAGCGCCTGCCCCGTTCAACCCCGAACCTTCAGCTCCTGTTGTTGATGAGCAGCCCCTACCTCCTGTAAATGCTCCTGAAGAAAATGCAGGTATTGGTGGTGTCGATACAGTTGCTCCAGTAACTGAAGAAGTGCCACAAGCAGATGTTTCAAAAGTAGACGAAGCGCTTAACTCTCTACCTCCTCTTCCTGTTGCACCAGACGAGCCAACGGAGGCTCCAGCAGGCGAAGTTCCTCAACCGCCAGTAGACCCAATGGTTAATCCTATGCCTTTATCAAGCGATGCCCCTAGCGAAGATCAAACACCTTCTATAAACCCATAGTTACAACTTTTGTTGCAAAAAGCACAAGCTTTTCGCGCTAAATGCGCGATATAATATAAATACACCAATCTTTAATTTAAAGAAGGGGGTACTTATGAAGATTGCAACAAAAACTTTAGTTAGTTTGCTCATAATAACGGCGCTAACAATTAGTAGCAGTAGTTTTGCTTCCGCTACTAATGGAAACGGAATGCGTCGAGAATCCAGGATAGAGCGTATAACTCGCAAACACGACCGCAAACTCGAACTCACCGCTGACATACTAGGAATTTCAAACAAACAATTAAAAGAAGAACTAAAGGTATCTAGTTTTGACCAAGTACTAAAAAAACATGGTTTTAAAACAAGAGAAGACTTTCGTACAGCATTATCAGGGAAGATTAAGGACGAACTAAAAAAACGCGGTTGGTCAGATGAAAAAATACAAAAAGTTGTAGATCATAGACTGGCGCGCATGCACGAAAAAGATTAAAATAAGCCTACATGGATATTCTAATTCGACTAATAGCTGACGGCCTAGTGCCGATAGTGGCTCTTATAGGTGCCTATATGTTACTGTTTCAATTACCAAAAAACTCAAAACGTTCCCAGGTATATGCGAGAGTAGTTATGGCGGGTTTAACTTCGTTGCTCGCTGCAAAAATAGTAGCTAGCTTTTACCAGCCAGATGCCGCTAGGCCTTTTGTAGAACTTGGGGTCGCTGCCAAAGCCGCATACCTAGACAATGCCGGCTTCCCATCAGATCATGTGCTATTTACTATGGCGATTGCACTTGCAGTGTGGTTTGAAACCAAGAAAAAAAGTGTAGCGATATTACTTTTCGTTCTTGTCGCCTTGGTCGCTATGGGTAGAATATTTGCACTTGTACATACTCCCCTAGACGTACTCGGAGGTCTACTCTTCGCATGTTTTGGCGCACTTTGGTATTTTACAAAATCTACTGAAAAGAACTAGTCTTCTTTTGGTTTATCGAGCGAAAGTGGTTCGACATTGCTAGATGAGTCGGCTATTTTGACTACGTCTTTGTCGATTTTGCCAAGCTCTTTGTGAGCGGTATTGTAGTGATTCACAGTTGTTCCTAGGGAACTGCCAAGTTTTTGCATGTAGCTTTCATACACGCCGATATGTCGACCAAGGTCGCCCACTCGTTTCTGGATTTCTTTTGCCTGGGTTTCAATTTGGAGAGAACGAAGACCTTGAAGTACTGTTTGCAAATACGCCATAAAGCTAGTTGGACTCACGATGATGACGTGGCGGTCACGAAAGGCGTATTCTATGAGGTCTTTATTGGTTTCTGCACCAACTCGACCAATTAGTAGATCGTAGTACAAAGCTTCAGAAGGTATAAACATAAATGCGAAGTCCATTGTTTTTTCACTTGGACGAATATATTTACTAGTCTCGTTGATCCTTAATTTTAGGTCATTTTGGATTTTTGCCATCAGCACGTCACGTTCAGCCTTGGTATCAGCCTGTATCATACGGTTGTAGTTTTCTAAGCTAAACTTAGAATCAACCGGTAGTATTTGTCCTTTTTCTAGGAAAATTACTGCGTCAACAATTTCACCGTCTTTGAACTTGTATTGCATTTGAAAATTGCTCGGCGGCATGACGTTGTCGAGTACGCTTTTAAGGTAATATTCGCCAAAAACCCCACGCTGTTTTGGGTTACTCAGAACATTCTGTAGAGTTTTTAACTCGTCTGCTACGTCAACAACTCGCTTGTTGGTATCGTCCAGCTTTGCCAGGCGTCTCGAGACATCGGCAACTATTTTTGCACTTTCGCCCAATTGATGCTGCATCGATAAGCTATTTTTATCAAGGCGTTTAGTGAGCGTATCGTTTAGCCCAGTATGAAGCTCCTGGACTCCGCGTGTAAGTTCGGTAAGATCTGCCTTAAGTAATTCCACGCCAGAATTTTTTGAAGAATTTTTGATCTGTTGCTGCAAGCTAAAAATAAAAAGACTAGCAACAACAATCACAACTATAAGGGCAATAACTAAAACCATTTCCATACCCTATAGTATATAGGACTTAGAGGCTGGTAACTAGTAGTACAACAACTATGAGGGCTAGAGTCGATACAAGTGCAGCTACTAAATTGTATGTTCGCAGCAGCCATGCAAATGCGAAGTAGCCGAGCACATTTAGTAGTACCAAAGTGAGTAGCTGTAGAGGCCACGGTGCAAGGGCGAGAAATTCACTATATATATTCCAAAAACTAATTGTTACTGCGGCTGCTACTAGAAGCGGTCGATATATAGAAGCCTGTACCAACATAACAACCGCAACTATTGCAGAAATTACACTGGCTATATGAAATGATACCTGTAAACTTTGAGTACAAGTTGCAACTTCACTTGCAGTACAGAGAGCTGGCTGCAAAACCACCTTATTGATAGACAGCGTGAGTAAAAGTGTGATGATACCAGCAACCACAGAAGTAAGTAAAATACCCAAGAAAGTCCGACGACTGAATCGTGCGAATGGTGAGTCTAAAAATAAAATATCGTTTTCCATCAGTTGTCTCTATTTATGATACTAACAATACACTAAAATTGGATAAAATACAATAGTCCTTAGTCGTGCAGGTCATAATAATGATTGACATCTTTTCGCATTATTGTGGTACAATTACTTCCATAAAGATGTAAACAGGAGGGTATCCCATAATGGCAGCTAAAAAAGCCACTACAAAGAAGAAAACTACAAAAACCGTAACACGGAAAGTAACGAAAAGCAGTTCGTCTACTTCAGCTAAAGATCTCGTAATGAGCGCTCCATTAGGCGCACTTTTTGGAGAGTTAGTTGGTACATTCATGCTTGCAAGCGTTGTTATCGCTACTCAAGGTCAACCAATCTTCGTATTGTTTGCACTAGCAGCAATTGTACTTACTGTAGGTAGCCTTTCAGGCGCACATGTAAACCCAGCTATCACATTTGGTGCATGGGCAACAAAGAAAATCCCAACACTTCGAGCTGTTGGTTATATTGTTTTCCAAGTTTTTGGAGCAATGCTTGCTTTCGCAGCTCTTAATGCACTACTTGGTGGACAAGCAGCTCAAGCAAACCCACTTACAGGTCAAGCTCAAGCACCTGAACTATTTGCTGCAACTCAGCTAACTTCAGGCAAAGAATGGTACGCGTTCTGGGCAAGTCTACTAGGTATGTCAATATTTGGTTTTGCAGTAGCAAGTGCTATTCGTGAGAAGAAAGATCATTTTGCAGCAGCATTTACTGTTGGTGGCGGTCTATTCTTGGGTCTAATCATTGCAGGTTCAACTGCAATCCTAAACCCAGCAGTAGCAGTTACATTGCAAGCATTCACCAACCTTAGCGGTAGCGATGCAGTTTGGTACGCAGTACTTGTACACGTGATTGCTCCACTAATTGGTTCAGCAGCTGGCTTCTTCCTTTACGATTTCTTCCGTAAAGATGTCGACAATAGCTAAGCTTTAGATAGTTTTTTCGAAAAATCCCACTTGTCAGTAGTGGGATTTTTCTTATGTTAAAATAAATGCAATGGCATTATTTGTAAATCGAAACGAAAAACGCTCAATTTATCAGGAAAAAATTGCAGCAGACTTGAAGGGTAAACTCAAGACAACTGACATAGTGAGTGAGAAGCCAGAATCTACTATGTTAGAAGATGCCCACGAAACACGCCCAGCTGGGCTGATTATCTCGGTGCTTTTACTACTTGTGGTGGTTGTAGGCGTCGCAACTATGTTTTTAACGTCACGATAAGCTTATAGAGAAACAACATGGAACCAAATAAAGAACAGCCCCAACAGACAAACTCAGAAGATGACAATATATTTGTCGTAAAAACTGAGCCAAAAGAACCCGTAAGTAAAAAATCGGTGTGGATTACAGTGCTAGCGACTATTTCTGGAGTTATCGTATTGATTGCCGTGCTGGTGGGCGCTCTTGTGGCATCTGCCGGTGGATTGGCCGAGGACTATCGTGGTATTGCACTGCAGCAATTAAAAAAAATTGACCCCCAATTAAAAAACCTGGAGCCTAGCCTTGTCATTAGCAATCGCGATATCTCAGTTGCTTTAGACAAAATATACATAAGCAAGCAAGCCCAACCATCCCTAGCGTCAACTCTTTTTTTCGACGAACTCAACGCTAAGTACGCCAGTACTAAAAAAACTCAAACAAAGATCAAGCAGCACTATTCTCAGTTAGATACGTACACAACTCAACTCAAACAACTAATCGAGTTTGACGATCAAGTTGGTTTGAATATGCAAGAAGAAGTAGAGCTTGCAACTAGGGTAAACCCCGAAGACCCTTCAACAATTCGCTCTGTAGGGGGGAGTTATCAAGATATAGCTAGTAAAATTAAAAAATTACCTGCACCCACTCAACTAAAAGATTTACAAAAATCGCTTGTTGGAACCTACAATGCAAGGGCTGCATCTTATCTGAAGTGGGCGGTTAGTGTTGAAGCTGGAGATAAGTCGACCGCACCCGCTATACAGGCCGAACTCACCGTACAAAAAGATAAAGCATCTGCATTTGTGACAGACAAAAAGTACGTCGCACTTTTTGCTCCTTCGTATAAAAAATTGATAGCAAGCCAAAAATCAATCGAATCAGCATTAGTAAACTAGAGTTTATACCTTGTATTTTGGTGTATAATACTTAAGAGTAATTTATGAGCGATTCCGTTAATCAAATAGAGAAGAAACTACTTCAAATAGTCGAGAAGTCTACTTCGCCGCGTGAAGTATTACGATCCAATGATTTAAAAAAACTATATGCCCAACTGCCAAAACTGCCACAGTCTGAGCGATCAGCATATGGGCAAAGTATAAACGCGCTTAAACGGAAGTTAGAAAATGCTGTGTCCAGCAGAGAAGAAGAGCTAAGCTCATCTGAAAAAGTGCCGATTGATGTTTCGGCTCCATTTGACGTTAACGCATCGCTACCAGAGCTGCTACCTGCGCAGCAAGGTTCAGTACATCCCTTAAATACCGAGCTCGCTCGCATAATCGATATATTTACACGAATGGGCTTTGAGGCCGTGGAGTCACGTCAGTTAGACGACGATTACCATATGTTTACAAGCCTGAACTTTCCCGAAAACCATCCAGCCCGCGATGGTTATGACACTTTTCGTACCAGCGAAGGCTTAGTTCCACCTGCCCATACATCGACTATGCAAAATCGCATACTAAAAGCTGGCAAAAAAAATCTCGAAAATGGTGGGCAGATTGCCGCAATTAGCTATGGACGAGTATTTCGAAACGAAGATGTTGATGCTACGCACGAACATACTTTTTACCAAGTAGAAGGTATATTTGTCAGCAGCGATGCAAATATGAGCCAAATGCTAGGTACTTTGCGGGGCTTTTTCGAAACTTACTACGGGCAACAGCTCAAAACCAAGACTCAACCTGCGTACTTCCCTTTTGTTGAGCCAGGTCTTGAGTTTGCAATTGAAAAGCCTGCTTCACTAAATGGAAAACCAGGAGAATGGCTTGAGATGTTGGGTTGCGGAATGATACATCCAAATGTTTTAAAAGAAGCCGGAATTGACGCAGCAAAATATCGTGGTTTTGCCTGGGGTGGTGGAGTTGAACGTCTAGTAATGCTCAAGTATGGCATTGAAGACTTGCGACATTTCGAATCTGGTAAACTAGCCTTTTTAAGGAAGTTCGTATGATGGACTCCAACGTTACTATCAAGGCCTTCGGATACCCGGACACAGTTTTAAAAGAGTATGAATATTGGACAGTACTACTAAGGCCCGATCAAGTCACTCTTGGAACCGTGGTGATTGCAAACAAATCAAACGCAACTAATCTTGGTGAAGTTCCTGAAAGTCAGTGGTCTGAATTTTCGAAAGTCTCTCGAGAAGTCGAGTTGGCTCTAATAAATACATTTGGCGCCGAGAAGTTTAACTACCTTGCTCTTATGATGAAAGACCCAAACGTGCATTTCCATGTAGTGCCGAGATATTCGAAGTCAGTTACTTTTGAAGAGACTATGTTTGAAGACAAAGACTGGCCTCTAAAAACCGAACTAAACCCGATCGAAGTCCAAAAAGATGTATTCGAAGCTTTGAAAGTAAAATTATCAGAGGTAATGTCATGATTATTTCGCTCAATTGGCTTAAGCAATATGTAGATATCAACACGCCTGTTGACGAATTGGCGGTCTTGATCGGTGCGCGTTTGGTTGAAATTGAAGAGGTAGTTGATTTAGGAAAAAAATACAAAGACGTCGTTGTAGCTAAGGTTGTTTCTGTCCAGAAGCACCCAAATGCTGACAGCCTACATATTTGTCATGTTGACGACGGTAGAAAAGTAAAAGGTGTCGATAGAAATAAAGAAGGTTTTGTTCAGGTAGTTTGCGGCGCCCCGAACGTGAGAGAGGGTATGCTTGTGGCGTGGTTGCCTCCGAAATCAACAGTCCCAGCTAGTTTCGATGATGATGAGCCGTTTGTACTTGGTAAGCGCGAGCTTCGCGGTGCGGTAAGTAACGGTATGTTAGCCAGTATGAAAGAGCTTGCAATTGGCGATAGCCACGAAGGTATATTAGAAATTGATGTAACTGCAAAACCTGGCGATAGCTTTGCGCCTATCTACCAACTGGATGATTATTTACTAGACATAGAAAACAAATCTCTGACACACAGACCAGATTGTTTTGGTGTGATTGGTTTTGCAAGAGAAATTGCCGCAATAACTGGCAAACAATTTAAAACTCCAAATTGGCTTCTAGATACAAAAACCAATATATCTCGCTCTCCATCTTCGGCCTCGCCCTTAAAAGTTACTATACAAAATCCAGAGCTTTCAGCACGTTATCAAGCAGTTGTTCTTGGCAATGCCGACCAAGCAATACAATCACCAGTTCAAATACAAAGCTGGATAGCTAGGGTTGGTATAAAACCAATCAGTGCGATCGTTGACGTAACTAACTATCTAATGGCTATGACCGGTCAGCCCTTGCATGCATTTGATTATGACAAGTTTACAAATCTAAATTCAGGCAAAGCCGAAATAGTTGTACGTGCGGGCAAAAAAGGTGAAAAATTGGAACTATTGGATGGCAGAGAAATCGAACTTACCGAAGGAGATATTGTAATTGCAAGCGGTTCGACACCTGTTGCTTTGGCCGGTGCAATGGGTGCAGCATCTACGGCAATAGACAAAAACACAAAAAATATTCTGTGTGAAAGTGCCAGCTTTGACCTATACAGCTTACGTGGCACTCAAATGCGTCACGGTATCTTCACCGATGCTATTACTCGCTTTACCAAAGGTCAATCTCCCGAACAAACCGCACCAGTGCTTTCGCATGCTGCCGGTATGATATCAGAACTAACCGGAGCGCAAGTTTCAAGTTCTGTTATAGAACAATACCCAGGCAAACAAAAGGTAGCGAAGGTTAATGTTGGTGTACAAAAAATCAACGACCTACTAGGTACAGATTATTCTAAAAACACAATTGTATCGACACTAAAAAATGTTGAGTTTACAGTTGCCTCTAAGGCTGACGATCTGCAGGTAAGTGTGCCTTACTGGCGTGCAGATATAAACACTGCCGAAGATGTAGTTGAGGAAATCGGGCGAATCAATGGCTATGACGAAATTACTCCGACTTTGCCTTCGCGGCCATTTACTGCAACAGAAAAAAGTGATCTTGAAAGTTTGAAACAAAATTTGCGACAAATACTTTTGCGCGCCGGTGCGAATGATGTACTTAGTTATAGCTTTGTTCACGGAGATTTACTAGAATCTGTCGGGCAAAAACCGAGCAATTCTTTCGCTATCACAAATGCTATCAGTCCAAAATTGCAATATTATCGCCAAACGCTAGCCCCAAGTTTATTGGAGCTGGTTCACCCCAACATAAAAGCTGGTTCGGATGAGTTTGTGCTTTATGAAATAAATAAGACTCACAACAAAGTACACGGCAAAGATAGCGAAGGTCTGCCTGGTGAGTTAGAAATGACTGCTATGGTTTATGCAAATAAGAAATCTACCAACCTTTCATCTGTCGGAGCTCCGTACTATAAGGTGCGTCGCTATCTGGACTTTGTGTCCCAAAGTCTGGGGCTTACGTTTGAATACAGTGCAATAGATAAAAAGCCAGACTATCCTGTTACTGCTGCATTCGACTGGAAGAGAAGTGCATACATTACCGAAAAGAACTCAGGTGTATTTATCGGTATAGTCGGTGAGTATCGCCAACAAGTTATAAAAAACCTCAAACTACCAGCAAATGTAGCAGGCTGTGAGCTAGGAACTGAAGATATACTAAAAGCTGTTAATGCGTCAGAAATTTCATACAAACCACTCAGTCGCTATCCGGGCACAAGCCAAGACATAACTTTTCAGGTTGACCAAAAGGTATCATTTTCCGAAATTGAAAGCACCTTCGAAAAGGCACTAGAAAAAATCCAGCTTGATTGGGTGCTAAGTCCACTTGGTATTTATCAAACAGACAGCAGCAAGACAAAAAATGTTAGCTTCCGTTTAACGCTTACAGACACAGACAAGACAATTACTAAAGAAGCCGCAAACTTAGCAAAAGACACTCTAGTTAAAGAACTTAAGAAGAAAATTGTACTAAATATTGTCTAAAGAGTATTGTAAAAAACTTAAAAATATATTATAATTTGCTAACTATGAGTAATTTTCAGCCAGATGTTCGTTTTGATCACGAAACTCCCACCGATGACGGTGTAGATGCTGAAGTTGTCGATATAAAATCGATTTTAAAATCTGATGAAGACAGTATTGCTGAGTCTGTTGAAAAAGCTGCAGATGTTGACCTAAGTTTTGACAATGCTTTTGTCACAGATGCCTTAAATGCTTATATGCAAAAAATGGGCGATCACAAAATCATGAGTAAAGCCGAAGAAGTGAAACTTGCCAAAAGAGTAGAGCGGGGAGAAGAGGGCGCAAAAGATGAGTTTATTGAACTAAATTTAAAACTAGTCATAAGTACGGTCAAGAAGTATGAAGGCCGGGGGTTAGAACTGATAGATCTTATACAAGAAGGTAACGAAGGGCTCATACGTGCTGTTGAAAAATTTGACTGGCGCAAAGGTTTTAAATTCAGTACTTATGCAACCTGGTGGATACGGCAAGCGGCAACTCGTGCAATTATGAACAAAGGATCTACCATACGTGTACCAGTGCACGTTGCTGAAATGACAAGAAAAGTAGAAGATGCAACCAGGTTTCTTGAGCTTGAGGGTGTACTTGCAACCCCAGAAGCCATTGCCAAAGAGCTTGGTATCGAGGCTGTTGATGTACAGGCGCTTCTGGATATTGACAAAGGCACTCTTTCGTTAGACAAGCCACTTGGTAATGATGACCCTGGCGCGACTTTTGGTAGTTTAGTGGAGGATGAGGACGTCCATGTAGAAGAAGAGGTAATGGATAGTATACGTGAAGAAGAGATCGAGAAAATACTCGAAGTGTACCTGACGCCTAAGGAACGTATGATGTTTAAAATGTACTTTGGCTTAGGGGAATACGATCGAAAACATACTCTAGACGAGGTTGGTCTAGCGACTGGTCATACGAGAGAGCGTGTTAGGCAAATTATCAAGGCTTCCAAAATATTGCTAGCTAAACGTTTACTAAGTGAATACCCAGAATATCAGAAATAATTTACTTTTGCGTGTGAACGTGAGATATAATGGTGGGTATTGACTGAAAAATAAGGGAGTATATGGAAAAATCATCAACAAGTAAAGTTCAAAAATTCATTATTTGGCTCATCATTATAGCCATGACAGTAGGATCACTCGGTGCCTATTTTGTAGTTATAATTGCTAACAACAATCAGAAAGTTGAGCAAGAGCAACAAGCTAAAATACAAGCAGAGATGCAAAAACAGCAAGAAGAGGAGGCTAAGAAAGTGAAAGAACCATTAGATGGCTACGCGGCCGAAAGTTTTGATAAAGCAAGCGTAACGAAGCTAGTTATAGAAGACCTTAAGATGGGTGACGGCAAAGTTGCAACCAAAGATTCTACAGTAAAAGTGAATTATTTTGGCTGGACTTCGGACGGAACAATATTTGATTCATCAAAGAAAGACGGTGCACTATCTCCAGTGGAATTTCCACTAAAAGGAGTTATAGCAGGCTGGACTGAAGGCCTTGATGGCGTAAAAGCTGGTGGAGTGCGTAAATTAACCATTCCAGCAGATAAAGCTTATGGCGACACCCCTCAAAATGGTGCGCCGGCTGGACCTCTAGTATTTGTTGTTGAAGTTCTAGAAGTAAAATAGTACAAAACTACAACATATAGCGTCTTGACCTTAACCGGAAGCACTATATATAATAAATAGCAACGATATAACAAAAACAGACATAGGAGGGAAAATGTCAAAAAACATCACCGTCTACACTACCAACGCCTGCGCATATTGCATGATGGTAAAAAAATACCTAGACAGTAAAGGCGAAAGCTACCAAGTCATAAACTTAGACGAACAGCCAGACCAAAGAGACAAAGTCGAGGCTATAAGTGGTGTTAAAACTGTTCCAGTAACGGTTATTGAGGCTGAAAATAGCGAACCAAGTGTAACTATAGGCTGGAACCCTAGCAAACTATCGGCAGCGTTAGTAGCCTAATGTCTGATATCCACCCTCTTGTTATGGTTGGTGCTGGTCCATCTGCTCTGGCTGCTGCTGTATATACATGTCGCGAGGACATCGACACAACTTTGTATGAAAAAGGCGTTATTGGCGGCTTAGCAGCAATTACCGACCAAGTAGACAACTACCCCGGCTTTGCTGAAGGTATCGAAGGCTTGAAACTTGCCGAGCAACTGCAAGCTCAAGCTGAACGCTTTGGTGCCAAGATAGAGTTTGGTGATGTACAAAGCATCACAGATGCTGGCGATCATAAGATTTTAAAGATTGATGGCAATGATGTTTTGGCCAAGGTAGTCTTGATTGCAACCGGTAGTGACTATAAAAAAATTGGTGTTCCAGGCGAAGCCGAATACTTTGGCCGCGGCGTACACTACTGTGCAACATGCGACGGTGCATTTTATCGTGACAAAAAACTAGTCGTTGTTGGTGGCGGTAACTCTGCTATCCAGGAGGCCTTGTATTTGACACGATTCACCTCTCATATCGATCTGTTAGTTCGATCAACTGTCAAAGCCAGTGAAGTGTTACAACACGATCTAGATAAGGCTGTCAGCGAAGGCAAAATCACTGTTCATTTGAATACCACAACTGATGAAATAGTTGCAACTGATAATCAGGTTAACAAAGTGCTTGCCTCGAAAGATGGTGAGAAAATTGAAATTGAAACTGACGGCGTATTTGTATTTGTAGGTCTGCTGCCAAATACGCAATTCCTAGCTGATTCAAAGATCGAGCTAGATGAACAAGGTTTTATAAAGACAGATGGCAAATTACAGACAACAATGCCTGGAGTATTCGCCAGTGGTGATGTTCGCAGCGGTGCAACTATGCAAATTGCAAGTGCTGTTGGTGAAGGCGCTACCGCAGCCCTGAATATTCGTGAATATTTAGAGAGTGGAGACAAATAGCTGATTAAAAATAATAGGTGGAGTAAGGAGCGATAGCGTGACTGATTTTCTTCCACCGGAAGTAAAAAATATAATAACTCATCAAAATACAAAACACTTTATTTTTAATAGCTTGAGAGACAAGACGTTACCTCGTGAATACGAACTTCCTTCTCTTGGCAGCTTTGCTGAAGAATGTGCTTTCCTGGCTCTGGGCCAGGAAATATTTAAAAAAAACGGTGTAGATGCAGAGGTAGTTTTTGTACCTAAGAATTTACCGCTCGCTACATGGCGAAACCTTTTTGCCCAGAAGTCACCGGACAATAGTTGTATAAAAGATATACAGGCAACAGAAGCAATGACTGTCGATAGAGAAGCTTTACTCGAAGGCTTTTCTTGGGGAGCCGCCCTTGTGAGTAGCAGTGAGACGCCGATTTATGATGGATGGCAGACTGCTAAGATTTTGAGACGCCAAAAAGAAAGTCCCTTACTTCAGGAACTTGCACAAGAATATTTAGACGATGATAAATCTCCAGAGCAGATTGTAAATGGACTGAGCCCTTCTTTGGAAACATATCTAGCACTCCAATTGAACAGAGCAATAATGACCGGTGAATTAGTAGACCAAGCAAAAGATCAAAGAACGATAGGTCGAGCAACGCTGCTTGCTGAAAATTTAGTAGGGGCTAATGTTAAGGAAGAAGCGGAGATACGTTCACTGTGCGCCGGTTCTAGCGCAATCTATCCTCCGCACAGGTTATGGCTTGGTTCAAAAAACCTCCATTCACTAACAAGAGAAATAGGTTTTCGACCAACAATCAATCCAAAAAGCAAACACCCCGCCTGATACCCGGAGGCACCAGGTAGGTGTCTGCGACGGGTAGG
>CAYGHK010000011.1:12082-16218 GCA_964349645.1 uncultured Candidatus Saccharibacteria bacterium | reverse complement strand
CAGTGTTTTTTGCCACAGCTTGACCGTTTCCGGGTCTTTTATTGGAGTGAATTTATAATAAAGTAAAATCTTTTGCATCAGAGGATATTATACTATATAATTATTTTCACTATGATTATGAATCAATAATCCTCTACCCTCTACTGTTCGATTCTTTCGAACCACTAGCGATTTAAACCTATTATACTTATACTTAAATGCAAGGATTTTATGCAAAAATATATATTTTTACTTTTCTGGCAAAGTGCCATGAAATACCCAGTACGAACAATTACTGCAACTCTTGGTGCGACCGCTACTTCGATTGTGGGGGGCTTTGTTGGGCCTCTCATAATCGCTCAAATTTTGGAACGTATTCAGGCGGGAACAATTTCCCTTGAATCTTCATGGACATTAATAATGCTGTACGCTTTGACTCAAATATATGGCCAGATAGTTGGCTGGCGGCTAAACTACTATTGCCTGCGGACTATGGAAGCTTTAGCAACAAAAGACCTATACGCCAAAATATTCTCAAAGCTAACCGAACACAGCTTGAATTTTCACTCGGATAGATTCGGCGGGTCGCTCGTTTCTCAAACTTCGAAACTCATAGGTTCATTTGGAACATTTTGGGATACTGTTGTCTTCACGGCACTGCCATCAGTGGCTGGTATCGTAGCTGCTACAGTCATTCTCAGCTTTTACTTCTGGCAGTATTCCTTGGTGCTATTGGTGATTTCTTTTGTGTATATAGCTGCTGTTTATTATGGTTCGCGTTTTATGTCAAAGAGGTATACTGCGGAATCGCAAGCGAATACGGCCTCAAATGGATATGTTGCTGACGCAGTAACAAATGTAATAACAATAAAGTCTCATGGCCATGAGGATGTTGAATTAAAAAACCTCAACAATAAAGTCGAAGCTTGGAGACAGAAAGCAATGCACACAATGCATGGTTTTATTGGAGTTAGCACAGCTTACTCATCGCTAACAACGGTAATGAACCTTATAGCAATAGTTGCTGCGATTGTGGCAGTTGAAAACAAAAGTATATCAATTGGCGCAGTATACCTAGCTGTTTCTTATACATTCACAATGACAGGACGCCTATGGGACACCATATACGTTATGAGTAGCTACAACAGAATCATTGGTGATGCACACGATATGACAGAAATTTTAAGATTAAAGCCTTCTGTTAAAGATTTGACCGATGATAACTTAGTGGTAAAAGATGGCTATATTAAGATCAACAATATGTCCTTTTCTCACAAAGGGCACAAAGATGAACTTTTTAAAAATTTCAGCCTAGATATCAGACCTGGTCAACGTGTTGGTCTAGTTGGAGTGTCGGGCTCGGGTAAAACAACACTGACTAAACTATTGCTTCGTTTTTCTGATGTTAATAATGGCACTATTGAGATTGATGACCAAGATATCAAAACTATTACACAGCATAGTTTGCGTAGAAGCATCGCATATGTACCGCAAGAACCAATGCTTTTTCACAGATCTATAAGCGAGAATATAGCTTATGGAAAGCTAGATGCGACTAACGAAGAAATTTTAGATGCTGCCGAGAAAGCTCAGGCCAGAGATTTTATCGAAAAATTACCAAAAGGTTTTAATACCCTGGTTGGAGAACGTGGCGTAAAGCTTAGCGGCGGGCAACGTCAACGTATTGCAATTGCTAGAGCGATATTAAAGGACGCACCGATAATTGTACTGGACGAAGCTACTAGCGCGCTTGATAGTGAAAGTGAGAATCTTATACAAGAAGCTTTGAAGAAATTGATGCAAAACCGTACTTCAATTGTTATAGCTCATAGGCTAAGCACAATCTCCCACTTAGATAGAATTGTTGTTCTAG
The DNA here is from genome assembly GCA_964349645.1 of uncultured Candidatus Saccharibacteria bacterium. Taxonomy (GTDB): domain Bacteria; phylum Patescibacteriota; class Saccharimonadia; order Saccharimonadales; family Saccharimonadaceae; genus JACPYF01. Next base: position 14,366 of record CAYGHK010000011.1, on the reverse strand, counting down.
ATAATGGAAAAATTGTTGAAGATGGAACACACAAAGAGCTACTTAAACGAGACGGCAAGTACGCAAAACTTTGGTCTCACCAAAGTGGTGGATTTTTAGAAGAATAGTTTATTTTTCTTCAGGCTTAGATTCTTCGGACTTACCTTCGGATTTTTCTTCGCCTTCAGCAGCACCTTCTTCACCAGCTTCACCGTTTTCTGACTCTACTTCCGACTCATCCTCAGCGTCACCACCCGCAGCTTCGTTAGCGGCAGCTAAAGCGCTTGGTTCGTATACGCTGGCAATTGTTATGTCATGATTTTCTTCGTTAAGCTCTACTCCACTAGGAATTTTTATATCTGCAATAGTTACACCCTGTCCAGGCTCTTCTAGATCTAAGATTGAGACTTCGAGACTGTCTGGTAAGTCTTTTGGTAACGCACGAACTGTTAGGTTCTCAAGTGTTTGCAAAATAACCAATCCAGCTCTTTCCGCTGCACTCTCACCTACACCAACAAGCTTCACGGGTATGCTAGTCTCAACTTTATCGCCAGCACGTACAGCATGAAACGATACATGGTTGAGCTTGTGTCTGACAGGATCGATCTCAATATCTTTTATAAGTCCGAGCTTTTTGTCTCCATCAATAATTAGGTCAATCATATGGTGCTTTCCAGCTTTTGCTACTACTTTTTGAATAGCTACTTCCGGCGCTTGCACATTAATTGCATTGAAGCCGTGGCCGTAAACTACGCCTGGTGTTTGGCCTTCTTTTCTTAGACCGGCAACTTTTTTGCCAGTTGCAGTACGTTTGGTAAGAGTTAGGGAAATGCTGTCGCTCATAATATTATTTAGTAACCTCCGTTTTCAATTAGTACTATTATATCATGCAATAGGACAACTACACCTTATGACGTGCCCAGGCCGCAATCTGAGCATTGCCAGAAGGTACAGTTGTCCTATATGATGGTCGTATATGATTCCCGGAATGGATATAGTCGATTTTATAACGTGGGCTAGCGTAATAGGCGTCCTAATCGTTGTATTTGCCGAGACTGGACTGCTGGTTGGTTTTTTCCTTCCTGGTGACAGCTTACTTTTAACTGCAGGGTTGCTAACACACCAGGGCGTACTAGATATAAATATACATGTATTTGTAGTCCTACTTTTTATAGCAGCATTCTTGGGAAACAATACAGGATATTTGTTTGGTCGGCATGTTGGCAGAAGGTTGTTCCAACGCAAGGAATCACCTATTTTTCACAAGGCAAACCTTGAAAAAGCTGAGGAATTTTACGAAAAATATGGCCCTCGTGCGGTTATTTTAGCTTGCTTTGTACCGTTCGCTAGAACATTTGTGCCGATATTGTCTGGCATAACAAAAATGCCACACGGCAAGTTTATGGCATACAATACTGTTGGAATTTTATTTTGGGCTGTAGGACTTACCTACCTGGGATATTATGCCGGCGCATGGCTTGAGTCTCGCGGCATTGATGTCGACCATTACCTGCTACCGTTTATCGCTATCATAATTTTAATATCTGCGATTCCACCCTTATATCACATCCTCAAAGACAAAGATCGACGAGAAGTAGTTAAGACTACAATCAAACAAGCAGCTTCACGCAAAAAGAAAAACTAGAAACTAAAGAATTGTTTTTAGGTACTTACCTGTGTAAGATTTTGGATTTTTTGCGACCTCTTCTGGTGTGCCGGTTGCTACAATTTGTCCACCTCCCGCACCACCTTCTGGACCCATATCTATTAAGTGATCAGCAGATTTTATAACATCAAGGTTATGCTCGATGATAACCATTGTATTGCCACCTGTGATAAGCTGTTGCAAAATATGAATTAATTTTTTGACATCTGCGCTATGGAGTCCAGTTGTTGGCTCGTCTAAAATATAAAATGTTTTGCCAGTAGAGCGTTTAGATAATTCACTGGCTAGTTTTATACGCTGCGCCTCACCTCCGCTAAAAGTAGTTGCCGGCTGGCCAAGTGTAATGTACCCAAGACCAACTTCAACAAGCGTGTCGAGCTTACGCGCTATTGATGTTTGTGCTTTGAAAAATTCTGCCGCTTCCTCAACGGTCATTGCTAGCACATCAGAAATAGTTTTGTTTTTGTATGTAATTTCTAAAGCTTCACGATTGTAGCGTTTACCTTTACACACCTCGCATGTTACATAAACATCGGGCAAAAAATGCATTTCAATTTTTATAACGCCGTCGCCCTGACAATTCTCACAGCGACCGCCCTTGACGTTAAAACTAAACCGTCCGGCTTTGTAGCCACGTAC
>CAYGHK010000011.1:7883-11982 GCA_964349645.1 uncultured Candidatus Saccharibacteria bacterium | reverse complement strand
GTAATGTTTTTTAGATTGTGCTCGGTTGCGCCTTTGACAGTTAGTTGTTTACCGTCAGATTTTCGTCGTTTTTTTGGTAGTTCTATATTCTCACTGCCTTTCAAGTAACGACCCGTTATGCTCTTGGTATTTTTCGCAACTTCTTCCGGGGTACCGTGAGCAACTACTTCGCCGCCATGCACACCTGCGCCCGGACCTATGTCGAGTAAGTAATCTGCCGCACGAATTGTATCTTCATCGTGCTCAACTACAAGTACAGTATTTCCGATGTCGCGAAGATGGCGCAAAGTTTTTATCAACCGATCATTATCTCTTTGATGCAGTCCAATAGAGGGCTCGTCAAGCACGTAGAGTACTCCCCGAAGTCCAGAGCCAATTTGTGTGGCCAGACGAATACGTTGCGCTTCACCGCCAGACAGCGTGTTCGCTGCGCGTCCAAGCTCTAGGTAGTTTAAACCAACATCGTGCATGAAACGTAGCCGATCGCCAATCTCACGCAGTATTTGTTTTGCAATAACCATTTCGCTTTCACTAAGTTTTAGTTTGTTAGCAAAAAAATCAAGAGCGTCTTCAACGCTCAGATTGATAATGTCGATGATATTTTTTTCGTGGATTGTGACAGCCAGTACAACCGGCTTTAGTCGAGCTCCGCGACAAGCATGGCAAGGGCGTTCGCGCATAAAGCGCTCGATGTCTTTGCGCATAAATTCACTGTCGGTCTCTTTGTGGCGACGCTCTAGGTTTGGCACAACTCCTTCATAGGTTGAGTCGTAGCTTCGTCCACTACCAAGCTCTACTGTATATTTTTGATCACCTGTGCCGTATAGTATTTTCTCTAGTGCCTCGTCATCAAGATCTTTTACTGGTGTATGTAGGTCAAATTTGTGGGCCTCGGCAACTGCAGCAAGTTTTTTCATATACCAGGCATCAGAATTTACTCGGTTGTATGGACGAATAGATCCTTCGGCAATTGTAAGATTTGGGTTAAAAACAAGATCTGGGTCTACCTCAAGGCGATTACCAAGTCCAGTACAAATCGGACAAGCACCTTGTGGTGAATTAAAACTAAATAAACGAGGTTCAAGCTCTGGAATCGGTTCGTCTGGATGATCCACACAGGCAAATCTTTGAGAGTAAACGTGCAGTGAATCGTTATCAACTTCTAATACTTCTACTGTACCGTGAGCTGCCTCTAGTGCCTGCTCGACTGATTGAGCTACGCGTGTATTGTTTGCTGTACCTATGACTAAACGATCAACAACAAGCTCAATTGTGTGTTTGTATTTCTTGTCTAGGTCTGGCCATTCGTCGAGACTATAGACCACCCCATCAACACGGGCTCTGGCAAAACCAAGCTTTTGATATTGCTCTGGAACATGAGCAAATTCACCCTTTTTGTCTACAGCCAAAGGCGCAAGTATCATAAGTCGACTACCGTTTGGAAGTTTGAGTATTTCATCAACAATTGCTTGCGGGGTTCGCTTACTTACAGTTTTGCCACAAACCGGACAATGAGGTATACCGACTCGAGCAAACAAAAGTCGCATATAGTCATAAATTTCAGTAACGGTAGCAACTGTCGAGCGTGGATTTCGTGAAGTTGATTTTTGATCAATAGAAATTGCCGGGCTTAGCCCTTCAATGCTTTCAACGTCAGGCTTTTCCATAAGTCCAAGGAACTGACGTGCATAGCTGCTGAGACTTTCAACATAACGACGTTGACCCTCGGCGTAAATAGTATCAAAAGCAAGCGATGATTTACCGGAACCGCTTAATCCTGTGATAACAACTAATTTGCCGAGAGGTATATCGACATCAATGTTTTTTAAGTTGTGCTCACTGGCACCTCGAACACGTAAAAAGTCCATTTAAACTATTATAGACTAAACTTCAATTTGAAGGAACTTACCGCGTACGGTTTTTATGACGTATTTACGCGGCAAATACTTACGAATAGGCTGAACAATCAAAATAGAAATGGCTATTGTTGAAGTAATAAACATTAAAATACTTGGCACTGCGATTTGAGTTCCAGGTATCAAACCCGATAGAAAAAATCCGGCAAAGGCATTAAAAATTTTATCTGTATTTGCTATAAGTGCTAGTCCTACTAGCATAGATATCAAAACTACAATTGCTTCTTTTCTCATAGTGCATTACCTCAATGAAATATTACTCTTCTTAACTGATTGAATAATATCATGTATTTGACTAATGAGCAATAGTTATTTTTAAAAATATAAAACTAATCTACTGGAGCGTTTGCTTCGGCCCAAAGTTGCAGCTCTTGTATCAAAAATTGCTTATGGTCGTCTAGAGTACTGCCTTCTGCTAGTTTCGCAAGAGACTTCGAGTAAGAGACTATTTTTGAGTTAAAAGTATCTTTTCTATATTTCTCCCAAGTAGACTGCTCATCAGAACTTAAGCTCTTTGGAAAATTTCTAGCTTTGTAACGAAGCAACAGTTCATCCATACGTTCATCTGCGAACTCAGGGTGAAAATCGACTAAATCCTTTTCATTTGCATTTCTGATAGCTTCAATACGAATTTTATCTCGGTCATTTATGAAACTATCGTATAGCCTTCCTTCAACGTCACTACTTTTTGGATACGGTTCTTTTTCGGCAAAGGCAGCTGATATTTTATCGGTTAAATCTCTACTGAGATTTTTTAAGTTACTCTCAATTTCAGATTTATTAAGATTTAATTTTTTCCAGGCTGAATCATCAAGCACTCCAAGCGGAGCGACTGCTGGGCATTTATTGTAGGCGAGTTCTTTGACTGGTATTGCTTGAAAATCCTCTTTTTTTCTTTCTTCCCAACTAGCAAAAAGTTTAGATTTGATTTCTTTTTGACTTAGTTTGGCAAAATTTGAAGGATCGTATCTTAGGTCATATATAAGTACTGTTCCAGATGTAGAACCAGGCGCAATAGGTAATGCTAATGTAGTGAAATCGTTCGCCTTACCGAAACTGCCGCTACTATATACAAACGGTTTTGGATCTTCAAGATTGGCTATTTTTGCAACTTCTTTTTTGTCGCGTAGCTTTAAAAGAAAATCAAAAAGCTTTGGTTGCTTTTGTTTAATCAGCTTTGTTATTGATATAGTAGCTTCAACATCGCTCAGAGCATCGTGCGCATGAAGATGAGTAAGGTTGTTGACCTTAGAAAGTAGCTCAAGACGATTTGTTGGCGCTCCTTCATCGTCTACAGGCCAATTTATACCTTTTGACCTAAGAGCGCGAGTCATTCTCACAAGATCAAGCACGTCCCAACGTGAACGCTTATCCGACCACGCCCACTCGTAAGGATCATAAAAATTACGCCACAGAGTATGGCGTATAAATTCGTCATCAAACCGTACGTTATTGAAGCCAACCGTTATTGTACCTGGTGTAAATATTTCCTGAGTCAACATTTTACATAGTTCTGGCTCAGAAATCCCCTCTTCGAGAGTTTTCTGCGGTGTAGTGCCGGTTATCAAAACAGCCTGAGGCTCTGGTAATATATCTTCCGACAAACGAACAAGGACATCTATAGGCTCCCCTATAGGATTTAAATCTTCGTCAGTTCTTTGGCCAGCAAACTGCATAATTCGCTGATACCTGCTACTGAGTCCACTTGTCTCAAGGTCGTAAAAAAAGAATGTTTGAGTCATTACATATAAGAATAGCAGAATTTTTTAAGTGGAGATACTAGCGCGTCTTGAAGCAAACAACGAACTCGCCACAAAAACAAGGCCGACAAGACCTATGAAAATTTCCGGTGGTTCAATATGGTGGAGTTTCAGCAACATAATAACTCCAAGTACAAATATCGCCCAATGTGCTCCATGTTCAAGATACTTATAACGAACTAGCGCATTGGTGTGCACCATATGTAGCGTCATTTCCCGAACCCATATTGCGCCGGCTCCGAGCCCTGCCATGATTATGATAATATTGTCGGTTAGCGCAAACGCTCCGATGACACCATCAAGAGAAAAACTTGCATCAAGTATCTGCAGATATACAAATGCTAGAAATGCCGCCATTCCAACCTTGTGTACTGCACGAGTTTTCTTTTCTTGAGCCTCCATTATCTTGTTGATAAAATGTAG
>CAYGHK010000011.1:0-7783 GCA_964349645.1 uncultured Candidatus Saccharibacteria bacterium | reverse complement strand
CCGAAGGGCAAGCCAGCTCCCCACATAACAATGATGATTGGCAAAATAAACCTCACTACAAACACAGCCAGGAATATACCGATAGTCATGAACATTTTTTGCCAAAATGGCGATAGTGTCACAAGCACTCGGCTGTTAACTACTGCATTGTCCGCACTAAAAGTAATTTCAAGTAATGTCAGGATAATACAGAGTGTTAAAGCTTCTGTGCCCAGTTTTAAGCCAACTAAAATCCATATGATGATAGTTATGATCGTAACAAGCCAATAGTATTTTATTAGGTTTTTCATTGTTCAGTAAAAGTAAATTCCTGTCCGCCGATAGCAATTATACTATCAACAACCGCCCCGCGACGCTCAAGTTCATGGCTAATGCCAAGCTTGCGCATAATATCGCGTAATCGATTTAGACTATGCGGGTTATTAAAATCAGTACGGCGTGCAAATTTTTCAATTTTTTGACCAGTTACATTAAAGCTCTCACCATGAACTTCAACCTGCCAACTCGCCTCTTTTTGTGTACCGCTAAGACTGATGGTTGGGATATCATCTATTTCGTCTTCTACGTCTTTAGCGTCTGCTTCTTTCTGACGAACGGTGTTAACCTGTGATGCAAGCTCACGGAGCAACTCCTTAATGTTTTTGTGGCTGCTGGCAGAAATTGCAAAAAGTGGTACTTCAGCAGGAACGACCGCCTGTAGTTTTGATAGCTGATCATTAATCATTTCATCATCAAGACCTTCGACTTTTGTAATAGCTACGACTTCGGTGCGAGCAGCTAGGCCAGGATTGTGGGCTTTTAGCTCTGTGCGTATAACTTTATATGCATTTGCTATATTGTCCGTATATGCGTCTATAAGATGCAGCAACACGCTTGTCCTGTCTACATGCCGTAAAAAATCTCCGCCAAGGCCTTTCCCCTCGGACGCCCCTTCGATGAGACCTGGTATGTCGGCGATGAGTAGACTATTGCTATCGATATCTGCAACACCGAGATTTGGAGTAAGGGTTGTAAATGCATAGTCTGCTATTTCGGGTCGGGCATTGCTGACAACACTTAGTAAAGTTGATTTACCAGCATTTGGAAATCCAATTAAGCCTACATCCGCGAGCAGACGAAGTTCGAGTTTAGCCTCAAACGAATCCCCAGGCTCACCAACTTCAGCCACTCTTGGCGCTTGTCTGGTAGAGCTTTTAAAGTGAGCATTGCCAAAACCACCGTCACCACCGTGAGCTACAACAAGCTCTTGGCCGTTTTTAATAATATCAGCTAAGACCACATTGTCACGAGTCACTATAGTACCGAGCGGTACTTTAACCCGGAGTGGATCACCGCCTTTACCGCGACGATCACGCTTCGAACCATTTTGACCTGGTTTAGCTTTAAGCTCTGGGTGGTAGCGAAAATCTATAAGAGTATTAGTATTTTCGTCACCAACAAATATAACATCACCTCCCTTACCGCCATCGCCGCCATCGGGTCCACCATGGTCGATATATTTTTCGGTACGAAAACTAACCGCGCCGTTGCCGCCGCGACCAGCAACTACTAAAACCTTAGCTGTATCAACAAACATATATAACCTATTCTAACAGAGAAAACTACTCCTTTCATCTTTACGCCCCATTATGAATTCTTTTCACACTTTTTATAAAGTGTGGCAAAACCTTTGAGCTGACTCAACAACGCGATGAAAAATAATCATAGACCTTCTTGAGACACTGTGGAACTCGCCCCGATAAATCGGAGCTCAAACAGTCCTCGCGTCGTCAGGAACGTCAATAATTACTTTTATCGGTTGCCTCATATGCTCATCAAGCGCAGCCCCATTGCGATGTGGCTCCAGACTTCTGAGAAAACCGAATTGTATGAAATTATTCTATTTGACCGAACGAGGACTGTCTGAGGCTTTAGCCGAGTTCCGCAGTTCGCATGTATAGAATAATTTCATACAATGTCGTGTTTTTGAAGCGTCTGGTCAGTTTTTTGCTTCTTTTTTTGCTGACCAAAAAATGAAGGGGGCAACTTGTTAATGAATATAGTTATACGAACCGACTGAGTCAGCCCCAATTGTGCGTGTACTTTTAACGTTCCAACCAGCATAGTTCATTTCTGATATCAAAATACTACCATCTGGATTTACACTTTCAACAACTCCAACGTGACCATAGCCACCAGCTGCATTGGCAGTTTGTATTACCGCACCTACAGCAGCTCGGTTATTTACCAAAAATCCAGAAGCTCGTGCTAAACTTGCCCACGAAGAAGCATTGCCCCACATGCCACCTATAGGGCGACCAAGAGCTGCCCGACGATTAAATGCATACCAAGTACAATAACCAAAATCATATCGATTTCCGCCAGAAAGACTGGCATAAATACCCGTAGCTATAGTGGAGCTACCTGATGAAGAACGAGAAGAGCTACTTGATGAAGCGACTGCAATTATTGGTGAGCCGCCCGGAATAATTATCTGCGTACCAGGAGCTACCGCGCTAGAAGACTCTAGGTCGTTATACAAAACAACTCTTTGCGCATCGCCGTGAAATTTCTGTGCAATTGAATCTGCAGTATCCCCAGCTTGAGCAGAGTAAACTACACCGTCTACTGGTGGAATAAGCAGGTCTCTTCCCGGCTCAACTGCGTCGCCGGCAAGTCCGTTTGCCCACTTAATAGTATTTGGATTCAAGCTAAATTTTGCAGCAATACTTGGTGTTGTATCACCAGGTACGGTTTTGTAGGTTGTAAAAGCTTTTGACGCCGAAACATTTGAGGCAATGATTTGAGGCTTTGAAATAGTTTCGTCACTCGTTTGGGCTAGTTGGCTTTTGGCGCTAATTGAAATGGCTTGGTTATTAACGTTATTTGCTATTGGTAGATCTGCCTGAGATGCAAGATTTGCGGCTAAATTGGCTGCTGCAACTTGGTCAATAGAAGGCTTGTCGTCAGTAACTGAAGTTGTTACTTGTTGATCTTGCTTTTCGGCCAATACCAAAGAATCAGTGTCTCTACCACTGTATGCAAGACCTACAATAAGCCCAAAAATAAGGGTGTAGCAGGATATGGAAACGATCTTATTTGAGCGTAATTTATTAAACTTAGAGCCTGCATGATGTTTTACATCACGAAGCGGGACTGGATTACTAATAATCAACTCCTTGTGAATATATTGCTATTTTCACTGCTACCATACTGTGTCTTACTTCTCTATGGGAGAAAAGGGTGTTTATCGACTTTACCCGTACGACATTTCCGGCAGGCCCATACTGTTTCATGATTTACCCCTGTAGAGATAATGCATAAACTGCATGTGCTAAGAAGTAGTATAGCAATCATTGACTAATACGTCAATAGATTTCGTAGTATATTTAAAAAGCGTTTCCGCAGAGTTTTTTGCAGTGTTTATCAATGTTTTCTTGGTGCTCTTCTAGGGTGCGGCCGTAATATATTTTATGATCATCGCCTGCTATAAAGTACAAATAGTCGCCGCTTGCTGGATTTGCAACTGCTTTAAGCGCGGAATAGTTCATATTACTTATAGGCGTAGGTGGTAAACCTCCTACAAGGCGAGTGTTATATGGAGATTGTATGTCAACACGAGGCTCTACCCCTAGCTTTTCGGCGCCGTAGTGAAAGGTCACGTCCGATTCTAATTTCATACCTTTTTCTATTCGACTAAAGAAAACTTGTGCGATTTGAGGTTGATCGGCTGGTTCACTTGCCTCTTTTTGTATTATTGAAGCCAAGGTCAGCGCTTGGTGGATATTTAGCCCACGCGCTTTGAATGCTTCTATATACCCATCTTTTTGCAAACGACTGTATAGCGTGTCAAATGAACGCTCGAACAGGGTCTTTAGATCGCCACCACCTGACATTTCAAAGGTTTCTGGAAATATGTAACCCTCCAGGTCTGCCTCGGCGGGCTTATCTGCCAATAGTGGGCTTTGGTAGTCTGCCTCTAGGGCAGCGTCCACTTCATCCGAAGTGTACCCATACTTGGCTAGATCTTTTTTGATTTCTACCAGAGTACGACCTGGCGAAATTGTTACGTTGAAAAGGTCTGTTTTGCCGCTCTCTAGATGATCGACAATTTTTTGCAGACTATAGCTCGGTGAGATGACATATGCTCCAGCCTGTAAATTTGCCGGCTTATTGGTTAGTTTCAAATACAGTACCATAGCCGAACTGCTACGAATAATGTGGGCTTTTTCTAAATTTTGAGCAATAGTTGCATTTCCTTGGCCTTTTTTAATAACAAAACGAATATTTTGTTTACTGCCAGAGTCGAGTGGTTGAATGCTTTGCTGATACCAAACAAAAAATGAAATGCAAAGTACGATAGCTATCGACAATAACACTCCACTTATAGTCACAACCCAGAACCAAGGTTTTTGGTGGAGTTTTTTTATTTCAATTGGTGCTTCTTGCTCAGGCACCAAAATTTATCTCCAAGTAATCGCCGAGTATTATGGCGGCTGCGTGTGCATCTATCTCAGCTTTGGCATATGGCTTACCTAAAGATTTAAGATATTTCTCTGCCAAAACAGATGTTAGTGACTCATCTTGAAAAACGATCTCCATGCCAAATCTTTCTAGCTGCCTAGCAAAAGCACGAACTTTGTCGGTCTGTTTTGTGGTTTCTCCTGATTGATTGCGAGGGAAGCCGACTACCATAATAGATGGTTCTAGTTCCGAAATAATCTCACGAAGCCTTTCGAACTCTATACCGTCGACCTCTATGGTGGTGTATGCAACGGCTATTCTTGTTGAGGTGTCGGCATGAGCAACACCGATACGCTTGTCACCTACGTCAAGAGCGATGATCGATTTACTTTCGTTAGCCCTACCAGAATCAGTCATTTTTTTGTACGTCAAACTTAATTTCTATCTTACCCTCGTCAGGCGCTGAAGAAATCCAGAATGGGAAAAACTTTGTATCAACATCTTCTACGCCTTCAATGGCTTTGATTTTTTGTCGTATGTCTTCGTAATTCTTTCCTACCAGCTGAGGTTTGAGGTTCTTTGTATCGATAGTAGGCCCAACATAACCAGTAGTCTTGAGGACTACCGAAGTGTCTGTAAAATCACCAAATTGCAATTTAGAAAGACCGTTGTCGTAAATTTTTTGATTCTTTTGTCCTTCAAGCTTTTCTTTTAGAGCGCTGTTTAGTACGGCATTTACATCATCTTTAGAAAGTGCCTGTAGGCTATAAGTAATTTCAACTGTGAGCTTAGCCTTCGAAGCTTCGGCTCCACTAGCTGGCGATGAAGTTGTGGTAGTTGGGTCTGCCTTGTAACTTTTATCTATAATTACGTACTTTTTGTCGTCAAATTTATCTTCTAGCTCTTTTTTGCCGGCATCACCATTTTGTTCAATAATTTTTGCTTTGGCTGTTTCTATATCGCTGTCTGAAACAACGGTAGCGGTTCTTTTGCTACCACCACTCATGCTGCTACCTTGGGCAGTAAATCCACTAACAGTTGGTTGATAGCTTCTTGCAGAAAGATTGTAGTCACTACCGACCGCGGCCGCCTGTACTTTCACTGTTGTTGTATCTTGGACAAATCCACCAGGACCAACGGTTGTTGGATCAAGTGAGGCATCTTCGGTACTTGTAAATGTGAAGTTTCCAGTACTAAAACCAGTTCCAGCTGGTATAGAAAGCCTGTTACTCGATACGGATGTCCTTGTTAGCTGCATTGTTCCTGTAGCTTTTTCACCAATGTCTTTTTTGCCAGTTGCATCAAAGTCAACTGAGTTGGTTTTTTTAACTTGTTGCACTGTAGGTCTGATTACTTTTGCATCGACATCGGTAGTTCCGCTTGCATTAAGGCTAATTGGAGCGTTGATACTTTCGGTAGTTGTTTTCGCTTTTATATTAACCGTTGCGTGTGGAGCAAACCAAATTGCCCATATGAGGAAAATTATGAATAGAACTCCGCCACCGATTGCTAAAAATAGCTTCTTGCGAAATGTATCGAAGTTGGGAATATTTGGACCACCCTTTTTGCCCTTGGTTTTTTTCGGTTTGCCAAACGGTCCATCTGTTGGTTTGTTGAGATCTTCAGGAAGCTCTATTTCTTCGTCATCAGCTAAGTCTTTTACTGGAGCACTTTTTTCAAGCTCACCAACGGGTAAATCTTCGCCATTTATGACGTCTTCTTCGCTATCGTCAACCTCTGGAAGATCTTGCGCAGCTGCCAACTCTGGTTTTGATTGTAGGTTTTTAGCAACTGGTATGGCGACTCCAGCAGCAAGCGAAGCTAGTGGTTTGCTTGTTGTGATGAGTACGATTCGTTTATCAGAGGCGGAGGCGGACTTTTGCAACAATTTTAAATTTACTGCGCTCTGCAAAACACCAACACGCTTTGGTGGCACAAGAGCAATAATCTTCTCGTTTGAAGATTTTACTTTTTCGATGATTGAGGTGATATCATCTTCGGTATCAATATAAATGATGTCTTTTTTCATACTCGTAATATGCGATTTATCTTATCCTTAACGGTATCTGTGTCGCTTGTACCTACCATCGTATCATATCCAACCCTGAGTAACCCCATGGCTGTAATCAGCGTATGGTCTGTAATTTGGCCAGTCTTATCTTTTATTCCATCGACATTTTCTGGGCTAATATGATGTACTGTAGGCTTTTTAGTAAATGGTAAATCTTTGTACCAATCACTGCCATTTAATGCTTCGACTAGCTTTTTAAGAGAACTACCGCCGCCACACAGCAGTATTTTATTTGGCAAATGGTCAACTGAGTCAAACTCCCCTAAAGCAAGCTCGACACCGCCCATCCAAACTTCCAACGTTTTATCGATTGCCCTGTTTACTTCTTCGGCTACATTTTCCTTAATATTTGGGTCTTCGACATTGATTTTTAGTTTTTCGGCATCGTCATAGCCAAGATCTAGCTCGGTTGCAATTGTACGAGTGAAGCTTCGCCCCCCAATACCAAACATCTTTGTGCCCTCTACTCCACCGTCATTTATAACTGCAATGTCGGTAGTACCACCACCAACATCGGTAAGAATAGCAGAAAATGTACTACCGGCATCATTGCCAAGCACCGAACGAGCTACTGCGAAAGGTTCAGCCGCTACAGCTATAAGTTCAAGATCCAGCTCAGCTGCAGTTCGCTCCAGAGCACCTATATGTACCATTGGCGCAAATGCAGTGTAAATTTGGATTGAAACATCTTTACCCTGAAAACCAATAGGATTTGTGATTTTATAACCGTCGATATGAATGCCAACAATCGCTGAGTTGACTAACTTTACTTCAACATCTTCATTGCCAGTTTCCCACGCAACAAGCTTTTGAGCTTTTACTTGAGCTCTCTCTTGTACTTTTTCGATGATAAATTCCATTTCAGCAATATCGAGCTCTTTGTCCGGGTGCGGTCTTTTGTAGCGAATAGTATTGGTTGTACCTTTTACAAGTTCGCCAGCAATACCGATTACCACTGATCGAGCTTGTACTCCAGCTTGTTCTTCAGCCTCTGAAAGCGCCTCTTCACAAGCGCGCACCACGCCACCGATGTCCGATATAGCACCGGAATGCATGTCGCTAACATCTTGCCGCGCTCTGCCAACTCCTACAACATTCATTTCATCACCGTCAATACGAGCAATCAGCGCTTTTGCAAACTCTGTACCTATATCGAGTGCAACGATATGATTAACAGCGTCAGAATCACTGGCGCGTTTGAATGTTTTTTTTAGTTTGTTGAGTGCCATTTCTGCCATTCATTATATAACAAAGGCGCTTATGGTGAAA
>CAYGHK010000010.1:5163-16502 GCA_964349645.1 uncultured Candidatus Saccharibacteria bacterium | reverse complement strand
TCGTAACGCCGTCGAAATCTTCTTCGTTTGCCTCAGCCTCAGCTTTAGTCACGCGTTCAATACCGTCTTTGTGATGAGCTGGCGAGTAAATGGTGTAAAGTTTCAGAGCTTCGGTCTGTGATGTATTGATCACATTGTGCGATGCGCCGGCGGGAACGATGATAGCACTTCCGTCGCTCACCTCATATGTATTGTCGTCGATTATCACTTGTCCATTTCCAGCGTCGAAGCGAAAAAACTGATCGTTTTCACTGTGTATTTCTTGCCCAATATCCTCGCCGGGCTTCAGGCTCATTAGCACTAGTTGGCAATGCTTGCCTGTATAGACTACTTTGCGAAAATTATCATTTGCGATTGTGTCTTGTTCAATATCAGCGTGAAATCCTTTCATTTAGACCTCTTTCTTTGCGCTAATATTTACCATCCACTCGATACCATATTTGTCGGTTAGGGAGCCGAACGTGTCACCCCAAAATTCTTTTTTCAGTGGGTACTGCACCTCAACACCTTCACTAAGGCCATTGAAAAAGCGTGTTAGTTTCTCTTCGTCATCTCCACCTAGTGAAATGCTGACTTTTGCGGATTTTTCACTGGCTTCAGCAGTGTCACTTGCCATCAAATTAACATCACCACCATTGAGACTCATGTGCATCCAGCTATCCCCACTAAGTCCTTCTGGGGCTGGAATGTTTGATGCAGTATATGTCATGCCTTCGATTTCACCACCAAAAATATTTTTATAAAAATCCATTGCTTCACGTGCATTTCCTTTGAAAAACAGATACGGCTCTACATTTACATTACTCATAATAAATCTCCTTATACATTTATATCTTCATTGTTACACAAAGCCGGTAGGCCACGCAATCAGCCAAATCCGTAATTTGCTAATTTATAATAATTATGATATTATATATAACTGTTCAGAGTTTTGAATAATTTTTCGAACTATCACCAGCTACGAGGCTATCGTGGTAGCACATTTAGACAGAGAGGGGTAGGATGAACGCTCGCGGTCGACGCAAAGCGTGTCTGAAATATTTGGTGACAAAATCACCAGAAATATTCAAAAGCGCATTGCCGAACAAGCAGTTCAGACGACACAGCACAGGGTTGTCTCACAGGGAATATGCATACGCGAACCACCGAGCTCGCGCCATACTTATTCCAGACCTTGAGGCTTCTATCGAAAAGGACAAGCTTCGTCGCAGGGGGTTGTAAGGCCTATAGCTCTCGTGAAACTCGAAAGAGTTTCACGAGAGCTAATTTTTTATAATCAAATATATTCAAGAATTTAAAAAAAACTAACAGCTTGTAATTGTCTATATATTCATTGCGCTAAACGCGCCATAGACCAAAAATGCTGGCCAGACTAGTGCTTGGAAGAATGCCCAAACAACTTCCCAAAAGCCATTTGCTTGGTTGATAAAATATACAACTGCGCCCAAATACGCAGCAAAATACACACCGCCGGTTGCACCGTTTTGGTTGATAACTTCTTTCTTTGCCATAATACCTCCTATTTATATTTTAATTTTACGCCTGCAATTGATTAAATACCACTTTTAAAGTGAAAAACCGTCGGTTGCATAGGCATTTCTGCCTTGCAACCGACGGTGGGTTGGGTGATTAGCCCAAAACGGCGCTGAAGTTTCCCTCCCCAGTTTCAGAGCTGATGTAGCCCTTAACAGGAGTTGAAATATTCGGTTCACCCTTTTTGCTGAAGTCGCTATCAGGCATTGATTGACCTTCAAAACTCCAGCCTCTGCCGCCTTCTAGGCGAGTCAAAGTTTGGGGGAGTATTACGAGGTTCGCAACACTTCCGCCCCTGCGAGTTTTTTGGTCAGTTACAAATTTCATCGGCAAATGTTTTTTAACAGATACCAATGCCTGTACTGAGCGATCTTGCAGAGCTTCGGACACAGCAGACAACGCTTTGTCGCCTGGTCCTACGGTGATACGTACTCGATCTTCTTGTGGCTTTAGTGGGATTTTCAGAACCCACCGCCTTTCTTGTCGTCACTCTGTTTGCGCAGAGATTCGCGTTACCTTAGTAGTGGCCACCAAGTTATCAAACTTGGGATTATACCTATATTATAGCAAAAATGCTCACGTTTTACAATAGGGTAGTTTGTTGATTCTAAGAAGTAGTGATTTTCAAAGCATTTATAATATTATCGCTAATATCTTTGCGCAGACTATCCGCATTGGCAATTCCAGACTCAGAGGAGCTCAACCCAATTACTTGGTGTTCAGTTTTATCCACCGTAATTTTAGTTGGTACAAAAAGTTCGGGGCGAGCCACGCTTGCTACATTAAGTGGGTCGTACTGAAAAGTGCCAATTTTTAAAGTTGGGTCCCAAATATTTTCAACATTTCCAGGATCTATTCCGTCAAGGTATGCGTCGACAAACCATTTTCTTGTACAGCGATCGGGGAGTGTGCCTCTTGTTTCAGAACCTGAAGGTGCATTGGCTGCTTTCCAAAGATGCTCAGTTGCTGGTCGTTGCCTGTCTCTTATACCGCGACCTATTGTGTTGTCAGCTTTCACTAAGCTTTCGTAAAAACCTATATCAAATTTACACGCATAAGCTGCGTTTCGAGTAAGTACTGACATTGGAATATTTTGAGATTGCAGCCATTCGTATACAAACTCGGCCGATTTAGGATCGAAACTATTGTTCGCAGCGTCATCGGGTTTCATATGCCCTTTTGCATTTAGTTTTATTCGCTCTTCCTCGCACACTACACCGCCCATTATTGCTACACGAGAAAGTTTGCGTTTGCAAAGTAGGGGGTTGTTTTTCATAAGTTCTGCTGCGTCTGTCAGCCCACTATTGAGTAGTAAAACCACCGACTTATCGGGTACTTTTTCCATGGTATTTTTTATAAGTTTTTGTCCATCCTCGAAGTTTGTATTTTTTGAAAGGTAGGGTATGTTTGCTTCATATTCCTGCGTGTCATCATCTACGTTACATGATGCCCCTACACCAACGGGTACATCTACTCCAAGATATTCCAGCATACCCCTCGCAATCCGAGCACGAAGTAGGGCAGGGGATAGGTTAGCTACCACAGCAACAAGATTTATTTCGCCAGCACTGTGAGCTCCAATCGCATAAAGTAAAGCATTCTCGTCGTCGAGGTCTTTGCCAAAGTCTCCAATCATAACAATATTTTCTAATGTATCCATTAGTGTATATTATACATTAACTAATATGCACTTGTAAAGTATTTTAGAAATGGATATTTTTTGACTTATAGTCCCGATAGTCTAAAGTTAAGATATGCAAGAAACCACAAACATTACTAAAAATAATCTCGATTTAGACAAAGAAATTATTTCTATACACGAATATGCAAAAAAATTAGCAATAGATAGCGGACTAGACTCAAATAAAATAAACGATGGCGATATTCGTCTCCAGTCTATTTTGTATATGGTCTATTGGTTCCATCGCCTTCGTAACAATCAGGAAGAGCAACAGCGAGTTCGACAATCGTTAGTTGAATATATCGGACAGTCAGCACCAGATGCACAAAGTTGTTCAGATTTATTATTACAAGACGAGCAGCTTACCGAAAAATCAAAAAAATACGTTGAAAACTTGCTTGTGCCCGTGAAGACCATAGATCTTGTAGTTTCCAAAAGCGACTCAAAGGAAGAAATAAATAAAGAAGTCCTTTGTATAGAACGTGGGTACTACCCACTTGGACTTGCCTTGCCGGGTGGGATTGTAAAAGATGAAGACGAAGATAACACATTAGGGCTTTCACCCCATCAGTTCGCTGCACTTAGAGTTGCAGGAGAAAAAATACTCGGACTATCAGACAACGCGACTTATAGTCAGGAAAAAGATAGTGACGGTAGGGCATATTTCTTAGTTCGTGGCGAAAACCCAACACCCGTTGTGCGCATACAAGCCGAAGACGAAGGGGGGTATCGTTTCAGTGAAAATATCAAATCTGTTCTTCGACCTTCTGACCCTAGGCATATTGTCGATACAGTTGGTTTTAAGTGCGAAATTGAGGGCGAACCTGTAGGTCATTTTGTATGGAGAGACAAACAGGCGATTATGTCGAGCCAGGAGATTTCGGGCGGTTTTGCCTTTGGCCATCATAGAGAAATTGTTGCCTTCATAACTTCTCAAACTTCAGTAGATAAAGAAAGGGAAATGAAAGAGCGAGATTTTGTTCGTTCGCTCATAAAAGACCCACTTGATTCGTACAAAAAATTAAAAACACGGTTTGACCAAGCGAACAATTCACCAGAAACTTCTTTTCCAGAACTTTTTCCAGTTGTCGACAGGCTGCTTACGGATATATTTCGAGAAGACATCAATGAGCTTTGTGAAAAAATACCTGTTTTAGCTGGCTTTCGTGACAAGGCAGCTATTTCACTTAGACATGTTTGTTTAAAAAACCGGACTTTTTGCCCCTATCACTCTACCCTACGCGCTATTGCCGAAGCCGTAGCTTTTTTTGATCTCGTTGCCCGTCAAAAAAAGGGCTTCTATGATGATTTACCAAAAGACAAAATTATCGAACACAACCCTGCTTCAACTCCGAATGCTTCTTATCATATGTACAGATATAAATATCGATATGATCAATTCATAAATATGGTGCCACACGAAATAATTATTCCTACATACGAGGCACTTTCGGCAACCGATCTTATGAGGGTGCGTGGTGTACCGATTCGTTTCATTGGTATTTCTCACGACTTTTTATATGTCGACGAATTTGAACAATCTCCAGAAGAATTTTTCATGCACGATTGTAATCACTCCTGGAGAATGATGATGGAAGATAACGATAGTGAAAAATATGGAAAAAATAAAGAGCAAATGATCAATGAATCGAATGCATTTATAAATGACTACCTTAGCAAAATAAAGGTTTCTTCGAATGACAATGAAGAGCAGCGTGAAATTAAAAAACTAAAAAAGATTATACTTTTTGAAATTGTTCATGAAGACGCCAGGCCGTTTCTTAAAGAAGTAGTCTGTAACTTTATTCAGCTTAAAGAAGGAAGCGCCGTTCCTTTCGAAGTGCCACGCATAGATGCAAAAACAGGTTATATGGATGTTGTTGACACTATGGACACAGGTATAAGTACGTTGTCTTATGTTCGCAACAAATTGCAGCACGGTTTTTACGATCATATAGATGCGCAACTGCCTCAGATTGTTGAACCAAAATATCGAACTGCACAATGGATTTCTCGAGCGGCATATGAAATGCTCGTGGAGCTTGAGGCACAGCCAGAGCCTAGTGCACAGCTCGATGAAGAAGGGCATGTATCGTACGAGTGGCTTTTGCAGAGAACATGTGCGGCTGGTCCGGACAATGTGCACGGGGTAGATCAGGTAGATCCAGATGTAGAGAAGTATGGAGATGAAGTTCAGCGTCTAAACCCAAAAAGATACCAAGTCGGCGACGTAGAGGAATAATCTAAGCTAGGATCGCTTTAATACGACGAACGCCGGCAGAGCTGGCTTCTTCTTTGGTGATTTTGAAGTGCTTGTCGCCCTCACCCAGTTGTCCTGTGTGTTCAACATGTGGTCCGCCACAGATTTCTATGCTGAAAGGCTCTTCATTGTCAGCTTTCATAGTGTAGACTTTCACACTGTCACCGTATTTGTCGCCAAAAGCACCTTTGGCACCCATCTTGAAAGCCTCATCTGTAGGGTATTCGGCAAAAGTAACCGTCAGGTCTTTTTCTATTTGCTCATTAACAATCTTTTCGACTTCGTCCAGCTGTTCACGTGTTACTTTGCCGTCGTTGCTGAAGTCAAAGCGCGTTCGTTCGGCTGTGACGTTAGATCCACGTTGCACCACGTGATCCCCCAACACTCGGCGAAGTGCTTCGTACATTAGGTGCGTTGCGGTGTGGAGTTTTTTGGTCTCATCAGAATGATCGGCGAGTCCGCCTTTGAATGTACCTTTTTGAGCGGTTTGGCTACGCTCACGTTGTTCTTGCATTAGCTTCACAAATACTTCATCAGCTTTCTCATCTAAATTGAGCTTGTGCTTATTAGCTTCCTCCTTGGCTAATTCAAGTGGAAAGCCGTATGTATCGTAAAGTAAAAATAGAATTTCACCTGTTACAGGTCTATCAGGCTGATCCCATAGTGCTTCATCCCACTTTGCATGATCCCATCTTGCTCCGTAAAGCTTTTCAAATTCACGCATGCCTTTACGCAGAGTTTGACGAAAAGCTTTTTCTTCTTTCACAAGTGTCTCGATTATTTTCACTCGATTTTCAGCGACTTCCGGAAAATCATCGTGATACAAATCTGCAATCACAGGCACAATTTCTTGTAGGAAATTCTGTTCGATCCCTAGATCGTGAGCTTTTACCATTGCGCGACGGATTAGACGTCGCATTACGTAGCCCTGCTCTTTATTGCTAGGTGTGACGCCATCAACCGCTAGGAAAGTCGCACCACGAAGGTGATCGGCGATTACTCGCATACTCTCTAGATTTTCATCGTATTTTTTACCAGAAAGATCTTGCAGCTTTTCAATGATTGGTTTCAGTAAGCTAATTTCAAATACATCAGGGTTGTCGATTGCGGCTGCCGCAATTCGTTCTAGCCCACCACCAAAATCGACATTCTTTTTCTCTAACGGTTCAAAGCCATTTTCTGTTCGGCGGTACTCCATAAAGACTTGGTTGCCGATTTCCATGAAACGTCCGCTGTCGCTGGCTGGGTGTGGCTGTCCGTAGCTTTCGTCATGGTTGTCATCGCCAAAGTCGTAAAACACTTCGCTGTCTGGACCACATGGGTCACCGATTGGAGTTGTTTCTAGTCCGCCGTTTCGTGACCACCAGTTTTCGCCGTCGTCATAGAAAAATATTCGGCCGTTGCCCATGCCTTTTTCGTCACCGGTTTTGGCGCTGCCAATTTCTACGATTTCGGCATCTACGCCTTTAGACTTAAAGAGTTCCTGCCAAATATTTGCAGCTTCATCATCACGCGGTATGCCGTCTTTTTCACTGCCGATAAAACATGAAACATACAGTTTGCTTGGATCTAAACCAACAACGTCTACCAAAAATTCAAATAGCCAAGCGATCTGTTCTTTTTTACCATAGTCACCCAAGCTCCAGTTGCCCAACATTTCAAAAAAAGTTGTGTGGCGATTGTCACCTACTTCCTCGATGTCTTGACCACGAAAACAAGTTTGACTGTTTACTAAGCGCAAACCATCCGGGTGGTCGTCGCCCAGTAAATAGGGGATAAGCGGCTGCATGCCACTACCTGTAAAAAGTGTCGTTGGGTCGCCAGATAAATACAAGCTAGCACGAGGAATAACTTTGTGCTGCTTCGACTCAAAGAATTGTATATATTTTGAACGTATTTCCTGGGCTGTCATTTATAAACATTTTAACAGACAACTGGTTAAAAATCAGATAGTTGTTAATTATGATGTTATAATATTGTTTGAAAAGAGATCTAAAATATGGCAAATCAAGAATCAGGCAACTTGGTGGGTGGTCAGCATCGACGTGCGTTGTACGCTGGTTCTTTCGATCCACCTACAAACGGTCACACTTGGGTTATTGAGCAAGGCTCTCGACTATTTCCGGAGTTGCACGTTGCGATTGGTGTAAATCCGGACAAAAAACCACTCTTTACAGTAGAAGAACGTATAGAAATGCTAGAGCATTCAGTGCGGCACTTGGGGAATGTTTCTGTAGGTCAGTTTGAGGGAAAATATTTAGTAGACTATGCGCGAGAGATAGAGGGTAACGCGCTTTTAAGGGGTCTACGTTCGCCCGAAGATCTCAAAATGGAACTTACCATAGCCGCGGTTAATCGCGATATTGCACCAGAAATTACTACAACCTATGTCGCTTGCCCTTCAGAATTAGCAGTAATTAGCTCAAGCCTCGTTAAGGGTTTGGTTGGCCCAGAAAATTGGGAGCAAATAGTGGGGCAATATGTTTCACCATTTGTACTCGAAGCTATTAAGAAAAAACGCGGTCTTTAAAAGCGACTAAACAGATATATCACGACGAACAAAAGCGACAGCACCAATAGCCGTACACACAATAGCTGAAACGCTCATTACAATTATAGGTAAAGCATCGACATCTCCCTTTACTATCGCGTCACTTGGAGTGTAGTAGTAAAAAATAGAGGCGTACTGTAATTTTTCGGCAGATTCTACAAGACCCGAAACTATATTGAAAACGTACATAACCAGCAAGCCACCGCCAATTGTGAAATACACTGTGCTACGTTCTTTGGCAAAGCTCGACACCATCATACCGGCCGATAGTATAGCCCAACCGAACAAAAAGCTGACGAAGGCTACTAGCCAAATATTTTCAGTTTTTACATCTAGGCCTATCATGCTTGCTAGTGGAAAAATAGATAAAATCGAAAATACACAAAAAACGGATAACATTACAATTCCTGCCAAATATTTTGAAAAGAATATCTTTATTCGCGATATTGGCAGCGACAACATTATGGCCATAGTTCCGCGTTCAATTTCTCCCGCAATAGCTTGCCCAGCCATAGAAAGCATCAGTAGTATGACCATTATTGGCCACACGAAACTAAAATGCTCTGCTGCTATGTAGCCTTCAACTGTACTGATCTGTAGATCTTTTATATTAAATGCTTCTAGCAGTGCTTTTGGATACGCATCTAAAAGCTCGTTAAACTTAGCAGACTCTTTTTGGAAGCTTGGGAATATCGCCATGTACATCCATATGAAAGCAAGCGCGATTAAGCAGTATGCCAAAATTGCCCAGCGACGTTGGCGTAGCTCTTTGTACATGCTAACAAATAGTTGGCGGTTCATTCGTAGTACCTCATGAATACGTCTTCTAAACTTGCGTGGGTGATCTCGAGATCACTTACTGAGTATCGCGACAATCGCTGCAACAGAGCGTTGAGATTTCCTTTTACGTGTAGCTCTATCTCGCGCTTTTCAGCTTTTATTATCTCGGCGTTTGGTAATTTAAAATCTTTTTCGTCGTATGTGCCACCAAACGAAGCTTTGACAATATGTATTTTCATTTGTCGCACTCCCTGTATGGTTTCGCTTGCAACCATTTTGCCATTTTTTATTATTCCTATGCGGTCGCAAACTTGCTCGACTTCGTTCAAATTGTGCGACGACATTATGACAGCGCCACCTTTTTTTCTGAAATCTTTTAGTATCGCGTATATTTCTTGTTGCAAAATAGGGTCGAGGCCACGGGTCGGTTCGTCTAGAACTAGCAGCTCTGGCTTGTGCATTATCGCTAATATAACACCTAGTTTTTGCTTGTTACCAGAAGAAAGGTGGCCAACTTTTACTTTAAGATCTAGGCCAAATTGCTTCGCTAGTTCATGGGCATTTTGCTCGACTCCGCGCACACGAGAAACATAGTTTACATGTGCTTGGCCAGTCCAATTTCCATATAGTATGCTGTCGGCCGACAAGAAGCCTATGCGGTTTTTGTATGTTTTATCTGCATCGCTAAGCTCTTTTCCAAATAATTTCACGGTGCCGCTAGTAGGACGAATAAAGTCCATCAAGCATCTTATAGTAGTTGTTTTGCCGGCACCATTTGGCCCTAAAAAGCCAAAGATCTCGCCTTTATCGATAGAAATACTAACGTCGTTTACAGCAACCTTTTTGCCGAAAGACTTCGTAACTTTTTTTAGCTCAACTACGTGCGCCAAGACTATCCCTCCTTGTTCGTTTCAATAATATCATATTTTGAGCCTTGCATTTTACTTATACCCGTGGCTTTAGTTTCCTTATTATGCTCTCTCTATTCCTGTATGCATAAATAAATGTTGCAAGACCAACTACCGATAGTATGTATATAAGATAGCTATTTGACTGAGCTTCTTTTTCTTTCTTAGCAACAACAGTCTCGTTTGATTTTTCTCGAGCAGGTCCAGATGGGTCAACAATAACACCATTCATTAGGCCATCTTCGTCTAGTTGCCCACCTTCTACTATTGAGTATTGTCCCTTAACAACAGGTCTATCTTTGATGCTGACTTGGTCTAGCGTAGCTTTTGGCAGGCTTTGATATGTTTGCCTGGCAGCATTGTATTTGCGCATCACCAGTTCGTCGGTATCTGTTTTGGTGTAGTAATACTGCGTTATCGGTACAATTTGTCCAGCTGCTGCGCATTTTACGGTAAAGTTCATTAAACCAAGAGGGTAGGCTGCGTCTGGATCTTGTACTTCGTTACGTGACTCTGCCCCCACTAGTACAGATTGTATGGTACAGATTGCGGGAACCTCTAGAACGCTGTACGAACCAGTAACCTTGTTTATAAAACTAGCAACATTGTTTTGTTGACTGTCTTTTGTGCCGTCGTTATTTGCGTCACCATCGTTCGGCGCAGCGTCTTCGATGTCATTCGGTATAGAATCGGTGTCGGGGGTTGGTGAGTCAGCTGCATCTGAGGATGATGAAGAAGAAGCGCCTGAGCTAGACGAGCCAGAACTACTAGACCCAGAGCTATTAGTCGCAAAAGTTGCCGTAACAGATATATTAGCAACAACATCTGTGTCGATGCGTGGATTTTGGGTAGAACCATCCGACCACTGCACGAAATGATAGCCACTATCGGCAACGGCGGTAACTGCAGTGCCATCCAGTCCGTAAAGAACCGTTTGGGCTGCGTTGCCACTGACAGATCCGTGGCTACCGGCCGCGTAGTTCAACCTATTTGCCGAGACAAGATGTGTCAAAAATATGTCTGATACAGCGTTTGTGTCGTCAAGTATCAACGAGCTAGAGCCAGACTGGTAGGCTATGTATTTGCCATCACTGCTGATTGTCGCGCTGGACGATGCGCCGTCGTAGACCTCATTTCTACTTGGATCTAGCGAGGCGCGCATAGTACGGGCAGTATCTACCTCATACACATAAATGTCAGACAGGCCGTTATAGTCGTTATTGACCAGGGTGGCTCCGTCAGACTGGTAGGCTATATATTTGCCGTCGTCGCTAATCACAGGATCATATGATGCACTGTCCGAATGTATGCCGTTCGAGTCGACCGAAATCATGGTTGTGATCGTGGTATTTGTGTCAAACAAGAATATGTCATATACGCCATTTGTATCACCGCCAAGGTTCGATGCATCCGAATAATAGGTGACATAGCGTCCGTCGGTACTGATACTAGGGCTTAGAGAACTGCCGTTCGACTGAGCTCCGCCGGTGACGACAGATACTCGAGTGGTCGCCTGAGTATTGACGTTATACAAGAACACGTCTGTTGTAAAGTTCGTGTCGCTGACAATCAGGTTATCCGCGTCGGACACGTATGTAACGTACTGACCGTCGCCGCTAATTGCTG
>CAYGHK010000010.1:1352-5063 GCA_964349645.1 uncultured Candidatus Saccharibacteria bacterium | reverse complement strand
CGTGTAGTTGTTTCAGTCACGGTATCGTATAAAAAGACGTCATCTACTCCGTTAGTGTCGCCGGCCACCAGGTTTGTAGAGTCGGATGCATAAGCTACGAACCTACCGTCGCCACTTATCGAAGGAGAGTATGAAGCACCATTAGCCTGGGCTCCACCCGACCCGACCGAAACACGCGTAGTTGTTTCGGTAGTCGAATCATACAAAAAGACATCAGCTGCTCCGTTTGTATCACTAGCAACCAGATCGGTTGCGTCTGAATAATATGCTGTATAGCGACCGTTATTACTAATAGACGGCTCGTACGATCCGCTAGCTGCCTCGTCGCCATTAGAATCAACAGATATGCGAGAAGTATCGATAAACGTCGTATCAGAAAAATCTATGCCCGAGCCCGAGCTAGCTGGTCCGGTGGCTCCAGTGACGGATCCAGCATTTTCGCCAACGAATGCGCTGTCACTAAAGTTAAAGGTTATATTGGCTACGTCGTCTTCATCTTCGTGATTTGAGGCATTGCCACCAAATGTTAAAGTACCCACGCTGTCGCCTTCGGTCAGTGAAATTGTGGGTGAAAGCCCGGCTGGAATATTACCCAGTGTAACTTCGCTTCCAGCGTCTAATATGTCGTCGTTATCGATGTCCTGAAAAGTGTCACCCGTCAACCTAAAGGAGATCTTTCCTTCGACTGACCCGTCGTTTGCCGTCACTTCATTAAATCCATTGGCTACTATGTCGACGGTTGAATACTGAAGTACCTCTTCGAAATCACCAGCAAATACGTACAGCTCTTTCCCTTGGTTGGCGAATGTGACGCTTTGAGGGCTCAGGCTTTCGGTGGCAACGGATGAAGAATCGATATAAGTTGCTGTTGAGATATCGTAGCCGGTAGATAGATTGAAGTAGTACACCGAATCACTAGATGTCCCAACAACAAACATCTTCGAGCCATTCTCGTTAAAAGCCAACCCAGTCGAATTAATTTCTAGGACGGCTACAGACGCGCTTTGGTCAAAAACTGCTGTCGATATGTTGTAGGGGCTAGGCAAGGTATATTGATTCACATTATCGGAGCTTTGCCCTATGACGAACATTTTTGTGCCATCGTTGCTGATTGCTACATCGCTTGGGCTGGTTTCTTGGGCAGCTACTGAAAAGCTTTGCGAAAAACTGGCCGTGGATATATCAAACGCGCTAGACAGATTGTATTGATGCACGCTGTCGCTATTGATGCCGGTGATATACATCTTAGTACCCTCGGTATTAAAGACAACTCCCGAGGCTAGCAGTTCTTTCGAGGCTATCGAATAGCTTTGAGCGAGAGTTCCAGTTCCGACGTCATAGGCCGTCGCCAGATTGTACTGCATAACCTTGTCATATGCGTTGTCGATGACGAACATCTTTGTGCCATCACTACTGAGTGTTGTACCGTGAGAGTTATTGTTATGTGTAGCAACAGAGAAGTTCTGCAGGTACGAAGCAGACGTAACATCAAAGTTTGTTGACAAGTTGTATTCGTTAATATCATCGCCGGTCGTACCTATAGCATACATTTTCGAGCCAGTGCTATTAAAAGCGAACCCCATTGGCGAATTCTCTTGTGATGCGAAAGAGAACGCAGGCATGGTAGCAGTCGATACATCAAAACCGGTCGACAGCTTATACTGATATACCCTATCGTTTGAAATGCCAACCATGTACATCCTAGTGCCATCTGGTTTAAATAGAACGTCTTGTGGTGTGCTGTCCTGTGAAGTCACCGAAAAGTTTTGCGCGTACGAGGCGGTCGATACATCAAATCCAGTTGACAAGTTATATTGGTCAACCGTATCACCTGTCGTGCCAATGGTGTACATCTCGGTCCCGTCGCTGTTGAAAGTGACATCAGTTGCGGTTAGTTCCTCTGTGGCGATCGACTTGTACTGAACATAACTGGCAGTCGATACATCAAATCCAGTACCTAGCGTATATTCGTACACTCTATCATTTGTACTGCCAACAATGAACATTTTTGTACCGTCTGCGTTGAAGCTCATTCCAGTCGCGTTGGTGTCCTCTGTTGTTACAACCAGGTTCTGAGAATATACAGCGGTTGAAACATCAAAGCCGGTCGACAGCGTATATTCATTGACCCTGTCGCTGCTGCTGCCCAGCATATACATCTTTGTACCATCGGTGTTAAACGTTACGTCCTGAGGAATGCCGTCTTGGCCCGAGACTAGAAAGTTCTGTAAGTATGTGGCCGTGGTGACGTCGTATGCTGTGCCTAGGTCGTACTCGTTGACCCTATCGCTGCCGTTGCCAACCATATACATCTTTGTTCCGTCATCGTTAAAAGCTATACCCGAAGGCGTACCGTCTTGGCTAGAAACCAATTTGTTAGCGTGAACGGCGGTTGCGACATCAAAGCCGGTTGATAGTGTGTATTCGTGAACCTTGTCATTCGTATTGCCTATTATGTACATTCGTGACCCGTCGCCATTAAAACTTACATCTTGTGGTGTGCCATCCTGAGTTGCTACAGAAAAAACCTTTGAATAAACGGCCGTCGATATATCATACGCGCCAGACAGGTTATATTCGTTAACGTCGTCACCCGTTGTACCTATGACGTACATTTTTGACCCGTCATCGTTAAATGTCATGCCCGCTGCAAGTGTTTCTTGGGTAGATATTGAAAAGCTTTGGCTAAAACTGGCCGTCGATATATCATACGCGCTAGTAAGGTCGTATTGATGAACACTATCAGAGGTAGATCCTACCACATACATACTGGTCCCGTCGCCGTTAAAGGCTATGTCGTTAGCTGTAGTTTCTTGACTACTGGTAGAATAAAACTGATCAAAGCTGGCGGTTGCTGTATCATAGGCGGTTAATAGGCTATATTCGTATACTCCGTCATGGCTCGTTCCAATTACGAACATTTTGGTGCCATCGTCATTGAATACCATATCAGTCGGTGAAGTCTCTCGGGCAGATTCTAGTGCCAATGAACTATTTAGCGCTTTGTTGGTAATATCATATCCAATTGGCCCATATGTGATAGTTTTGCTGGCGGCGAAAACAGTTCTTTGCAATAGGTATACACCCAGAAACGCCACAAAAAAGATTGCAGCAAACACAAGCAGCTTTTTTAGCCGAAAATTCGCTGCATATTCCCTGTTTTTACCTATTATATTCACCCCGCAGTCTATTTCTAAAATCTAGAATACCTATCATATTATTCTAACTCAGTGCACCTGTGGTAGCAAATGCATTGTGCATAGCAAAACAGAAGTAGCAAGACAAGTGCTATACTGGAATTGTTATGAAGAAATGGTCTGTAATTGTCATTCTGGCATTGTCGCAGTTTGTGATGATACTTGATAGCACTGTCATGAATGTTTCTATTTCTACTGTTGCCTCAGATTTGGGCACAACAATTTCTGGTATGCAGGCCGCAATCACATTCTATGCTTTGACCATGGCTGCACTCATGCTAACTGGCGGCAAGTTGGGCGATATATGGGGCAGAAGTCGAGCTTTTAAAATCGGGTCTATCATATATGGTGTTGGTTCGCTGATCACTGCGCTGAGCCCGAATCTTGTAACCCTATTGTTCGGCTGGTCGCTAGTCGAAGGTTTGGGCGCAATATTAGTTATACCTGCGATCGCGGCATTGGCGGCTATCAACTACAAAGGCAAAGACCGTGTAGTTGCTTTTTCAATACTAGG
>CAYGHK010000010.1:0-1252 GCA_964349645.1 uncultured Candidatus Saccharibacteria bacterium | reverse complement strand
TACTTGCAAACAATTCTAGGTAACGATGCTCTAGAAACTGGTATAAAATTGATACCACTCTCAATTGGATTGATACTGTTTTCGGTTATTGGTTCACGACAATCGTCAAAACAATCTGCCAAGCGCATAGTGCGCTGGGGGCAGTTGGCAATGGCACTTGGTGCGCTGCTAGTTCTTGGATCTATCGAGCCGGAGCTACGCAACAATCTTTTCTGGGCTGGTATGTTTGTGATTGGCGCCGGGTTTGGGCTATTGGCTTCGCAACTAGGTAATGTCAATATGTCTGCAGTCAAAAAAGACGATACAGCCGAAGTCGGCGGCTTGCAGGGAACTTATCAAAATATGGGTACATCACTAGGTACGGCGTTGGTTGGTTCGGTTTTTATGCTCACACTTACATCTGGATTTACAGATGCAATCAACGACAATCCGAATTTATCCGATAGTGTAAAAAGCCAAGTAACGGCACAGTCAGAGAAGGGTGTGCAGATTGTTTCTACAGCTCAGGCAAAGGAGTTTGTATTGTCAAAAGGCGGCAGTCAGCAAGCAGCGGACGAAATAAGTCACACATATCAAGATTCCCAAGTCAAAGCTCTAAAAGAAGCTATGTTCTTTGTCTTTGTAGCTGCTGTTGCGGCCTATGCACTATCTAGAAACTTACCAGAATAACCGAACGTCTAAACTTTACTTTTTGATTTTTTCTTCCTGAACTCTTTTATGGTCTTTTCAAACTCTTTTATATTTGGAGTTGGTTCATCGAGCACGTTTAGGTTGGGTTGTTTTTTTGAAAAGCCAATCACAGGCATCCCAAATGCCGCCCCGTAGGTAAGCCATATCATAGAAAATGGCATTTTTTTGTCAAATGCCCTACCTAGTCGCTGGGCGGTTGCGAGCGAATATATTGTGCCAACGTAGGGTATGAGAGCCATGAAAAACCAGCGCCTCGGTAGGTTCAATCCCTTGAGCAAAGTCATAAAGCCAAATACTGGTATGAACGCCCTCCATCTTGGTTGTCCGAGTTTTTTGAAAACCTTTGCCAAACCTACGGCATATGACAAAAACATACATAGCAAAACAATTGCCAAGCCAATTCCAATGTTCAATATCAGCTCTTTCATATTTTCAGTATAGCATTTGTCTGTAGCGATTCGTTTTGTGGGTGTATAATGATGAAAGTATATGAGGTGTAAGTAACTACTATGGACAAAAAACAAATCAAGCAGGTGCGTGCGTACTTTAGATTGGCCGGTGT
>CAYGHK010000009.1:0-16806 GCA_964349645.1 uncultured Candidatus Saccharibacteria bacterium | reverse complement strand
CGCATGCGAACTTGTAATTTTTTACCATCAGACGGCTTGTTTTTGATCCAATGTATATCTGAAAGCTTAACTTCACTACGCCATAATTCACCATCATTAAGATCGCGAGTAACATACACCTCATTTTTCTTCATGCTTTTTCCAACTACGTAATATGGGAGTCCTCCGCCCACGTTCAGACCATGGCGCTGTCCAAGTGTGAAGAAAATAGCACCATCGTGTTGCCCAACCTCTTTTTGAGTTTGCGCATCAATGATAGGTCCGGATTTTGTTTTAACGTATTGACTTAAAAATTCACGTATTCCAACCGATCCAACGAAACATATTCCCATACTTTCTTTTTTGGTAGCCGTGAATAAGCCACGTTTTTTGGCTTGCACACGAACTTCATCTTTTTTCATATCCCCTAGTGGGAATATAGTTTTTTGCAAAGCACTATGAGTAATCCTATATAAAAAATATGTTTGATCTTTGTTGTCGTCAACTGCGCGTTTCAATACACCATTTTCAGTCCTAGCGTAATGACCAGTCGCTATCATATCGGCACCGTCTTCAACGGCAGCACCAAGAAACAGTTTGAATTTTACCTCTTGATTGCACATGATGTCTGGGTTTGGGGTACGGCCAGCTTTGTATTCTTCTATCATATAGTCGACTACTTTTTGTTTATATTCTTTTTGAAAATCAAACACTTTAAAATCTATGCCAAGTTGCACGGCTACGCGTTTTGCATCTGCTAAATCGTCAGCCCATGGACATTTCATACCTGGCAAATCTTGAGTCCAGTTTTTCATGTAAATACCAGTGACATCGTATCCTTGCTCAACTAAAAGTGCAGCCGTCAAACTACTATCGACACCGCCACTCATACCTACATATACTTTTTTAGCTGCCACTTGTGTAAAATCCAATGACCTTCACCAGTTCGCTCACAGATAGCCATAGACCAGAAGGTGTAAGATACCAGTTTTGCTGCCATTGCTTGTCATGAGCAACTGGGTGGTTAATAACTTCAACAGTGTTACCTGCTCGTTTTTGAAACTCCAGACTTGCTCGCTTTTGGTGATAAGCTGATGTTACTAAAATAATACTATGAAGATTGTTGTTTTGTATTAACGCCTGCGTATTGGCTGCATTTTCTTGTGTATTTACTGCATTTTCTTCAAGTAAAATATCGGTACCTGGTACACCTTCTGAAATTGCCTGCTTTTTCATAGCCTCTGCATTGCTAGGACCGGTTTTGTCTTGAGCAGCACCTGAAAATATAAGCTTAGTTGCCCAGCCATTTTTGTATAGCTTTATAGCCTCTTCGGTACGAGCTCTGGTGTCACCGCCACTTATAGAAACAATGGCGTCACTCTGGTGACATACTGAGCTTAGATGATTGTTGTCGGGCTTTTCACCGCACGGTTGGAGGTCGTTTGGCCCTAGATAATATGGAAGTAAAACAAAAAAAAGTACGACAAATATAAGCACAAAACCACCCACAAAATGAGCAGCACCAAATCCACCGCTTGAGTTATTTGCCACGTTTGAGTTCTCGCTTAATTATCATGCTTATTATTTTACCAGCTTGTGCAATTTCTTTGCTGGTTGTTTGACGACCAAAAGAAAGTCGTAAAGAGCCGTCAATAACATCTGGCTTGAGCCCCAGTGCAACAAGAACGTGGGAGCGGCTGTCTTTGTTGGCTGCACATGCAGAACCAGTTGCAACTAAAATATTATCAGTCTCTAGAGCAAATAAAGCCCTCTCTGCATCAAGATCGCGCCATGCAATTGTTAAAATATGGGGCGCTTGATGCTTTGGCTTGTTTAAAATCAAAATGTCATCAAATTCAGATTGAAGTAAATCTATCATTTGCTGACGGAGACTATGGATTCGCTCAACCTCTGTTTTTCGTTTCTTTTGAGCAATTTCAAAAGCTTTTGCAAAACCAATTATTCCAGCAACATTTTCTGTACCCGAGCGAAGACCTCTTTCTTGTCCTCCACCGTGAACGATTGGATGTAGACTTATCGAACTACCAACATACAATACGCCTGTCTGTTTTGGGCCATACATCTTTGAGCCATTTAAGGTAAGTAGGTCTACCCCAAGTCTTGCAACATTAAGGTCTAGGACTCCTCCGGCCTGAGATGCGTCTGTATGTAAAAACAATGGTGTAGATTTATTTTTTTGTGCTCGTTTTGCACGGACTTTTTCTATTATTTTTACTATCTCACCGAGTGGTTGCACAACCCCCGTTTCGTTGTTGACCAAACCTACACTTATAAGAGTTGTCTCGTCACGAATAAGCTTTTCAAGTTCGGCAAGTTTTATGAGACCATTTTTATCAACCCCAACAAGTGAATGGTCGTACTGTCTGGCAGCAGAAATTACAGCAGCATGCTCAACTGCACTAGTTACAATATGGCCACCAATTGTAAAAGCTAGATTGATAGATTCGGTTGCACCGGCGGTGAAAATTATCTCGGTCGGTTTTGCGCCCAATATACGTGCTACCGAACTGCGGGCTGATTCAATATCCCCCCGAACCTCTCTAGCGGGCTGATATGGTGCTGAAGGGTTATAAAAAAAATCAGCCCCATACGGCTGCATAACTCTAAAGACTTCGCCGTCAAGTGGCGTAGCCGCCGCATAGTCTAGATATATAGTTTTTTTACTCATGGACAACTTGAGGTATGGTGCTTGGCTCGTTTGTGAGCAGTGCTCCGGTCTTTGGATCTCTCTTGTATAGCTCTCGCATCACTCGCTCATGATACATACGCGTAGCAAGAGCAAGATTCATAAGCTCCTGACCTTTCAAAAAATTATAATTTTTACCACCGTCTTCAACTTTTAAAATACCGTTTGGATGCACTTCGTAACGAACTGTCTGGCTTTTTTGCTGTCCGGAATCATCCTTCCATTCTTCATGCCAAATCCAGGTATCATTGTCGAGACAAAAGAACTCACGAGTACGACCATTTGGGATTTCACCAAACAACGTCCGACCAATTTCAGACTCAAGCTTAATAAGCTGACGGTCAGTCAGCTTTTTTAGTGGACGTGTTGTCGTTTTTTTGGGTGAAGACGATCTTTTAGGCTGATCTCCGACCAAAAGTGTCATTGCTTGTTGCAGTAAAGTTGGCATATAGCAATAATAACTTCTTTATTGACTTTGAGCTAGTGTACGCCAAGCACAGATAGACTCTGTGTTTGCAATAATGAGTTTTACTTGAGCTTTGTCTTGTGCAGCTTCGACGGCAAATTCCGGTATCTCATGAGAAGTATAGGTTAGCTCACCAGGTATTGTTGAGTTACTATTCTCAAAAGACGGCTTATAGTCATAGCCAGTTGATTGATCAAATTTAGATGGCAGTGAACTTGTAGTGTTCTGCTCCCATTGCTGCTGTTCAGTCGTTTGATTTGCCCACTTTGGTTGTTCAAACCTTGCACGACTGTTGTTTGGTGGATAAATAACCATTAAAAACGCCTCCATGCGTAATATTTATTATTATTTTTGCAATTTTATAGAGACTTTTTGTGTTTGAATTGTATTTAAAAAATTTAAATATGAAATAGATTTGTCGCGTTGCGAGTTGTACGGGCAGCTAGCTCATCAACAGGGGTTGATTGCACGGCACTTATATACTCCGCTACCTCTCTCACAAACACAGGCTCATTCACATTACCACGTCTTGATTTCGGCGTCAAGTAAGGAGAATCTGTTTCTAACAGTAGTGAATCGAGTGGAATTCGAGCAAACATCGCTTGTTGATCAGTGTCTTTCGTAAATGTGCTTATACCATTTACTCCAATACATAGACCGAGACCAAGTGCTTTTTCAAGGTTTTCACTAGTATCTGTAAAGCTATGAAGCACACCCTTGATATTGGAAAAATTGTTCAGCACCGGCCAGAAATCATCAAACGCTTCGCGTACGTGAAATATAGCTGGCAAACCATTGTCTTGAGCAAGTTGCAATTGTTGCTCAAATATATCTATTTGAATGCTGTGCTCGCTGTGACTATAAAAATAATCCAATCCAATCTCACCAATCGCAACTACTTTTTTCTCTTTTAATAACCCATCGATGCCCTCAAGGCCGTGCTTTGCTTCGTGCGGATGTACGCCAACAGAGGAAAATACATTATTATGACCGATTGCAAAATCTACCGCCAACCGTGAATCTTCAACACTAGTGCCAACACAAATCATCTTAAAAACACCTTTTTCTAGTGCACGCCCGTAGACTTCGTCGGCATCAAGCTTATAATCAGATGAATGTATATGGCAGTGTGTATCGATTAGTTTCATTGTTAAACCATTATATACTCTTGATTATAGGTGTTGTTTGTGTTATAATATAGTCATATGGAACACTCCCCCGCCACCGATATGCTAGCTGAAGAGATTCAGGATGTTTTAGTTGAGTCTAAAATGCTTATGCATGAGCTAAATACTGTAAAACAAACACTAGTTAAAGCTGCTATCGGTGAAACCACCTATCAGCGGGCAAAAGACTTTATGGCTGCTCGGTTTAGTTCTGGAAGTTTTTTTGAAGGCCTAGACGAAGGAACCGCTCAAGAGCTCAAAATACTCGACGATGCTAAATGTGCCGAATTGGCACGCGACGTTTTTAATTTGGAACCGACAAATGAAGATGATGTTTATCGAAAAACTTGGGCAGAGGCAATTGCACATCGTCTGTATCCCGACGATACAATTCTAACAATACTAGAAGACCAAGAAAAGTTAGAAAAAATAGGCAATATTTTCAAAAGAATGCTTGACGAAGAAGATATGCAAAATAACGAGTATGTTAGTAAGTACGATCATGCGTGCTGGGCTATTGATGATAAGATTTCAGAGTTATATATGCAGATAACTGGTCAAGATGGCATCGAAACAATTGAAGTCGATGAGACAGGGTTTGGTATAAGTTTTTACGATAGCTTTTTTGAAAGTGCTCGTGAAGACGTAGCGGACGACACTAGTATGAGTTTGTTCCAAGGTATGGAGGCAATTGCCGAAATGTCTAAAGCATCAATTTATATTAGTATTTTTAACGGTGAACTTCGTGTCGACAATGAACCTGCAGTAAATCAGGCTCAGTTAAAGGAAATTCGAGCATTTCTAGCCCCAATACCTAAAATTATCGAGCAGCTAGAAAAAGAAACTACTGCCTAGTCTGCTCTGTATGGTTGTGTACTTTTGGAAAAAGTACCGAATCGGGTAATTTTATAACACCCGATCCAAATATTTCGTGAATTGTTTTTGCGGTTGTTGGTAAAAACGGAACCAATAAATCTGCAATCTGCAGCAAGCTACCACTTGCATAAGCCAAAATTGCATCTAGATGTTCTTTTTCTTCGGGATCTTGCTCGGCATTTTTGGCTACTTGCCAGGGCTTAACATTTTCTATATAAACATTTAGCTCACGTACCATACTCCAGACTTCTTCCATCGCTCTGTTGAATTTAAAGTCTTTCATATGTTCTCGATATCTATTTATGTCATGCTCTGGCTTTGGATGGTCACCTATGACTCCGCTTTGATAACGGTTTACCATGCTACCAACACGTTGAATAAGATTACCTAGTTCATTTGCAAGTTCGTTATTGTAGGCGTTTTCAAACATCTCCCAAGTAAAGTCTCCGTCATCAAGCGTTGGAATGTGACGTGAGAAGAAGTAGCGAAATGCATCAACCCCATATTCGTCAATAATTTCATTTGGGTCTATGACGTTGCCAACGGTTTTGCTTATTTTTGCGCCACCTACATTTACAAAACCATGGACTAGTAGTTTTTTTGGCAGAGGCAAATCAAGTGCAATTAAAATTGCTGGCCAAATAGCAGCGTGGAAACGTAAAATATCTTTACCAATAACTTGCACTTCTGCCGGCCAGTATTCTTTCCACTCTTCTTTGTCTGGGTAACCTATAACTGTCAAATAGTTTGGCAAAGCGTCTATCCAAACGTATATCACCTGATCCGGGTCGTCTGGTACTGGAACTCCCCAACTGAGGCTTTTTCTCGGCCGAGATATACTAACGTCTTTTAGTCCATCATTGATTAGATTTAAAATCTCTTTTTGACGAAATTCTGGCTCAATTATCATTTTTTTATTTTCAATCGCTTGTTTGATTCTTTCACCAAACTCGCTCATCTTGAAATAGTAGTTTTCCTCAGATAATTTCTCGTAAGGTGTTTGGTGATCCGGACAGGTGCCGTTGGTCTCGGTCACTTCTTTTTCTGTAAAAAATGCCTCGTGACCAACACAATACCAACCTTCGTAAGTGCCTTTATATATATGCGGTTGCAACTTTTTCCAGATATCTTGAACAGCCTGCTCATGATGTGGGTCGGTAGTACGAACAAAGTCTGTGTAGCTTGCGCCAATTTTTTTCATTAAATCAGCGAAGGCTTTGTATTGATTGTCGGTATATGTTTTAGGGTCTAGGTTTTGCTCTTTGGCTTTGGCGGCTATTTTATTGCCGTGTTCGTCTGTACCTGCAGAAAATCTTAACAGCCTTTCGGGGTTTTGCTGCTTTTGGTATCTTGCCCAAATATCTGCAAACAAATAATCCATGGCATTGCCAATATGGGGCGTGCCGTTAACATACGGAATTGCGGTCGTGATATATAAGTTTTTTCCCATTAAGATATATTTTAGCGCATCATAGCGACAATTGCGAAGCGACCGTCTACTTCTCTATTACCTTTGAGAAATTCGCTGTAGGAAAAATAGTTGGTATCGACAGATGTATCAACATCGCAAATTTCTATATTTTCGGGTTTTACACCTACAGTTTCGAAGTGCTCTTTGTTTACATCGTGCAAACTACGGTTTTCAAATTTAAATAATGGGTATGAATCGGCACTTGGCGACGGACTGAACCAAACTAATATATCTGATGGGTTGCTGCCGAATTGTTCTACTAAATATTGAACACTTTTGGTTCCACCGTGTTGCTCGGTAGAATGTCGGCCAAGATGAGAAACCATTAGAACTTCTTTTTTGGGGTCGTAAATAATCGCTCCAACACAATCAGCGATCGGCAAGAATAGTGCAACATTTTTATCCTTAGTGGCTAGAGCGTCTGAAATTGGTGCATCGTCACTGACTATGCCCTTACCCTTGTCTACTTGGGAGACAGTATCATAAGTAGTAAAATCTTCCTTGTCGTATGATAGTTTTATAAGCACTGTTTGCTCTGGTATGATGGAAAGTTTTTGTAAAAACTGTTTTTGATTTTCCTCTACACCTATTTGTAGTTCAGCTGGCATACCATATTTTTTGATGTTACCCTCTTGGACTGACGATACGCCCGCAATTAGATGAGAACCGAATATTGTTGGTTGGTCTTTGGCTATCATTTCATGTACTGCTTAGTTAAATTCCACCACTCAATAAGGCTGAGATTTTCAGCGCGTTGATTCGGATCAACGCCTACTTCACTAAGCATGCTTTGAGCTTGATCTTTTTCTATTGCCAGACCAGCACTAAGACTTGATATAATTTTTTTACGTTTAGCAGAAAAACCGGCTTTCACAACTTGAAAAAAAGCTTTTTGGTTGAAGTTTTCAAAAAGAGGTGCTTCGTGAGGCTCCAAGATTACTACTTGAGAATCAACTTTTGGCGCAGGTTCGAAAAAATGTGCTGGAACTTTATCACCAAGTCTTACATTGGCAAAAAGCTGTGCACTGACACTAAGGATACTGTGTTTACCACCAACAGCAGCCAGTCTCTCGGCCACCTCTTTTTGTACCAATAGGACCACAACACTTGGTTTATTTTCAGCAGTCATAAGTAGTTGTACAATTTTGCTAGTTATATAGTACGGTACATTCGCGACAACTTTGTAGCCTTTTGGCAATTGATTGAGATCGTAAGATAAAATATCGCTATGCACAACCTGCAGATCTTTGCCTGGAAATTGTTTTGGTAATTTATTGGCTAGATCTTCGTCAAACTCGACTGCGACAACTGTTTTTGCCCGAGACAAAAGAACGCTCGTGAGAGTACCTGGCCCAGGACCAATCTCTAATACCGTATCTTCATTTGTCAGTTCAGCGAACTGCGCGATATGCTCTAGTATTTCACGATTTTTAAGCCAGTGTTGGCCGAGAGATTTGTCTGGCATTAGCGATAGATATCTGGCAAGTTACGGCCACAGCTCGGCCATGGTCGCCAACCACTTTTTACATAGTAGTTACGAGCAGCTTGGTCTTGTACGGCCGGTGGGGCTTGAGTAGGTAACATTCCTGCATATCCTGCGGGTGCATTGGCGTTCCAAGCGCTTTGATTAAATTGGTAGGCTCCGTAATACCCACCGGAAACATTAACGCTTGTGTAGCCACCTTCACAACTTCTTAGTTTTGCCAATGCAGCTGCAAAGTCACCACTAAAGCTTGGTTTTGCACCAACAATTTCTACTTGTTGTTGTGCGGCAAGTGTCT
This sequence comes from uncultured Candidatus Saccharibacteria bacterium, assembly GCA_964349645.1. Classification (GTDB taxonomy): domain Bacteria; phylum Patescibacteriota; class Saccharimonadia; order Saccharimonadales; family Saccharimonadaceae; genus JACPYF01. Next base: position 8,360 of record CAYGHK010000009.1, on the reverse strand, counting down.
GGACACTTTGTATCTCACGCCTCGCTACTTCCTGACCGTTTCGCATTTCGATTTCATATGTCACAACCTTCTTACCTAAAGTTCCGGCTGTTTTAATTTGCTTGTATCCGATAGGTTGGTTGGTATCTTGGATTTGCTGGACAGGGAAAGCAATGGACTCTTCAAGGCTAACCGTTTGTTTTCCATTTCGCCAAATCTCGATTCTCATTCCAGCTGAAATAGGCGTGGTTGGGAGAAGCGAAACTGTGTCATCTTGACTGAGTTTTATGCCTTTTTCTTTCATCATGCCATTTACTGTGTTAGCCTGCGTACCTGTGTCGATTGCTTTTCCGTAAAGCACTAGTGTAAATCGTGTAGCTCGATCTATAGTAAGAATTAAGCCCGCACCGTCCGACTTTAGCACGTCGGTACTGCGAGTTAATGTTGTTTCATCTTCGTCATACAGAGGCAATCCTGCATCTTTAGCAATTTGCGATGGTGTCTCGAACGCAGTCATAGCAATTTTTTTAGTCACACCGTCTACTACCATGACTGGCTGTGCTCTATAGACGTTTATATGGTACGCGTTATCGGCCAGCTTTGTATCGAGACTAGGGTCTACATTGTCATATGGACCTGTTTTAATTTTTGCTTGCTTAAGTGCTTGTCCGACTGTCGAGCTACGAGTTATTATGCTCGTGTCAGTGTCTCGGTCGTGAATGGTAATAACTTTTTCACTAGGGTCGGCAGCTTGTGCAGTTTTGATGGAAAAAATTAGCAATAATGTTAAGAGAGCTAGCGCGATTGCCGCGGCAAAACTCCATATTTTTTTATTGGACTTAACAAGGGTTAAACTCATAAATAATTGTTGATTCCTCACGCGAGGTTTCAAGACCCATTTTATCATAAATCATCACTTATATGTGGAAAAGTTTTATATTTTTTGCAGCCGGGCAAAGGCGGCATTTAATTTTTTGGTTCCGTTTGCAAATGAAACACTAATAGTCTGACCGTCAACATTCACAACCTTCCCTTTGCCAAAAACATCATGCTTTACAGTATCGCCGAGATTTAAATCAATTGCTTCTTCGTCCATAACTATAGTCGCTTCTCTTTCTAAAAATGAAGGTGAACTTGGCACGTTGGCTGCATCTACATCTGTAATAAACCGCGATGGTGGGTTGTAAAGTCGTGTGCCGTAAAGCAGGCGGGAGCCTGCTGCAATAAGATAGAGCTCTTCCTTAGCACGAGTCATACCTACATAGCAAAGTCGTCTTTCTTCTTCCATTTCAGTTGCATCGTACAAAGCACGAGAATGTGGAAATATAGACTCTTCCATGCCAGCAATGAAAACAACCGGAAACTCAAGCCCTTTGGCTGCATGCATAGTCATAAGGGTAACTTTACTACCATCTTCGGTTGTGTCGGCGCTTGATACCAGGGCTACTTCTTCTAAAAATCCACTAAGACCTAGTGACTCGTATTCACGTGCTACCGATATAAGCTCCCGCACGTTCTCGGTTTTCTCTTCACCTTTTATTGGTTCGTTATTTTGTATGTATTCAAGATAATTAAGACGATTAATAACCATTTCTATTAGATCTGATAGTGACAATTTTTCTGATTGTTCGCTCAGACTACTTAGCAGTAAGCCCAGTGACTTAAGAGCATCTCTAGCTCTCGGCGTAAGGGTTGTGCATTCTTCACTGTGAAGGAGGTTTGTCACAATATCGTCATAGCGACTACCCGCCTGCCATGCAAGGAAATTATCGAGAGATTTCGCACCAACTCCTCTTGCCGGTAAGTTTACAATTCTTATAAAACTTGCTAAATCTGCTGGCTGATAAACAAGACGTAGATAGGCGATGATATCTTTAATTTCAGCGCGATCATAAAAACGAACTCCACCGACAATTTGATACGGAATATTGTAGCGAACCAAAGACTCTTCCAGACTTCGGCTCTGAGCGTTGGTACGATATAGCACAGCAAAATCATCGTAATCTCTAGCTTTTATGTTAACGCTACTCGAAATACGACTGATGATTGACTCTGCCTCGTGCGTTTCGCTTTGTGCATGAATAACTTGCACCGGTTCGCCTTCGGTTTTTTCTGTCCAAAGCTTCTTGTCGCTCCGAGATGTATTTTTTGTTATAACACGGTGCGCTGCGTCAAGAATGGCTTTTGTTGAGCGATAGTTTTGCTCTAGTTTGATAACCGTAGTCCCTGGATAATCACGTTCAAAATTTAATATGTTGGTATAGTCGGCACCACGCCAACTGTAAATACTTTGCCAATCATCACCTACGACACAAATATTTTGGTTGGCGCCGAGAAGAAGTTTGACTAGTTTGTACTGCGAAGCGTTGGTGTCCTGATATTCGTCTATAAGAACGTGCTTGAAATGTGTCTGCCATTTCGATCGTATTTCATCGACTTCACTAAGTAGCCGTACTGTTTCACTTATGAGGTCGTCAAAATCAAGTGCCATCGCACCTTTTCGAATAGATTCGTATTTTGGAAAAATAGATGCAGCTGTTTTTTGCATCGGTAGCTGAGCGGTTGCTGCGTATTCTTGTGAAGATACAAGGTCATTTTTGGCACTACTAATAAGACTGGCTACCGCACGAGGTGCAAATTCTTTTTCGCTTATGTGCAGCTCCTTCATTGCCATTTTAACTGCACCTAAACGATCTGACTCATCAAATATAACAAAGTTTTTTGGTATTTTTATTTGCTCTCCGTCGGCTCTAAGTAAACGAACGCATATACTATGAAAGGTTCCCATCCAGGGAAAGAAGCTACGGTCTGGAGCGCTGACATCAAGCAAATTCGCTAGTCTTTCACGCATTTCTTTTGCAGCTTTATTGGTGAATGTTACAGCCAAAATATTTGAAGGTTGTACATTTTTTTCTTGGACAAGAAAGGCGACTCTGTGCGTTAAAGTTTTGGTTTTACCAGAACCTGCACCGGCTAAAATTAACAGTGGTGAACTAGTATGTAATACGGCTTGCTTTTGAGCCGCGTTTAGGCCTTCTATAATGTCTGTCATTACTGTCTATTATAGCTTACTGCTGAGAAATAAGTACAAAGACTGCACCACCAAGTATTCCACCGAGCAAGAGTAGGCCAGTAACAATAAATATCCACTGGAAGACTTTTGCTAAAGCTGATTTTGGAGTTTTTGGAGTAGCGTTTTTTAGACTACTCTTATAGTGATCGTCGTCAAAAAGTGGGTGCGGAGCATGTAGCTCGTGTGAACGATTTTCTCTTTTATATTGTTCGGGAATAGAGCCTGTTGCAGCAGATGCAAGCAGTTCGGAAACTTTGTCTTTATTCTCCTTTGGCTCTTTGTCGTCTTTAGACTTTTCTTTGTCTTTTTCGTCTGCTTCCGTTTTCTCTTCTTCCTTCGGTTTTTGCTCCTCAAGAGCTTCGCCGGCTTCAATTGCCACGAGGTCTTTATCTAGCTCAGGAGGAAGCTCTAGGGCTTCGACGGGAGCTTCGGCTTTTGGCTCATCTGCTGAAGCTTCCTTTTCATCTTTGCCTTCTTCGGACGGAGGAGTCACTGGTGACTCGCTAGAAAAACCACCCAAAGGTCTTTTCTCGACTTTTGCATCATCTATAAAAGGAGATTCTTTTTTATCATCCTTCTTTTCTTCAGTTTCTTCGTAGTCAATCTCGGGCTCATCTTTTTTGTCTTCTGTTTTAGAGTCTGTTTCTTCAGGTTCTTTCTCTTCAGATTTTTCTGGTTGTTCCTTTTTTTCTACTTCTGTTTCATCTTCTTTTTTAGGCGTGTCATTGTTGGCCATATGATCGAGTGGGTCCGGCATGTCGGTGCTAGAAACACTACTTGGCTCTTCATTGTCTTTTTCATTATTAGCAGTTTTTGCTGAGTCTATTGGATCTGGCCATTCGTTCGTTGTTTTAGACTCTGCTTTTTCTTCCTGCGCTTCTTTTGCTTCCGCAACTTCTTCTTTGATTCCAGGATTGATAGGTGTGATGTTAGTTTTGCTAGGAGTCATTAGCGAAGAATCTTTCTTCTGCATGTCAGAAGAATTATGTTTCATATCCATAAAACGACCAGAGCGACGACTTGGCAAAGCTGGGCCTAATTTATCGTTAGAGTCACTTGGAATTTTGTCGCTAGTTGGTTCTTGTGGGGAAGAGTTTTCTTTCTTTTCACCAGAATCGTCATCACCAACAAGTGAGTTTACTGCTTTGTCTAGTTCATCAAAGTCGATATCACTCATTTTTTATTACCTTTCAATTTGTGAGCGTTAGAAATAATAGTAGAAAATTGTTCGACATGTAAGCTAGCGCCGCCAACGAGAAGACCATTCACCCCTTTAAGAGCTAAATAATCACTAGCATTATCACTATTAACACTACCACCATATAGTAGTTTTAGGCTAGAGGCAGCTTCGTGGCCATACAAAGACTCCACCTGGTGTCGTATGGTTTTTTCAGCAAAAACTAAATCTTCGGGCAGCGCATTGTCTCCTGTTCCAATAGCCCAAACAGGCTCGTAAGCAACAACAACTTTATGCACTTCATCACTTGCAACATTTGCAAGTCCTGCACTTATTTGGTCGTGCAGTACGTGTTTTGTTTCGTTATTTGCGCGCTCGTCTGCAGTTTCTCCGACGCAGAGTATAGGCGTAAGATCGTTTCTCAGTACTGCCTGTACTTTTGCCCGAACTTCTTTATCAGTTTCTCCAAAAATATGACGGCGTTCGCTGTGACCAACTATGACGTAATCGACAAGCCCCCTCAGTTGGGTGGCGGAGACTTCACCAGTAAAGGCACCCTCATCTCGCCAGTAGCAATTTTGAGCTGACAAACCAAAGTGGTGCTTTTTAACCTGGAGACTAAGTGTTTGCAGGGCTATGGAAGTGGGAGCAAGAACAACCTCAACACCTTCATGCGAGCCTATTTTTTGAGATAAATCGTGAACATACAAACTAGCCTGGTGTACATTCAGGTTCATCTTCCAATTGCCGACAATTAATGTTTTGCTCATCTAATAACAGGATGCCCGTCTGCTTATGTTTATTCACTCTTAAGTCTACAAGATAACAGGCTAAAAATAAAGGTGTAAAATTGGTTATTTTAGCAGCGCTTCAACACCTGGAAGTTTTTTTCCACTCATTAGCTCAAGGCTTGCACCACCGCCGGTTGAAACAAGTGAAAAACTCTTTCCACTTTGCTTGTCCCAATCTAGTACAAAGTCAGCCGTATCGCCACCCCCAATAATTGAAATAATCTCGGGATTTTTAGCTAAATGTAGCGCAAGACGAGCTGAACTATAGGCAAAGTTTAGTTCTTCAGCAAAGCCCAGTGTACCGTTCCAAATGACAGTACCGTTTTTGCCAATAGTCTTTTCTATTCGATCGGTAGTTTTGGTACCGATATCAAGTATCATTTCCTCATCGTGAACATTATCAACATCAACTTCTTTACGCGGCTGTTTATCGTCAGTCTTTTGAGCAACTGCAACGTCACTAGGTAGTAGTAAAAAATTGTCAATATTGTCTAGGCCAACTTTTTTAGCAACATTCTGATAGATTGTATCGATTACTGCGCTTTCATCTGGCTCAACCAGACTTTTACCAATCTTGTGTCCTTTATATTGTAAAAATGTATTTGCCATTGCACCACCTATAACAATTTGGTCTGCTATGTCGACAAATGCATTTATCACTCCTATCTTATCGGCTATCTTCGCGCCACCAAGCACAGCCGTCAGCGGCCTTTTGGGGTCTTGCATGGCGCCCAAAATAGAGTCGTACTCTCGTTCCAATAAAAGACCTCCGACGCTTGGTAGAAATTGTGTAATTGCAGAAGTACTAGCATGCGCTCGATGCACAACCCCAAAGCCATCTTGTACAAAATAACTAGCTAGACTATCTAGTGCAAGTTGCCTTGCAAACTCCGTGTCGTTCGCTTCTTCTTCAGGGTGAAAACGAAGGTTTTCCAGTAATATTACCTCTCCTGGCTTAAGCGCCTTTGAAGCTACTTTAACTTTATCTCCAATAGAGCTGTCTATAAATTGAACTGGTTTTCCAAGTATTTTCTGCAATCTACCACTTACAAGCTCGAGACTAAGATGTGGATCAACACCCTCTGGACGACCCAAGTGCGAAATAATAACAACTTTACAGCCCCTCTCCTCTGTCAGGTATTTGATTGTGGGCAATGAAGATACAATCCGAAAATCATCGGCAATATTACCGCTAGAATCAAGCGGCACATTGTAATCAGCTCGCAGCAGAACAGTTTTGCCATCAAGCGGGGCATCATGTACCGTCTTTTTATCAAAATAGTGCTCACTCATCTGTTTTATATTATATCAGGCCTTAGGTTAAAGTTCGGACACGAATTGTATCTGTGCTGCCCGAGACTCCTGTCTGCTGTCCGCTGACAAGTACAATTTGATGCTCACCTTCACCGAAATATCTACTTTCGTTCAATCTTTTAGCAAGATTCAAGCCCGCCTGAGCATCGTCCTCAACCAAAAAACTTTTATTTGCGTATAGAAGAGCTAGTTGTTGAGCCACACGTGGTGAATTGGTTACGCTGATTATTGGTAGGCTTGGGCGATGCGCCGCAATACTTGCTGCAGTAGCACCGGATTTGGTTTGAGCTATGATTGCAACTACATCAAGTTGTTGAGCCAGTGTAACTGCTGCTGCAGATATCGCGTCTTGCTTGCCACGAGCATCATCTCGATAAAATACCGGAGTTACTGGCATTTGCTCTTGTGTATACTTGATGACTTTCTTCATAGCTTGTACGGCTTCCATTGGGTACTCGCCATTGGCAGTTTCGTCACTCAACATTACTGCATCGGCACCTAAAATAGCAGCAAGTGCAACGTCGCTAACCTCTGCACGAGTTGGCTCGGGATTGTCCACCATACTGGCCATCATTTGGGTTGCTACGATAGACAGCTTGCCGTGAGTACGAGCTAGTCCAATAATTTTTCGCTGCACTATTGGTACGACTTCGGCTCCTGCCTCAACCGCCAGATCGCCTCGTGCCGCCATTACACCGTCGCAACTTTTTATTATTTCCTCAAGACGTTCGTCTTCTATAGCCGCTTTGGTTTCAATTTTGGCGATTATTTTTGCACTAGAACCCTTTCTATGCAAAATTTCTCTCAGTCCCGTGACGTCGTGAGGACTTTGCACAAAACTCAGTGCCACATAGTCTATGTCTTGGTTTACGCCATATTCAATATCGCTTAAATCTTTTTCCGTTAGTATATCGCCACCAAAGTCGGTGTCGGGTAAATTCAAACCCTTGCGGCTCATTAATGTGCCGCCACTTTCTACTCTGACTTTGACTGTTTGGTCGAAAATATCAATTACCCTGGTGCGGATTTTTCCATCGAAAATATATATGGCTTGGTCGGGATGTACTTTGCTAACCAAATTGTATTGAATTGGGATAACATTGTCGTGATGATGAGCTTGATACTCAAGTAGCAGTTCGTCACCCGGCTTCACGTCCACATTATGCTCTAGGTTACCTAGCCGAATTTTTGGGCCTTGAAGGTCTTGTAAGATCGCAACAGGCTTGCCAAGCTTCCTGCTTGCTTCACGGATCCAGCTAATTTGAGTGTTTCTTTCTTCATGGTTACCATGGCTAAAATTCAGTCGCATGCCGTTTGCACCATTAGCTATTAATGCCTCGATTTGCTCGTAGCTATTTGTCGCTGGCCCCACTGTAACTAGTATTTTTGTTCTTTTAAATATCATTCCTCTTCATTATAAACCAAAAACCCCGTCACTGGGACGGGGTTTTATGGAAACCTGATGGCTTATTGTATGGTGGAGCGGTCAGGCTTTATTACTGGTTAGTACGTCGACTAGCAACGTAACGTTGTACACCGTAACCAAGTGCACTTGTACCGAATAGACCACTGATTATTTCAGCAGGACCGGTAGAAGCGATGGCTTCAGGAGTTACACCAACTGGTGTTTCCGGAGTTTTTGGTGTCTCTGGAGTACATTTTACTGTACAAACAGGAACCTCAGGACAGTTGATTTTTGCACTAAATTGTACAAAACGTTTCTCAGCAAGAGAAACACCAACGTTACCAACACTCACACCGCTACCGATGATGCCGTCAGGAAGAGTACTAAGTACTTCTGCGCTTGGGCCAAGCAACTGAGTAGAACCAGCAACGTAGCTAGTTTTGTAGCTACCTGTTAGGTTTACTGTTGCAGTATCGGTAGTAGTTTGTGGAGTTGCGTTAATCGCGCTCACTGTAGCAGTTGAGTTAGCGTTGTTTGCTTCGCCAGCAGGTAGAGTTGCTTTAACGGTTACACCGCTCAAAGTTCCTGGACCTGGGTTGTGAATACGTACACGATATTGTA
>CAYGHK010000008.1:0-17684 GCA_964349645.1 uncultured Candidatus Saccharibacteria bacterium | reverse complement strand
ACAAAGCCAAAGCCATGAGCGTACTTCGTTCTCGACTACTTCAACAAAAAATCGACGAAGAAAATGCCAAAGAAGCTGAACATCGCAAAAGCTTAATTGGCTCTGGCGATCGTAGCGAAAAGATCCGCACCTACAACTTCCCACAAGACCGCATAACCGACCATCGTATAGGATACTCACGATCAAATATCCCCGCTGCTATGAACGGAGATATTCAAGACTTGATAGATGAGCTGCGAGCAGCTGAACGCGAACTAAAAACTGATAATTAATACATAAAAAAACACCCCCATATCGTTGGGGGCAGACGTCCGGTTGACCGGAAGCTCGTTAGAACTATGTGGTGCGGCTACACCCCTCGATCCTGGTGCGCGGCTCCTTCTTGACTATCGAGACTCCGAAAGCCTCGATTACCTGTTCCAGGGTCGCGGAATACCGCAGTAAATACGACCTGATGGCTTGATCGTTCAATCTATGCATTTCTTTGTTTGAAAACGGTACATTGAACGACTTTTCAGCGACAAGATGACCATCGAGTAGCCGATCCATCAACTCGTAGGAGCCCGTGAGCCATGGCTGTTCTGCCAGAAACGCCTCATGAGTGAATGTGAAATACGTAGGAGCGGGGTGAACCTGGCCTGTACGAAGTCGTTCGTAATCGTCACCAGAAATGACAGCCGTGATCCCGTTATTGCTACAACGAATAAATGCCTTCATTTGCTATTCCCTTCAGGTCCACTGTTCTCTCGGTTTCAAACGAGAGGATTCGGGTCCTTTGGTAGGATTTATGTGCGCCGTCACATTGCGAAACTCCACAAGTAAACAGTCTTTTAATTATAGCGAATTTTACTACTTTTGTCAATATATAACTCCTGTGAGATAATGTATATATGAACATACAGACTTGGCTTGGTAGCACAACAAAAAAACTGAATTCAGTGAGTATCGATTCTGCTCATTTAGATGCACAGTTATTGTTATCCGCGACGTTGTATAAACCACGCGAATACTTGTTAGCTAACTATGATCATGAATTGTCAGCTATTGAGTTAGCACAGGCTGACAAATGGCTAAAACGACGCATAAACCGCGAACCAATAGCCTATATTCTAGGCCACAAAGAGTTTTATGGGCGAGATTTCATGGTATCTCCAAGCGTACTGATACCACGACCAGAATCGGAAACTATAATTGACATGTTAAAAGATCTGCAGCCCAAAACAATTGTCGATATCGGTACCGGCAGTGGCTGTTTAGCAATTTCGGCCAAGCTGGAAATTCCAAAAAGCCGCGTGATTGCGACCGATATAAGTGAAGATGCTTTGCAAATTGCCAGACAAAACGCCAGTGGCCTGAACGCAGAAATCACTTTTGTTGTATCTGACCTTTTGGCTAGCATAAAGGCAATAAAATCAGACCAACCAGTTACAGTCGTGGCGAATCTACCCTACGTCGACAATTCTTGGCAGACTTCACCTGAAACAAAATTTGAGCCATCATTGGCATTATTCGCCGAAGATGATGGGCTAAAACTAATCAAAAAACTAATTTTACAGGCCAAGAAAAAGCTCCGTCCTGGCGACAATATGCTACTAGAAGCCGACACTCGTCAGCACGAAGGAGTGACCAAGTATGCAAAAAAACATGGCTTCCTACTAGAAAAGACCGAGGGCCTTATTGCACTGTATAAGCTTCAAGCGTAACTTCGATATCTTTTTTCTGGTTATCCCTCAAAATAGTTAAGGTAACTTTGTCGCCTGGGGTATACTGCGCAAGGAGTAGCGAAAGTGCATTATTTTGGTCAATCTCAACACCATTCACTTTAGTAATGATGTCTTTATTTTTTATACCTGCTTTTTCAGCTGGGCTATTTTGAATGACCGACGAACTATTATCTTGATACACGTAGGCGCCTTTTTTGACAGTGAGGTTAAGCTTTTGGGCAATAGCTGGTGTTATGCTAACATAAGTCACCCCAAGGTATGATCTCTCAACCCTGCCGGTTGCAAGCAGTCCCTTAACCAGCCCTTTCGCAGCATTTATAGGAATAGCAAAGCCTATGCCCTGAGAATCTGCGGCAATTGCAGTATTAATACCAATAACTTCACTATTTAGATTGACCAAAGGCCCTCCTGAATTACCGGGGTTTATTGAAGCATCGGTCTGCAGGAGATTTTCCAACGATTCGCCTTCGGATGAGCCGTCGTCTGCCGTTACTGGCCTACCTATGCCTGATATAATGCCACTAGTCACGCTATTTTGGAATTCACCAAGTGCATTACCTATAGCTAAAACCTTTTGTCCAACTTTTACTTTTGTAGAATTACCCAATTTAGCCGGCACCAGATCTTGAGGTGGATCGGCAATCTTAAGAAATGCAATATCATTCAACGGATCAACCCCTATGAGCTTCACGTTGCGATGCACTGAGCCATCATTCATAACAATAGAGACTTCGCTTGCACCATTAACGACATGTTTATTGGTTAGAATATAGCCATCTTTACTGATAATCACCCCGGTGCCAGCGCCTTCTGAAGCCGTCTGTAAATATCCGGAGGTGCTGATGAGTCTCGTAGTTACTGAAACTACACTAGGCGAAACTTTTTGGGCAACATTGCTAGTCGCCTGCTCGTCAGTAGAAACAACCGTATTCACTGTATTTACTGCACTGCGACTATTTACAAGCCCACTACTAAGAAATACCCAGCTGCCAAGAAAACTCGCGACAAAACAAAAGAAAACTGCTACTAAAAACCGACTAACTGAACTTTTACCCTCATTCATCCTACCCCCTTTGAAATATAACTTACTATCCTCTATTTATATCGTTGAAAAATATAAGAATTATCAAAATAATACTGCTGGAAAAAATCGCTGGAAAAGTAACATCGTTTAATCGTAGTTTGCTTTTACTTGAATACACCTTGTACGCACGAGAGCTAAAATATGCCAAAAGTGTAATTATAAGTGCAATGCTAGGTATTTTTAGCGACGAGGTTGGAACCAACGTAAAAGCAATCGCCCAGGTATATCCCAACCACCCCAATTCAGCTACAATCAAACCCCAAATAAATGAGAATAACGTTACGTCGCTGTCCTCAAAGGTACTGAGGGCGTGCTGCGCACTTATATAACCAACAACCCACATTACTGCAACCACAACCCAAGAAGGCCAGTCATAACTAACACTGAAGAGTGCCGTGATAGCCATAAACTGCGCTACACCAGCTTGAACTAATATAGCTGATTGCTCACTACGAGGCTTAAGTATTACTAGCCACAGGGCATACAAAATAGCGACTATAGCCTGAAGCCAAACTAACTCAGACGACTGCAACATCATAGCCACCATGCTAAGGCCGAGAAGTAAGTCGAGAAGGTTGGCTTTTATATTTGCCCACCAAAATCGTGGTCGAACAGCAAAAACACGCCATTTACTAAGTGCTACTAGCAAATATGCCAGAACAGGCACTTCAAAAAAAACTAGTGCAAACACAGCGGCAGCCAAGCCTACATTGAAAAGCACGTACAGAGCCTCGCTCAGTCGTGATGTACGTTTTCCCGCAGATTTTACTAACTCCATAATGTATCAACTATTATAACACGTATATAGTACTACTTACCTGAGTGTTTATTGGCCAACTATTACAACAAAGTCAGCGTCAGATGTCATAGAGTAAGGCAAAGCATCGGTCTTTACAGGTGCTTTTAATAGCTTCTTGATTTTTGAAGTAGTAGCTGGCTGTTTAGTCTTACTTACCTTATAAATAGCTACCGCTCCATATTCCGTACTAACGGTTGCATCGCCAACATTGACAACGTTGAATCCTTTTGCAACCAGCTTATCTTTCATTTCTTTTGCAGCACCGGTTCTTCCAGAGCCGTTAAGTATCGATATGCGAGCATTCTCCTTTGTCGCTTCGTCTTGAGTGAGGCGTTTCTTCATATATGCCTGAATTTCGCTATAGTCAGTCACACCCGCAACTGGCCTTACAACACTCTGGCCGCTTACCATGCCGGTTGTTAGTATTGGAGGAGTTACATCTATCAAGTTAAATCTGTCTATCTTCTTTTCGTCAATATCTCTTGCTAAGTTGATAAGTGTTTTTATCTCCCCTCCAACAAAATTCGTACGAATGTTATCACCCAAAGAATCTATAAGACGCGATGCAGCAACGGGATTAGCAAGAGTACCTGCGCTAGAAGCTTTGTTACGCAAGGCTACGAGTATTTTTTGCTGGTTAATTTCTCGATCGAAGTTACCACGCTTCAAACCATAGCCGCCGGAATCATTTCTCGCTCTAGAAAGTGCAAGCGCATGTTTGCCATCTAGATGTGCTGGGCCATTTGGGTATTTAACAAAATAACATTTATAATTACACTCCCAGTCGAAATTACGGTCTAAGATGCCGCGCGGGTCGCTGCTTTCTATTGTTACATCTACCCCACCAACTGCATCAACCGCTTGCTGAACCGCTTTATAGCCTACAAAAACTGAATATTGCATATCTAGCCCGTATACTTCACCAACTTTTTTACGCAAAGCAATGGCGCCCTTTTCGGAATATTCACCGTCTTTTTTGTTTGGGTCGGCACATTCATAAACAACATTGATTTTACCCTGATAACCAAACTTACAATCATCGTCATATTTCACCCATAAATCACGCGGAACACTGGTAATTGCTGCGACTTTTTTGGTTTGATCAAGGCTAACGATCATTATTGAGTCTGTCAGTGCAGCTCCGTCGTGATTGTGCGGATCGTCTTCGCTAGTTCCAAAAATAAGGATGTTGCTTCTACCATTTTCGTCTTCTTTCAAAGGCTGGCTACTTGATAGGGCGTCAAAAAGATTTCCGCTAAATATCTTACTGCCTGCAATAAATGCTTTAACGGCAAGAAACACACCAATAAGCACTACTATTACAGCAAGAATCTTGAAGAATTTTTTAACACCTTTTTTTGTAATTCTCTTTTTCTTTTTAAAAGGCTTATCTTCAAACTTCTTTAATGACTCATCTATATCGCTTCTCTTCAAACCTTCTCCTGTAGACTTTGGTGCTTTTGTTTTATGTTCTGCTGGCGAAACTTTTGTACTGGCGTCTTTTAAAAAGCGCTCGGGCAATGGCTCCGCGCTTAGATTCCTCACCCTACTTTCGTCACGACGACGTAGACTAAAGCCGTCAATTGAATTATTTTTCTTACTCATTTACTGCAACTAACTATAGCAGAATATCGTGTGTTTTTGGACAATATTTTGCTTAAGCTTATATGTCTTAATAGTTAGCTTTATTCATAGTGTATGATATATACAGATGAATACCGATAAAATTCCGGCAATAGTAAAAGATATTTTTGGCATACTAACTTTTGTCGTACTTGTTGTTGTAGGTGTTTTTTTTATAAATTCTTTTGTTTTTCGTAGTTTCAACGTTGAAGGCCCGAGCATGGAAAAGACTATGTTTACAGGAGATAAACTGATAGTCAACAAGATACCTAGCACCTTCGCTCATATACAAGGCAAGGAGTACCAGCCGGAGCGCGGACAGGTTATAGTTTTTAAAAATCCTGAATTCTCTCTAAAATTTGCAAATAAAGAAGAATATATAGTTAAAAGAGTGGTTGGGCTACCAGGTGAGACCGTCTATGTATTAAATGGTAAAGTTTCAGTAGTTAACGGTTCGCATCCGAATGGGTTTGACCCAGATAAACAAACCAAAGACAAAGAAGGTTCGCCAACAAGCGGTAACGTTATAAGTAAAGTACCCGAAGGTGAAGTATTTGTAATGGGCGATCACCGTGAAGGAAACTTCTCACTCGACTCGCGTAGCGGACTTGGTACAATTCCGTTTCAAGATATAGTAGGGCCTGTCAGCTTAAGGCTCTTCCCTTTCCAGGACTTTCGCTTCTTTTAGCCAATCATTTTATTTATACGCTTCAAATCAGTGTCGTCTTTGAAATTGATGATTAGTTGCCCGCCTTTAGCAGTAGTTTTTATCTTAACCGTAGTTGAAAGCTGCTTTGAAAGATCTTTTGTGAGAGACGTCTCAGTCAATGTTGAGCGTACAGCGGATGATTTCTTATCGCTACCCTGTCCTTTTTTGTAACCAATTACAAATTGTTCGGCACGGCGCACACTCCAACCTTCCTTAATAACGTGTTTCAACAGATCATCCTGAGCGGATTTATTATCAAGAGCCAATATCTGCCTTGCATGTCCTTCGCTAATTTTGCCATCTATGAGCGCTTCTTTAGCATTTTCCGGTAGGTGTAGCAGACGCAGAGCGTTACTAACAGACGCAACCGATCTACCTCCTACACGAGCACCAATTTCTTCCAACTTTAGGTTGAATTGATCACGTAATTTTAAATATGCGGTAGCAGTTTCCAAAGAGTTTAGATCTCGGCGTTGCAAATTTTCAATTAACGAAATTTCAAGTCGATGCTGTGCGCTAAGAGTGCGAACTAGCACCGGTACTTTTTTTATTCCAGCTTTTTTGCTTGCACGCCAGCGTCGCTCACCGGCTACAATCTGGTATCTTCCCTTGCTAGCTACAACTACAAGTGGCTGTAAAACACCGTGCTCTCTTATAGAAGATGCTAATTCACCAAGAGCTAGTTCATCAAAAGACCTTCTTGGCTGATCTGAATCCGGAAATATGTCATCAATATCAACCTGTCGAAGTTCGGATATCTTCTCGTCTTCACCTGCAGTTGGATCAAAAGCTTCGTTTAAAAGCTCACTTGGCAACAGGCTGTCAAAACTTCGGCCTAATCCTTTTTTTTGCGCCATATTAAGCTCCTACCCTTGTTATTAGCTCTTTTGTTGCTGCCTTGTATGCACGTGCACCTTTGCTCCATCGTTCATAAGCTCCAATTGGCAAACCGTGACTAGGCGCCTCAGCAAGACGAATGTTCCGTGGAATAGTTGTTTCAAACACCTTACCTGGAAAATGACGTTTAATTTCGTCGTGCACCTGCTTGGATAGCGACGTCCGACTGTCGAGCATGGTCACGAGTACCCCAAGAAGCTCTAGGGTTGGGTTCATACCCTTTCGAACAAGCTTCATTGTCTCAAGCAGCTGGCCCAAGCCTTCCATTGCATAAAATTCGGCCTGAACTGGTAGCAAAACATGCTGCGCAGCAATCAACGCATTAACTGTTAGCAAGCTCAGGCTTGGTGGGCTGTCAATAATTATAAAATCAAAATCATTTTCAGCAGCTAAACCCTGCTTGAGTCGAACAAATTTATTGTTCATATTTGCAAGCTCAACTTCTGTATTAGCAAGATGCGAAGTAGTGGGAACAAGAAAGAAGTTCTTGTGCTTCGTCTTTACGACTACTTCATTTAAACTGGCTTGATTGACTAGTAGGTCTATAACGCTCTTACCTACTTTACTCTTATCAACCCCAAGACCACTCGTGGCATTACCCTGTGGATCGAGGTCAACTAGCAAGGTTTTTTTGCCAGACTTTGCCAAATAATAGGCAACATTGATAGCAGTCGTTGTTTTACCAACGCCACCTTTTTGATTTGTTACAGCAATAACCCTTGGACTGCTCACAGTGTCTGTCTTACCTCTCTTTATGTACCCTCAATTATACCACGTGCGTGAAAAGTTTCCTGGCAATTAAAAAACGCCCACTTGGGGCGTTTTTGTTTATTTGATCGAGGTGATCTCGATTCGGCTGTATTTTTGTCTGTGACCTTGTTCTTTGTGGACTCGCTTCTTTGCTTTAAAGCGAATCACGCGAATTTTATCGCCCTTCACTTCAGGTTCTAATACTTTTGCGGTGACTTTCACACCTTTCACGGTTGGAGTTCCGACTTTTGTAGCTGTGCCATCAAATGTCAGTAGCGCGTCCAAAGTGAGCTCTTTTGTTCCATCTTGGAGGCGGTCCACCAAGAGGGTCTCTTTTTCGGCAACAATGTGTTGTTTGCCACCGATTATGACGACTGCTTTTGTCATTTCTTTTCCTTACAATTAATTTAGTTCAGGGGTAGATTGTAGCAGAATACTAAACATATGTAAACTGTTATCACTCAGGTCATATATGGTAAAATAAAACAAACATAACCAGGAATCATATGAAACCAGAAGCTTTACAAAAAAAATCGTCAAAAAAATCTAACCAACCACAACTAGAATATCAATCAAACCCATTTTCTCTTTCTTTCAATAAGTTCGGTTTGTTTTTTGAAAAAAACTTGGGTTGGGCAATTGCTTTATTGGTAGTTCCAATTTTCTACGGCATAATGCAATTTGGCTCACAAATGCCTTGGCTACTAGAGCCAGAAACTTCGGGGCCCGCAAGCTCAGTAGACAGAAGAGGCAAGAATATTGAATCTTCCTACACTTCGGATCTAAAGCAAATTGATTCAGATAAAGATATGTCTCAAATAAATGAAGATGACATACCTCCAGCTGGTGTGATTGTTCTTATTGTATCTGTGGTCATGATGGTTATTGTCGGGATAATTGTACTGCAACTTCTCATACAAACCTTCATAGTTGGCGCACTTACTTTTGTAGCACTTGAAAATGATGCAGGCCGCAAGGCTAGTTTGAGCGGTGCTATAGATGCGGTTGTTGCAAGATTTCGAAGACTATTCCTCGCTCAAATGTTGGCTAGCTTAAAGATATTCGGCTGGACTTTGCTGTTTATAATACCGGGTATTATAGCCGCGTTCCGCTACACCCTGCTGCCCTTCGTTATTATGGACGAATCTCCAAAAAAACGAGATGTCAAATCTTCACATGACAGAGTTAAGGCAATTGTATCCGGTCGCAAACGTGAGGTTTTTGGCGTTGCAACAGTGGCAATTATTCCGATAATCGGAACTATAAGCCAATACGTAGGAAACGCTGCTTTGTACCGTCAATTACAGGTCTACAAAGACCAAAATTCAGAAAAACCACCGATCCATTGGCTCAACTACTTTGGCTTCTTTTTAATAGGCATATACCTACTATTTGTGGCCGCTCTAGTGGCACTGTTCATAGCATTCGAAGCTACAAGCTAGATTTTATTTATCACGTTTGTGAATCTCCGCGTGGTCTAAACCATAGAAATGAGCTATTTCATGCCAAAGCGTGTGCTTAATTTGTTCATACAATACTGCACCCGTAAGCTCACAGTACTTAACTATAGGAATTTTAAAGAGAGTTATTTTATCGGGTAATACCAAATTGTAGCCCGCTCCTCTTTTGGTAAGCGGAATACCCTCATAAAGTCCGAGCAGCAACCCCTCCTTGCGTAGGTTTAATTTCTTTGCTTGGTGTTCGTTTGGATTATCGTCGTACGTAACCACAACATTTTGTAAATTTTCTATATCACGCCTAGGAAGTTCATCCATTGCTTTACTGATGAGTTTTTCAAACTCTTGATCATTAGGAATATTCATACTATATAAAGTATAGCATTATTAATTAAAATCCATATAAAATTTCGCCTGATTTTTTGCGTGTTTCGAGGCTGCGGAGTATGTCTTTTAAAGTTTCTAAATTTATATCTTCAAACTTCTTAAAACGAATACAACTTTTGCCCACACTTACCTTTCCTAGCTTGTCAGCAAATTCTTCAGCTATATATTTTCCATTATTGGTAGCGCAAACATACAAACTCACGTAATTTTTCTGAGGTGCAATACCAATTATTGGCCACACCCCTTCTATGCCACTTTTTGTTTTATACGGAAAAAAGCCGTACCCCAATCCCGTCATTGACATCCCGCTGTATAGCTTTCTTTCAAAACTAGGAGCATACTTGGTTATAATTTTATCAAGTTCACGCATAATAGGCTCACGCTCACCAGCAGCTGCAAAAAATTCTTCTATTGTTTTTGCTTCGACTTTCATATGATTTATTGTAACAAAGTTTATATACTACTTTGTTAAGCCGCCACAGATTGAGCCTCAAGACTGATCATTCTTTTTGTAAGATTATGCGAGCCTCCTAGCATTGTACTTCCTAGTACCAGTACTGTGTCAGCAGAAACTTTACCCGTAAGACTGTCTAGAGGTACACCACTAAATGTAACTGGCATATCAGCAAGCCTTTCGAGCCTCTGACCAAACCAAACTTCACTGCCTTTGTTTTTCGCAAAGTGTCGATCAAACACATCTTCGACAATATCTTCGGCAATAGTGCCTTTGTCTAGACGTTTAAATGCATATCCAAGTATTCTGTCTGTTATTCTCTCTTGACGTTTAATCTGTCTTGCAGCTCGTAAAAGCGACTCCGCTATTGCCCAAGATTCGCAGAAACTTTTCATAACTTCACTGTCGGGTATCAGTGGTGGAGATGTAGTTTCATGAAGTTTTTGATGAAACCCACGGGGCAGCCGGCCTTTATTTGGTGGAAGCTCCCTAAATTCTTTCTCAAGATCACTTGCATATCTAACTTCTGGATAGTAAAAATGATGCACATTTGTGCCTTCACCCGGCAAAAATAACTCACCGGCCTCCATCCGACTCTTTACCGTAAGCAAAAGTCTATCAATTTCAACAATGCCACGATCATCAACTGGAGTATTCCTACGTCGGTCACCAAAAGATTCGGTTTTTTGCGGAGTCCACAACTCACTCCGCCCAGTCATTTATGCATTCACCTCTATTTTTTGTATTTTGGTGTACATTATGTCTTTATTAAAATACGTAATGGTTATTAATGCAATAGACTGTTTTGAATATTTTAGCGATAGTTAGTAAAACTAGTCACAAAATCAAAATCTTGAGCACGAATTAGTTCCATAACCGCTTGTAGATCATTTTTGCTACTACTCATAACACGTACAGCCTCACCCTGAATCTGTGCTTTTACTTTTGGAAACTTCTCACGTAAAAGTTTTGTGATTTCTTTAGCTTTTTCTTGGTCAAGACCTTCTTTAAAAGGAATTTCTTGGCTAGCTTTCATGTTGCTCTCAACAATTTGCCCACTAATGTCTAGTACTTTTGAGCTTTGATTCCTAGATGCAAGTTTTTTACGCACAATATCAACAACTGCTTCAATCTGCCACTCCCCTGCACCAATTACTTTGATGCCTTTTTTGTCTGGCAACCATTCAACTGAAGCCGGCGTACCTTTAAAATCATAGCGATTACCTATCTCGCGCTCAGTTAAAGCAAAAACGTTGTTCATCTCTGCCTTGTCATACTCAGAAACAATATCAAATGAAAATTGCGCCATAAAAACTAAGCTGTTTCTTTGTCAATTTTGAGCTGTATAAGCCGAATAATAGACGATATGAGCCAGGCCAAGAGCAGATACATGATTATTGCAAAAAGTGCTGCAACATCAAAATAACCTGTTTCGCCAACTGGTTTTACAGGAAATATGTCACGAAATGGCGCCATATAATCGGCGGAAGTTCTATAAACAAACTCTACAAACGGTGTACTCGCATTTGCCGAAAATGCCAACATAAACACTCTAAGACTCAGCAGTATAACTGCTACAAAAGCCCAGGCATAAACAATATATGCAATAATTCGACTTACACTAAGATACCCTGGAACACTAACTTCACTATGATAACCCATACTTTTTGCACTTTTAGCCATAATAACTCCCTTAATTTATAACTATATTATAACATGACGTATCATGTACCTTTTGGGCGTACACCTATATCTGTTAGTTCAAAACCATAATCTTCAAGGGTGCTGATGACAAGTTCACTATCGCCAACCTTATATTCGTGAGCCAAATCTTGCAAAAAAATCTCTACGTTTTCGTATAATTCGCCGTCGAATTCATATACCTGTACGTTGCTATCCATAGCTCACCCCCTTTACTATTATGGTTACCTCTCACTTTAATTATACTCCTACAAGAAGATGTCTATTAGGTTTTTTTACTGATTAGGCGCATAATAGATAGCAGAATGACTTTGGAAGAAATTATCGCAAAACTAAAAGAGCTACAGTCCGACCCTAGTATGGTCACAAAAAGCGCATATAGTCCCTCTGCAACCGAATACCCCGACAACCGCTTTCCTTTTGTTGAAATACACTTGGCATACCTTCGCAAACACCCACAAGTCGACCCAGCACAATATATTTCGAATTTACAATTGATGATCAAGAAGCGCTAAATAAACTTGAACTTTACAAGCATAAGTAAGATACTGTATGCATGATTAATAAAGTACCTAAACTATTATAATTAATATGCAAAATCGAAAATCTGGTTTTTCACTCGCAGAAATAATAATTTTTTTAGCTATTATATTTATTTTAGGACTACTGGGTTGGGTACTATTTACAAAATACATTCAGAAAAAACCTAGTAACGATCAAACTAACCAAGCATCATCAAGCTGGAGTTTCGATGGCTCAAAATGGCAATCGAGTGGCACCCCGCCTGTATGTCATGACCCCCTACAGCTTACAAGTCCCGTAGACACTTCGTTAGCATCTGCAGTTCTTTACCCCGGACAAACTAGAGGCGGAAATTACAAGCCACACGGAGGCTTTAGGTTTGATGGCAAGGAAAATAATGCAATAAAAGTTAAAGCGCCAATGGATGCTGCTTTAGTTTCGGGTAGCCGTTATATCGAACAAGGCGAAACACAGTATATGCTATTTTTTGTAAATTCCTGTGGTATAGCCTATCGTTTTGATCACCTACTAACTCTCTCTCCTGCTATGCAATCGGCAGCTGACACATTACCGGCACCAAAAGAAAATGATTCTCGCTCAACTCCGTTCAATACACTAGTGCAAGTAAAGTCCGGTGAAGATATAGCTACTGCCGTAGGTTTTAAAAATAATAAAAATGTGTCTGTAGACTTCGGAGTATACGACCTACGATCACAAAATTCTGCTTCAAACGATAGTTCGTTTGCAAATCAACACGCAAACGAAAAAGAACAGGCTTTTTATGGAGTATGCTGGTTCGATCTACTAGGCGCCGATGCAGACTTTGTCAAAAAACTCCCAGCAGCCGATCAAGCTGTTGGCAAAACAAGCGACTATTGTAAATAGAAAGTAAAAACTCCCCAGCGACATAATGTCGCTGGGGAGGGTTCGGCTTTGCTCGCGCGGGAGCAAGCCGGAATTTGGCTAGTCGTCGTTGACAATCGTGCCAACGGCGACGTGGTCATCCTGTACCACGCCTTCATCGCAGCTGAAGCTGAGAAGGAAGAAAATCTCGTTCGCTTCCCTTCTGTTGTCAGCCTTGACTGTCACGCTGATCTGACCGGTTGTCTGACCGGCCGGAATTACGAGATTGCCAATGGTCATCACGTAGTCCGAACCGGGCAAAGCCTGGCCAGAAACAAACGGAATCCAGAAAGTCCCGTAATGAATCGTGATGTCTGTTTCAGCTGGACGCGACAGCGTCACAGGGAATACGGCCGAAACCGTTCCCTGATTGGGGTCTAGCTCGGTAACAGGCTGAGCATTACCAACGACGATCTCAACCGGTGGTGGCGGTACATAGGTCACCGTCACCGAGTCGCTGGCAGACAGCCCTTGCTCGTCCTCACAAGTCACCGTTACGGTGGTGGCAATTCCCTCTTGCAGAACTACCTGAGCACCGTTAACCCTGTCGCAGACAGGTGGATTACCGGAATCGTCACCAGCCGTGTAGACAACGCCCACCGCACTGGTAGAGACTGTCCCGTCGGACGGCGATGTGATTTCAACCGTTGGCGGGAGGTTGACCGGTGGCGCGGGCGTGTAAGTCACCGTTACCGAGTCACTACCCGTGTTTCCAGCACCATCAGTGCAATTGACTGTGATCGTGTTCGATCCTTCAGCCAAAGTCACCGTGGGGCCGGTAAACTCTGTAATTCCTACAAGCTGAACGCAGTTTGGTGCGTCCCCAGAGTCGTCTGTTGCGTTGTACGTCAACGTAGCGGAATTCACCGCATATGGCGGCTCCCCATCCAATGGTGACAAAATCGTCACTTCCGGGTCGGTTGTGTCCGGTGGCGGAGGTACTTCGCCTACTTTGATGGTGAACAACGCGTTGCCAGGTATTCCTCCGCTGTGAAAAACAGCGATGTTGCAGGTGATATCAGGATCACCTACCTGAGCGTTCGACGGAACGGTGTACTTGACTTTCCAGTTGCTGTCGTAAGTACAGCTACCCGTCCCCAAAATCGCGTTGATAGTGACACCAGGAGCTTGAACAGCAAAGTCGTACGTTGCCGTTTCATCAGGCAACGCTGTAACCGTGTAGTTCGGAAACGGTGGATCTGCCATGGCCGAAGGGGCCATGACGAGCGAAAGCATGACTACCAAAAAGGCAGCCAGCCCGAGCTTATGTTTTCTCATTTTTTCGAGGTTCTCCCATATTCAGAGGAAACACCGGGTGGTGTATCCAATTTGACATATACATGTATACGACAATTTAGAATTGTAGGGTACTACCTCTGAAAAGTAAAGGCTAGCGCAGGCTCCCTAGGCCTTTTCTAGGCTGATTTCTAAGGCGTGATTTTCGATTTTTACTTGCTCTTTGTAGTCGTATTCACCATCACCCAACGACACTGCCAAAGTTTCAGCTTCTATCGTTTTTTGGTGTTCCACAATCGCCTCGGCCAACTCACCGCTGGCTTTTAGGCTGAGTTTTATCCGATCATCAACATTCAGACCGGCTTTTTTACGCCCATTTTGCACGGCACGTACAGCTTCACGCATCAAACCTTCACGTTTTAGCTCGGGTGTTATTTTTATGTCCAAGTGTATCTCTAGTGGAATATCGTGAAAATTAGCCCAGTGATCTTTTATATTTAGCTCTTCTTCAACAATGGTGTTGTATGCCCAGCGTGTGTTTTGGTCACTAATATCATAAAAAGCTGGAGCACCCTTTATAAACAAATCCTGCAAAGGTTGACGCACCTTGATGCCAGCTTTGGCTCTTTGTCGCAAACCCTCATTTATAACTTCACGTACAAAACTCATACGTTGTATTGCTAGGCTATCAACATGCCCCACTTTTGGCCAATCAAGCAGGTGCACACTCTCACTACCCGTGAGTTTTTGGTACAATTCTTCACTCAAAAACGGAGTAAATGGTGCCATAATTTGCGATAGCAGCGTTAAAACATAATGTAAGGTTCTATACGCATCATTTTTGTCGCTATCATCCCCACTCTTCCAGAAACGACGACGACTTCTACGCACATACCAGTTACTGGCATCATCGATAAACGGCAAAATTGGCTTTACGGCTTCTTGTAATTTATATTCATCGATATTTTCACCGACTTCGGCTAGTAGTTGATGTACGCGACTAACTATCCATTGGTCAAGCGGGTTCGTCAGGCCTTTTGGTTCGGTTAATTTTCCATCAAATTCCCAGCCATCGACACTGGCATACATCGTAAAGAAATCGTACATGTTCCAGACCATCGATAGCTTGCGCGCGACGTCTTTGACATCTTTGTCGGCTAGGTTTGCGTCTTCACCACTAACTAGTGGTGAGTTCAAAAAGAACAGGCGCAAAGCATCAGCACTAGTTTCGTCCATCAGCTCTGTTGGATCAGTGTAATTTTTTAGTTTCTTACTAATTTTTTTACCGTCAGCGGCATTCAAAAAGCCAGCACAAATCAAGTTTTTGTACGGTGACTGCCCAAATAGCGCAACATTTACCGCAGTTAAGCTGTAGAACCATCCACGAGTTTGGTCAACGCCTTCTGTGATGAAATCTGCTGGGAAATTCGTCTCAAATTTTTCTTTGTTTTCGAACGGATAGTGAAATTGTGCAAATGGCATGCTGCCAGATTCGAACCAACAGTCGATAACTTTACCAATATGTGACATCTGCGCACCATCGAGCTCAAATGTGATATCCATGACCATAGGTAAATGATAATCATCTAATTTTTTGCCTGTAAATTCTTCAAATTCTTTATACGATGCAAAAGCTTTTATAACTTCCGTGCCGTCGCTCTTGCGCCCCTTCCAAACTGGAATTGGAGTCGCCCAAAAGCGATCACGAGATAGGTTCCAGTCGGGCGCACTCTCGATTACGTTTCGGAATCGCTTTTCTTTTAGTGCTTTTGGAACCCAACTAGTGCTGTCATTTGCTTTTTGCATGTCAGATTTTTGGTCTTGTATATCCATAAACCAACTAGAGTGGGCTTTATAAATTAATTTGTGTCCGCAGCGGTGACAGTGCGGATATTCGTGCCTGATATAGTCAATTTTCATCGCTACATTTTCCGCAAGTAGTGTTTTGGCGATTTCTTTGTTGGTCTCCCAAATGTTTTTACCTAGCCAACGACCAGATGCATAGTTTCCGTTCTCGTCAACAACATGAACGACTGGTAAATTATTAGTTTGCGCCAAATTAAAGTCGTCTTCACCATATGCCGGCGCAATATGAACGATTCCTGTACCGCTCTCACTGGAAACAAATTCCGCAGCTTGTACGGCATGAGCATGCGGACCGTGATTTTCAAAAAGTGGCTCGTATTTTTTGCCAACCAACCATTTGCCAGCAATTTCATCTACTATTTTGTAGTCTAGTGGTTGATGTTTTTCGTCGGTGAATACATTTTTAACAAGATCTTTAGCAACAACAACTTTTTTGCCGTCATATTCAACGACAGCGTAGGTTAAACCAGGATTAACCGCCAGGGCAACGTTGGCAGGCAACGTCCACGGTGTTGTTGTCCAGGCTAGTAGGCTCAAATCTTCATCGACTAGTTTGAAATATGTATACAAACTCGGGTCTGTCACCTCTTTGTAGCTGTTTTCCATAGCAACTTCTGACTTGCTGATTGGCGTTCCGTCATGTACACAGTACATCAACACCTTTTCGCCCTCAAAAATTTTGCCTTTTTGGTACAGGGTCGTAAATGCCCACCAGATAGATTCCATGTACTCTTTGTCCATAGTCTTGTAAGCGCCCTGAAACTCTACCCAACGTCCAACTCGATCAATCACGTCTTCCCATTCGTTACCGCCCTGCACCATCGCCTCGCGACACTCCTTCACATAATCATGAATACTGATTTTTGTACCAATCTCACTCTTATCTTTGATGTTTAGCTTCTTTTCAACATACACTTCGGCTGGCAAACCGTGGCAATCCCAACCCCAGGTTCGCTCCACGCGTTTACCCTTCATAGTTTGATAGCGCGCAACTGTGTCTTTGATTGTAGAAATCAGTAAAGTTCCATGATGAGGCAAACCCGTGATGAACGGTGGACCGTCATAAAACACAAAAGCATTGTCAGTCGGTCGATTTTCGACAGATTTCTCAAAAGTCTTATTTTTCTTCCATTGTTTTACAAGATCTTTTTCGTATTCGATTGCTTTGCGTCTGGTATTGGCTTTGAACTTCACTTTTATCCTTTCTAAAAAATAAAAATCATCTCTTTTGTCTGTCAGAATCCTACTTACTAGGACGGTACCATCTGACTTCCAAAAGAAATGATTTAAGCATCTTTCATTTGCTTGCAGTGCAAGGCACAATAGAGAAGCGGAGCGAAGATGTAGGAACTACTACTTCGAGCGAGCATCGCAGATTGTAACGTGGCAATGTGAGTAAATGAAAGGTGCGACTCTTTTAGCGCTTGATTGTTCGCCTTAACGTAGCGTTCACGTTCGATTCTACTAACTTGACAGTGTTCTTTCGAAAACATTCGCGGTTGATAGCCGCTCATCCTGAATAATCAGGAGCGTTACTAATATAATTCTACTCGTAAAACTAAATATTTACCA
>CAYGHK010000007.1:14830-18761 GCA_964349645.1 uncultured Candidatus Saccharibacteria bacterium | reverse complement strand
ACCGAACGTCATCGTCACCGCTATGAGGTTAATCGTCAATATGAGGAAGATATTGAAAAAGGCGGTTTAGTAATAAGTGGTGAGTCACCAGACGGTCGTTTAGTTGAGTTTATTGAAGCAAAAGATCATCCGTATTTTGTGGCCACCCAGGCTCACCCTGAGTTTAAATCTCGACCAAATCGACCACATCCACTTTTTGCGGGGCTTATAAAAGCTGCCAAGCAGACATCTTTGTAAATATAGCTATAAGCTTTATAATTTATAATGATAAGTAATATTATATGAAGAAGATTTTTCTCTATGATGAAGTAACTAGTAAACGACATAGTTCGGGATTTACTTTAGTAGAATTACTCATCGTCATTATCATTGTAGGTATTTTAGCTTCTCTTGTGTTGATTGCATTTAATGGCGCACAGGGTAGAGCGCATGACGCTACAATTAAAACTGACTTACGTAATTTTGGCAATAAATTGCAGCAATACTATGTGATTAATGGACAATATCCTCCAAGTTCCAACCTAACATCCTTGGAGCTAAAAGCCACTAAAGGGTCTTATAAGAGTGCAAGTGGCTGGAATACGCTTCTTTTTTGTGTACAGCCACTTGACCCTGGCGCTAGATTCGTACTGGCGGCTGTGAGTAAATCTGAAAGGATGTTCACATATTCTTCAAACGGTGGATCGCAGGAGTTTACTGGTACATGGAGTAGCTCGGCTTCTCCGCTTTCAAATACGCTAGGTATACCTCATAGCCCTCCAACTGTGTGGTGTGAATGGGCTTACAGCGCCGGCGGTGGCTGGCACCCAAATATGATAATCAACTAGGCAATATCTGTATAAAGTTCAAGTGTGTGACGAGCGTTTGGCTCGATATTTAAATGTGCCAGTGCCTCGTTCGGATTTACCCATATATATTCTTGCGCTTCCTCGTTTAGAGTAACTTTTTTGCTCATTACACGTACGATATTATCTACAAAAATATGCTGTATACCTTTTTTGTAATAGCCAGAGTTTTTTATTTGGTCAAAAGTTGCAATGTGTCGGCCAACAGCACCACTTAAGCCAGTTTCCTCGTGTACTTCACGTAACATTGCGCTGGAAAGAAGCTCGTTTCGGCGTACTTTGCCTCCAACGATTGAATAGCGATCGCCCCATTTATGGGTTTTTACGAGTAAAATTTCTTTTTTGTCTTTTACCTCTCGTTCGATTATAGCGCCAGCTGCCACAACCGAGCCGGGTACCATTAAATCTTCCCAAAGATCATGTATTTTCTTTTCATTTCGATGTATTTTGAGGTTTGGTAGACTATCATTTTGCAAAATATAGTCGACTAAATTTTCAGGTGAATATATAGCATTTTTGTGAATGTATGCAGGGTGATCGGCTAGTGTATTCATGAAAAAACATCGGGTGTTGGTGAGTTGAGCAATACCAAGTTCGTAGGAGGCACTTTTGCCTATATAGCCGCCTGGGTTTACAAAATAACTAAAGCCATTGTTGCCGAGCTGCTTAATCTTGTGAAGGTATTGTAACTCAACCAATCTAGGATCAAGATTAGCTTCATCTTCAAACAATGCAAAACCATCCGTTTGAGCTACTAGCTCGGAATTTTTAGGCGCCAAAACTTCTATGCCAGCTTGGCTAAAAAGTGCATGTACACGCTGTATTTCATCAAAATGTTTTGAAAAACTTCCATGAATTACACAACGTATACTTGTCATACACATATTTTACAACTTAAATTTGTGGCTGTACATTTCTCTCTAGTAAATCAGAATAAAAAGAAGTATATTGATAAGTGAATCTGGTTGCCAATTATCAAGCTAGCCGTGCATTTTTACCAAAGTTTGTCGCAGCGATAACTAGTGAAGGCAAGATAACCAACGCAAACTTTGGCTTTACCGATAGGTCGAACGGCAAAGTGAATAACAGGAGAATACGAAATGGCTCAAGATAAAGAAGCTAAAAATAAGTACGACAAAGAAGACATGGACGTTTGGCTACAAAGCCAGAAAAATTGGCGCGCCTGGGGCAGCTGGTTTAGTTGGGGTAGTCCAATAGGGCTTGGCTTGTTTTTCATATCTGTTGCAGTAACTGTTTGGATACTTATTCAAGCATTTAAGTAGGCGGGCAGCGTGATAAAAGAGCAGTTCTATTATGAGCTGCTTTTTTATTACCTCTGTTATAATAGGGCTTAATGAATGATATAAAAACAATTATTACTGATTGCGTACAGGAGCTGTATGATGTAAAAGTTGATTTGGACATAACAAGGCCAGATGCTAAATTTGGTGACTTCGCTTCAAATGTAGCGCTGCAGCTTGCAAAAAAAATAGTAAATCCACCAGCAGGCGGACCTCGTGAAATAGCCGAAGAACTAGCTGCAAAAGTATTAGAAAACGAAACTATTATAAAGGCAGAGGTTGCTGGGCCTGGTTTTATAAACATAACACTTAGCGACAAGGCTTTGTGGAAGCTTGCAAACGGTCAGTCAAATAAATATTTAGACGGCCAAACAATTGTTGCTGAATATTCTGACCCAAACCCATTTAAAATTTTGCATGCCGGACACCTGTATACCAGCATAGTGGGTGATGCCATTGCGAATCTTCTAGAAAATGCTGGTGCAAAAGTACACAGAGTGAATTTTGGTGGAGATGTGGGTTTGCATGCAGCCAAGTCAATGTGGGCAATCATAAAAGAACTTGGAGGCGAAATACCAGGCAAATTAGAACAAGTTGAAAAAAGTAAAAGGTCTGATTGGTTAGCCTCACTTTATATTGATGGCAACGAGGCTTATGAGACGGATGAGTCTGCAAAAACAGAGATAATTTCACTAAATAAAAAAATTTACACACTTCACAAAGAGAAAGATCATGAGTCAGATTTTGCTCAAATATATTGGACAACCCGTCAGTGGAGCTACGACTATTTTGATGATTTTTATGCCAGCATTGGTAGCCATTTTGACAAATATTATCCAGAGTCTGAAACAGCAAATATTGGCTTGGAGGCAGTTCAATCTCATATACCAGATGTATTTCAAGAATCGAAAGGTGCGGTTGTGTTTGATGGCGAAAAATTTGGACTTCATACGCGCGTCTTTATAAATGGCGAAGGTTTACCAACCTATGAGACAAAAGATGTTGGTCTGAGCATACTCAAAAAACGTGATTTTGATTTTGATCGCTCGATTATAATGACAGGCAACGAACAGGACCAGTATATGGAAGTGGTTTTAAAAGCAATTGAACAGTTTGCGCCAGAACTTTCTCGAAATACAACCCATATATCACATGGAATCGTTAAGCTAAAAGGCGGGGTGAAGATGAGCAGTCGGAAAGGCAATTTCTTAAAGGCAGTCGACGTACTTTCTAGCGCAAAAGAGGCAAACCAAAAACAAAACAATACAGAAGACGAGCAAATTTCACTTGGTGCGGTTAAGTATACTTTTTTGAAACATAGAATAGGTGGGGACATTGTGTATGATCCCGAAAATTCAGTAAGTATACACGGAAATTCTGGCCCGTATCTACAGTATGCACATGCGAGAGCGCGATCGATTTTAGAAAAAACAACAAACGAATCACACAATCCGGAAAGTGAGGAGTTTGATGAGCTTGAGCGATCTCTAGTTCTAAAAATCGGAGAATACAGTGAAGTAGTTGACCGTGCTGGGTTGGAACTGGCGCCACATTTTATATGTACCTATTTGTACGAGCTTGCTCAGACATTTAATAGATTTTATGAAGGTTCAAAAGTTGTTGGAAGCGACAGAGAAAAACTACGACTTGGTTTGGTACAAAAATATGCAGATGTACTGCAGTCTGGGTTGGAAATTCTAGGCATAAAAGCTCCTAACAGAGTGTAAGCTTGCACATAAACTAACACGGGAGTAAAATATATTACGTGAGTAAACGAATTATTAT
>CAYGHK010000007.1:13471-14730 GCA_964349645.1 uncultured Candidatus Saccharibacteria bacterium | reverse complement strand
ATAATTTTGATACAATGAATTTATACAATATACAGGAGTTTACATGATAAGAAAAAGAAGTGAAACAGTCGAATTTGCAACAGCAAACAGCAATATAGATGTTGAAGCACCAAAAGGACGTCGTAAACGTTCGGTTGCAAAAAAAGTGACAGGCAAAAGCGTTCAGCATGCTAGTGGCTTTATGGATTTCATACGCACCCAAGGTGTTGTAGGGCTGGCAGTTGCACTGGTTTTGGGTGGTGCAGTTGCAGTAATGGTTAAGTCGCTAATCGATAATGTTGTTATGCCGCCACTTGGTTTTGTTCTTGGCTCTGCTGAGGGATTAAAAGGTTTAGAAATGACGCTAGGGAGAGCTGGGGGTAAACAGGCTGTTTTACATTACGGAGTTTTCCTTAATGACTTGGTTAATTTTATAGTTATTGCTCTAGTTATTTACATGGTTGTACATCTACTTGGACTCGATAAATTGGACAAGAAAAAAAGCTAAGTAATTTTATGCAAAGGGTGGATAAGACGGATGATGAGTGGAGAGAGGAACTCTCGCCTGAACGATTTAAAGTACTCAGAAAAAAAGCTACCGAAGCGCCTTTTTCTGGTGAATATGACAGTGTGTTTGATGCTGGCACCTATTCGTGTGCTGCATGTGGGGCGAAACTTTTTGAAAGCAGTACAAAATTTGATGCTAAATGCGGCTGGCCCAGCTTCTATGATGCTTTGCCGGATAGTGTAGATTTTCATGAAGATAAATCTTTTGGCGCTAACAGAACTGAAGTGACTTGTGCAAATTGTGGTGGACACTTAGGGCATGTATTTAAAGGTGAGAAATTCAATACGCCAACAGATCAGCGATATTGTGTAAATTCACTATCATTGCAGTTTTCGCCGTCATCAAAGAGATGATTTTTATCACTAACTTTTTCTTGGTGATACAATGATAAATAGATGACATACTCCCCGAGATTAACAATGGAGGTGGGGGATAAGCCACGAGAAGCTTGTGGTGTTTTCGGAATATGGCAAGATACTCCGAAAGCTCTTGGCTCCACGGCATACCTTGCTCTACTTGGCCTGCAGCATCGAGGTCAGGATGGTGCTGGAATTGCAATATATAACAATGAAAATAATAATTTTATCATTCAAAAAGAGCTAGGCTTAGTCACTGAAGTTTTTGCAGATGGTAGACATCTCGAAGGCTTGCCTGATGGTCAAATTGCAATTGGACATAACAGCTACAGCACAAGTGGTGCAAAGGATAATTT
>CAYGHK010000007.1:6397-13371 GCA_964349645.1 uncultured Candidatus Saccharibacteria bacterium | reverse complement strand
ATCAATTGGTTGGTATGCGAGATCCTAGAGGCTTTCGACCATTAGTAATTGGCGAAAATGACAGTGGCTATTGTTTGGCATCCGAAAATTCAGCATTATCTGCAACTGATTTTCACCACATGCGTGATGTTAAACCAGGCGAAATCGTGGTTATTGATGAAAAGGGTGTATCGAGTATAGAAAATACATCTGGGTTGACACCAAAGCTTTGCGGGATGGAATATGCGTACTTTGCTAGACCCGATACTGACCTTGATGGCATAAATATTCAAATTGCTCGAGAAAAAATGGGCGAGATGTTAGCTCGAAAAGAGAACGATGATTTTCAACCCGATATGGTTGTTGGGGTGCCAGATTCTGGTGTACCTGCAGCCTATGGCTATGCTAGAGAAATTGGCATACCTTTAGAGCAAGCACTAGTGAAGAATCGTTATATTACACGAACATTCATCAAAAACACGCAGGCTGATAGAGAGCGTGCGGTACATACCAAATTAAGTCCTAATAGAAGTATTATTGACGGTATGAAATTGGTTGTTGTAGACGATTCTATTATTCGCGGAACTACTACAAAAACACTCGTAACAATGCTAAAAGATGCTGGTGCCGCTGAAGTGCACCTTCGAATATCATGGCCTCCTTATAAATGGCCATGCTATTTTGGAATGGATACAGGTCGTCCGGATGAGCTTATTGCAAGTAAAATGTCTGAGGATGAAATTTGTGAATACGTCGGAGCGGACTCTCTAAAATACATTTCAACAGACGAAACAAAAGAAGCGATTGGTTCTGAAAATATCTGTACTGCATGTGCAGACGGTGATTATCCAGAACACCGCTAAATGTTGACTTAACCTGTTAATTTTGTTATAATATATGTATGATACAAAGTACTGTAGAGGCCATAGCTGAGGAGATAGGTCAGTCTATTGAGCCATATGTTGTTATGCCAGTTGGCGTACCAGGTAGTGGTAAATCCACTGCTATGGCGGCTCTTGCTGAAAGTCTGTCAATCGTTAGGGTTTGTCCCGATGATATACGAGAAAGACTAACTGGCGATGCATCAGATCAGACAAAAAATAAAGAAGTTTGGCAGACGACACACCAAGAAGCGGGCGAAAGTCTTGAGTCTGGGCTTGCTGTAATTGTAGATGCTACTCACGTAAATCGAGAACAAAGAATAGAGGCTGTTGAAATGTATAAGGGCTTTGGTGCAACTGCAGCAATAGCTGTTGTTTTTGAAATTGATGCCTCGACTGCTAAACGACGCAATGCCAATAGGGATCGTGTAGTTCCTGAACATGTAATAGATAGAATGCATAAAAGTTTTATGCGCCATCCAGTAACTTGCAGTGAAGGGTTCGACAAAGT
Organism: uncultured Candidatus Saccharibacteria bacterium; assembly: GCA_964349645.1. Taxonomy (GTDB): domain Bacteria; phylum Patescibacteriota; class Saccharimonadia; order Saccharimonadales; family Saccharimonadaceae; genus JACPYF01. The sequence goes on along the minus strand of CAYGHK010000007.1, from coordinate 12,000 downwards.
ACTGCTTGTTTAGTAGGATGCTTTTCCCTGTTATACTATTTGCATGAGTAAAAGCACCCACATTCTTTGGATAGATCTTGAAATGACCGGGCTAGACCCAATTGAAGACCGTATTATGGAAGTTGCTGCAATTGTTACTGACTGGGATTTTAACGAAATTGCTACCTACGAGGCAGTTATAAAAGTTGGTCCACGTCTAGTTGAGCGTCGCATGGCGCTTGAGCGACAGTTTTGGGATACCAATCCTGAAGCACGAGATGGTTTGGTGAAACAAAACCTTGAAGAAGGCCGTTCTGGACGTGTTATTGAAAACGAACTTCTAGAGTTTGTAGAAAAACACTTTGAAAAAGATACACCAGTACTTTTAGCTGGCAATTCTATACACCAAGATCGTCGGTTTATAGCAAACGAATGGAATAGACTAAACGATAAGTTGCACTATCGTATGCTTGACGTCAGTGCTTGGAAAGTTGTATTTGAAGGTAAGTATGGTAAAAAATTTGCCAAACCTGGAGAACACAGAGCGCTTGGTGATATACGCGGTTCGATAATGGAGTTGCAATATTATTTAACTAAACTCAAGGTATGACCCATAAAGAACTAGAACAATATCTACTTAGTTTCCCAAATACTTGGCTAGACTATCCTTTTGGAGAAGATGCTGCTGTATATAAAATCGGCCACAAGGAAACTGGTGGCGGAAAGATGTTTGCAATTGTTGGCGAAAAATCCGATCCAGTCAGAATTAGCCTAAAGTGCGATCCTCAATTGGCTATAACTTTGCGTGAAAAATACGAAAGTATAGTTCCCGGCTACCACTTAAATAAAAAGCACTGGAATACGGTTATATGTACGGGTCAGCTCAGTCAAGACGAAGTCTTTGATCTTATTCGACTCAGTTACAACCTAGTTGCTAATTGATAGCTCGTCTATTTGCTTACCAGTTTTTCGTAGATTTTCATTAACAGACTCGAGCGTTTGTTTTAGTTTTTGATCTTTAGTCTTGCCATAAAGTTCAGCTATAAGAGCTTGAAGTGAGGCTATTTTTTTAGTAAGTACTTCAGCATAGACAGCGTCTAATTTATTTTTCAGGTATGCTTCCTCGATTGTCGTCGCTGTGGTTGTGTCAGTTTCGTTTGCTATAATTTTCTCGTCCATTTTTTGTGGCAATTGAGATGAGAGAGCTATTTTAAGGTCATTTATATCTGTTGTTTGAGTCAGAGAAAAACTTGTTACCAAATTGCTTAATTCCTGATTTTTTAAATGTCGTGTAGTTTCGTTGTCGGAAAGAATGGTTTGTAAATTCTCCATTCTCAAAATTAAATGTTGAGCTTGAGATGATGTACTATTTGAACCCGTGCTAACCATCAAAATAATAGCGAGAATGATAGCAAAAATTGAACCTCCAATAACAATTAGCATTTTCCTTGAAAAAGGACTGCTGTTTTGGGGAGCGGGGTTTACGTATCCATAGTTTTGATCCATCGTAGCATCTATTTAAGCATAAGCAGAGAACGATCAGCAAGCAATACTACCGTTTAAAAATCACAAATATGTCACTTTCAGCTTATTTTTATCTCCGCTATGAAGTGCTAACTTCATTTTGTCTGTAAAAATAGACTGAAAATTTGCCATCTTTGCAATTTCAACGAACTAGATTGCTGCCGGTCGTCCTCTACAGAGGTAAAGGATGGTATACTATAACTATGCAAGATGCAAAAGAGGAAATCCGCTCGCGCCTCAATATTGAAGATGTAGTAGGCGAGTACGTTCGCTTGCAACGCGCCGGACGCAGCCTTAAAGGACTTAGTCCTTTTCAAGATGAAAAAACTCCAAGCTTTATGGTAAGTCCTGACAAGCACGTGTGGTACGACTTCTCTTCAAATCAAGGTGGTGATATATATGCTTTTATAATGCAAGTCGAGGGACTTGATTTTCCTGGTGCAATTGAACTTTTAGCTCGTAAAGCCGGTGTTGATCTTAGCTTGTATAAAGATACCAACAGGGATGCTGGCAAAAAAAAGAAGAAACTTTATGAGATAGTTAAGGTTGCCTCTAAATATTATCAACATACACTTCTCAAAAATCAGCATGCGCTTGAGTATGTTACAAAAAGTCGACACTTGAACAAAAAAGTTATTCAGGACTTTATGATAGGGTATGCACCCAATACTCAAGATTCTATGGTTCAGTTTTTAAAAAAGAAGGGTTTTACGGAAGCTGAAATACGTGAAGCAGGAATGAGCAACCGTGCCGGCAAAGATTTGTTTCGAAGTAGGTTGATGGTACCGCTTGCAGACGCTTCAGGAGAGGTTATCGGTTTTACGGGTAGATTAATTGCAAACGATCCTAAAGCACCAAAATATCTCAATACACCTCAGACTTTACTGTATGACAAGTCGCGCCATGTTTTTGGCCTACACAACGCAAAAGAAGCTATTCGTAAGCAAGACAAGGCGGTTATCGTAGAGGGTAACCTCGATGTTATTAGTTCTCACCAAGCTGGGGTACTTAACGTTGTAGCCGCTGCAGGCACTGCCCTAACTGAGCAGCATCTTAAAATAGTTAAACGTTTTACAGGTAATATTTCACTTGCTTTCGACAACGATAGAGCAGGATTGTCTGCAACCGAGAGGGCGATTGAAATTAGTCAGCAATTAGGTATAGAACTTACAATTATTAGTTTGCCTGAAGATACAAAAGACCCCGATGAGTTGCTTCAGCATGACCCTAGTTTATGGAAAAAAGCTATTGAAGATGCAAAGCCCGTGGTTGATTGGGTGTTATCTGAGTATGAAAACAGGCACGATATAAAAACTGCCGAAGGTAAACGTAAATATTCTAGTGCAGGGCTAAATATCATAGAGAAACTACAAGACCCGATCGAACAAGAGCACTATTTAAAGATTGTTGCAGACAAAACAGGCACTAGCTTAGAAGCGGTTAAGAGTAAGCTTACAAAAAATGCTTCGCAAGATAGTCAAAAAATACTCCGCAAAATAAGTAGTGACAATCAAATTATTGCTGCCAAACAAAATGTTAACCAAGATAAGCTGCTTTCTATTGCAGTACTCGACTCAAAGGTTAGGGGGTTACTCATAGAGCTTCAAGCGGATGATTTTAGCTCCAACGAACAAAAAGCATTACTACAATACCTAAAAACAATGCCGGATATTGATCTAGGTGGTGATCTACCCCAGTCTTTACAGGAGTTAGAGACATATGTTAAAATATTGTTACTCAGAGCAGACGAACGTTATAAGCAGTGGAACGAAATCGATCGATACGATGAAACTGCAAAACTTGTCCGGCTAGTCAAACAAAATACTCGTGAAAACAAAAAAAGACAACTCATAGATTCATTGCGAGAAGCCGAAACGCTTGGCGATGAAATACAAATGAAGAAACTAAGAAATGAACTAAACGAAATTATAAAGGAGTCTTAAATAATGGCACATAAAAAAGCAACCACGTCTGGTGATGACGATATTTTGCAAGATAACGATCTTATAGGTTTTGAAGAGCCGGCTCCAGATGAGCTTATAGCTGAAGAGGCTGAAGCAGAAGAAGAGGAAGTAGACGCACTTGCTCAGGCCGGCTACTCAGACGACATATCTGACGACTCAGTACGTTTGTATCTTCGTGAAATTGGTAAAATACCCCTTCTTACTCCAGAAGAAGAGCTTGCGCTTGCCCACAGAGTTGTAAAAGGTGAAAAACGTGCAAAGGACAAAATGGCAGAAGCCAATATGCGTCTGGTAGTTTCGATAGCTAAGCGCTATTCAGGCCGTGGACTAGATTTTCTAGATCTTATCCAAGAAGGCAACACTGGACTTTTGCGAGCAGTTGAAAAGTTCGATCCCGATAAAGGTTTTAAATTTAGTACTTATGCCACTTGGTGGATTCGCCAAGCTATTACACGTGCAATTGCCGATCAAGCTAGGGTAATTCGTATTCCAGTACACATGGTTGAAACTATCAACAAGCTACTCCGTACCCAACGTCGAATGACGCAAGATCTTAACCGCGAACCTACTATTGAGGAGCTTGCCAAAGAACTTGATATGGAACCAGCTAAAGTTGAATATGTTATCAAAATCAAACAAGATATTCACAGTCTTGACGCAGGAGTGGGGCGTGATGGTGAAGAGGAAGACTCAGTACTCGGTGATTTTATTGAAGACGAAGATATGGCAAGTCCGGTTGACTCAGCAGCCGACCAGCTTTTAAAAGAACAAGTACAACAAGTACTTGGAAGCCTAAGCGAGCGCGAACAGAAGATATTACGAATGCGCTTTGGCTTAGACGATGGTAAAAGCCATACATTAGAAGAAGTGGGACAGGAATTTAGCGTCACACGTGAGCGTATTCGACAGATTGAAGCCAAGGCTTTGGCGAAACTTCGCAAACACAAAGACGTCAAAAAACTTCATGAGTACCTCAAGTAAACCAACCATTATTGGTCTTAGTGGTACGAATGGTAGCGGTAAAGACTCACTAGGGATAGGCCTAGAAAGATATGGTTATTATTTTGTATCAGGCTCAGAGTTTTTAAGACAAGAGTTGCGAAACCGAAGACTCCCCATAACTCGTGACAACACTCGTATGCTTAGCACAGAGTGGCGAAATAAATATGGCGGCGGTGTACTGATAGAAAAGGCATTGGCAGACTGGAAAGTGAGCAGACCAGATGCTAAAGGATTAGTTATCGCGAGCATTAGAGCTAAAGAGGAAGCGGAAAAAATTCACGAACTCGGAGGCATTATCGTTTGGGCTGATGCAGATCCCAAAATTCGCTACCAAAGAATTCAGAATAACTTGCAGTCGAGGGGTCGTACTGACGAAGATCAAATTAGCTTTGATGAGTTTATAAAAGATGAAGAAGTGGAGATGCATCCTAGCGATGATCCAAATTCAACCTTAGATATGGCTTCAGTGAAGGCGCAGTCAGATATATTCCTGGTAAACGACTATCCTGATGTTGATTCGTTTGTATTATACGCAGCCCAGAAACTTAGTCTTTAGTCTATAATAGATGCTATGAAGAGACTGGTTGTTATCGACGGAAAGTCCGTATTTTATCGTGGATATTATGCAATGCCGAGCCTAAGTTTGCGTGATGGTACGCCTACTGGCGGTGTTTATGGATTTGCAGCACTAGCTTTAGAGGCTATTAAATCTCTAAAGCCTGATTATGTTGCGGTCGCCTGGGACAAGCCAAAAACGAATATACGAAGAAGGAAAGAAATATATCCTGGTTACAAAGCTGGCCGAAAACCCGCGCCGCCTGACTTTTATGTGCAAATACCAATACTTCACGAGCTACTGGAAGCCTTCGGCTGGCCACTGTATGAGTTTGATGATTATGAGGCAGACGACATTATGGGTGCATTGTCGGAAGACGCGAATAAAAAAGGAGTAGAAACAGTACTCATTACATCCGACCTCGACATGCTTCAACTTATTGACGACGATACTCATGTATATGCTCTCAAAAAAGGCTTTTCACAGATAGAGGAATTCAATCTAAAATCTTTTGAAGAAAAATATGGTCTTAAGCAGCATCAGTTTTTGGATCTCAAGTCTTTGCAGGGAGATAGTTC
>CAYGHK010000007.1:4627-6297 GCA_964349645.1 uncultured Candidatus Saccharibacteria bacterium | reverse complement strand
AAGTTGGACAAAAATAAACTTCGTGAAATGTTAGAGAAATTAGAATTTCGCAGTTTACTCAAAAACTTACCAGAAGGAATGCAGGGTGAGCAACGAGAAAATACGACCTTGAAGCTAGCAAAGGTAAAGCCTTTGAATGATGAGGGCCGAACTAGCATCATAATGGCCGAAAATATAGTGGTTGCGCCTTTGCAAGATAAATTAGTACTTTCTCCAGACGCAGATACAGGGTATGTAGTTTGCGTCGAGGAAGCACCTAGTTTGCTCAAAAAGTCGAAAATTATAGCCTACGACAGCAAGTCCGTACTCAAGACTTTGCTTGTCGAATCTCAAGATTTACCGACTGTCTTGCATGATATTAGACAAGCAAGCTTTTTGCTAGATGCTTCACGTGCAGTATTGAGTCTTGATGACTTGGCTGTGGTTGATCTTGCTGATGACGATGGCAGTAAAACTATTGCCGCTCTGTGGAGTATTTTTGACGAACAAACAGAGGCGTTTAAGGATCTACCTGGAGTAGAAAAAGTTGCTCATGAAATAGATTTTCCATTGGTGGAAGTACTTGCACGAATGGAGTACGAAGGAATAAAAATAAAACCAGCTTTTTTTGCCGACATGAGCAAAGACCTAGCAAAGCAACTTGCCGATATAGAAAAAGCAGCATACAAATCAGTTGGGTCTGAGTTTAATCTCGCAAGTCCATCTCAACTTGCAGATGTTTTGTACGAAAAACTACAGCTACCAACAACAAATGTAAAAAAAGGTAAAACTGGCTACTCAACAGGCATAAAAGAGCTTGAAAAATTGCGGGGCTTACATCCAATAATCGAAATGATTGAAAAACATCGAGAGCTTAGTAAGTTGAAAAATACCTATGTCGATACTTTGCCTAAGCTTGTTGATAAAAATGATCGTTTACATACAAATTTTAGACAAGACGTGGCAGCAACTGGGCGACTTTCTAGTATCGATCCAAACTTGCAAAATATTCCAGTTCGAACAGAACTTGGGCGTAAAATTCGCGAAGGTTTTGTACCAGATAAAGGCTATGTATTTGTTAGTGCCGACTATTCACAGTTCGAACTACGCTTAGCGGCAGTTTTAAGCGGTGACGAGGCTATGATTGAAGCATTTAATAATGATGATGACATTCATGTTCTCACTGCAGCTGCAGTGGCTGGTGTGAAGCCGAGCGAGGTAACAAAAGAAATGCGTTACCGTGCCAAGGCTGTTAACTTCGGTATTTTATACGGTCAAGGCTCTCATGGTCTTGCACTTGGAACTGGCATGACTTTTGGAGAAGCCAAAGAATTTATAGATAGATATTTTGAGCTAAGGCCAAAGCTAAAAGGCTATATGGATAGTCTAAGAGACAAAGCTCACAGCGAAGGCTATGTTGAAACATTACTCGGCCGCCGCCGCCCAACACCAGATGTAAAATCAAGTAACTTTATAGTTCGTTCAGCTGCTGAAAGAGCGGCTATCAATATGCCTATTCAAGGCACTGCAGCAGATCTTACAAAAATGGCTATGCTAGAAGTTGAAAAAGAATTGGGCGATTCTGGTAAGCAACTTTTGCAAATACACGACAGTTTATTAGTCGAAGCTAAAGAAAAAGATGCTGAAAAAGTAGGCAAATTACTCAAACAAATAATGGAAAATGTATACCC
>CAYGHK010000007.1:1523-4527 GCA_964349645.1 uncultured Candidatus Saccharibacteria bacterium | reverse complement strand
GGACTTGTAGGTGAGAGTGGAGAAATTGCAGAAAAAGTAAAAAAACTTGTTCGTGATCACGATAGTAATCTCGATAAAGTTGATGTAGAAGATCTTAAGAAAGAGCTTGGTGATGTGTTGTGGTACGTTGCAGTACTCGCAGATTTTTTCGACCTCAAACTAGATGATATTGCGCAGGCAAATGTCGATAAACTTGCTAGTCGGCAAAAGCGCGGAAAACTAAGCGGTTCAGGGGATAACAGGTGATCAAAGCAGTTATCTTCGACTGTTATGGAGTGTTGTACCTAACAGCCCACCAATCTCTCGCTGAGCGTTGGCCTCAGCACGCTAGGGAAATACTTAATATTAGGCAGCAATCTGACTACGGTATGTTAAGTCGTCAACAATATATTGAGCGAATTAGCCAACTTGTTGGTGCCGACGCAGAAACTGTTGCAAATATATCTAGTTTGAGCCATACACTAAACCATCCGCTTGTGACATACATCGAAAAAGAGCTAAAGCCACATTATAAAATTGGTATGTTGAGCAATATTGGTAGAGGTTGGATACAAAATATGTTCGATGAGTACCTGCTCGGAAATGTTTTCGATGTTGTTGTTCAGAGTGGAGATGAAGGTATTACTAAGCCGCATCCACGAATATTCGATCTCACTGCGGAAAAGTTGGGGGTTGAGCCCGAAGAATGTGTCATGGTTGATGATTTGCCGGAGAATATTGCCGGTGCCGATGCTGCTAGTATGCATGGTATTGTGTACGGTGATTTGAACAAACTTAAGATAGAACTCAACAAACTACTAGGATAGTCATATGCCGGAATTACCAGAAGTTGAAACAGTGCGTCGGGGTTTGAAAAGCTTAATTGTTAGTAAAAAAATTACTAATGTTAGTTTTGATTGGCCAAAAAGCTTTCCAAACGCTCAATCCGATATCAATCAGTTTTTAATAGGCAGTCATATTACTGATGTGCGACGTCGCGCAAAGGTTCTGATGATAGATCTTGATACCGACTACAGCTTAGTTGTGCATTTAAAAATGACAGGACAGTTGGTTTATAGGGGAAATGAAAACTTTGGGGCAGGTCATCCGAACGATAGTTTGGTCGGTAAATTACCAGACAAATCCACCAGGGTTGAAATCATTTTTGATGACAAATCAAAACTTTTCTTTAATGATCAGCGTAAATTTGGTTGGATGAAGCTATTGCCTACCGTTGAAATACCCAATATCGACTTTATGCGCCGTGTAGGTCCAGAGCCGCTTGGGTCTGATTTTACTGCCAAAGTACTTTTTGATCGTTTACAACGACGAAAAAGAAGCTCTATAAAGGCCGCTCTACTTGATCAGACAGTTTTAGCGGGAATTGGTAACATATATGCCGATGAGGCCTTGTGGGGGGCGAAAATACATCCTGAAACTAAAGTAGGGAATATAAGCCTAGCAAGCGTAAAAAAGCTATATACTGAGATTGTGACTGTTTTACGATTATCTATAGAAAAAGGCGGTAGTACAGATAGAAACTATGTTAACGCTGAAGGAAAAAAAGGCAGCTACATTGAGTTTGCTAAAGTTTTTCGCAGAGAAAACTTACCTTGCCCAAGGTGTTCAACCGCTATTATAAAGACCCGAGTTGCTTCGCGTGGTACTCATATATGCCCAAAATGTCAGGTAGTTAAAGATGATTAGTTTGCTGTATGGAGACAATGATTTTGAGCTAAAAAAAGCTCTAAACAAAATTATTAAAGATTTCGACAACGAATATTCTGTTGAAAAAATAGATGGAGATAGTATTGGCGCTAATGATCTTCCAGATTTACTTTCTGGTATTAGCCTATTTTCAAGCAAAAGATTAATTGTCATATACGATGTGTCGACAAACAAAGAGGTTTGGGAAAAATTAGCTGACTATATTGACGGCGACAATTCTAGTAGCGAACTCGTACTCGTTGAAGGTTCTCCTGACAAGCGTACTCGTACTTTCAAGCTATTACAAAAAAAGTCATTGGTACACGAGTATAAGAAGTTAAACGAAGGTGAAGCCAAGAAATGGCTAGTTGATCAAGCAAAAGTAATTAAAGTTGAAATTAGCCTAGTGCTTGCCGACAAAATCATCGAAAGAGCGGGAACAGATCAGTGGAAATTACACTACGGCTTACAAAAACTAGCTCTACTCGGTGATATAAATGAACAAAAAATAATTGATAATATAGAAGCGTCGCCACAAGCTAACGTCTTTGCCTTGATAGACGCAAGTCTTCATCGATCACCCGATAAAGTTCATCAACTCGTACAACTAGCAAGTGTCAGTGAAGATCCTTATTTTTTCTTTGGACTACTTTCTTCACAAATATTTCAACTCGTCACACTTGCTTCAAGCGAAAAGAGTCCTAGTGAAGTTGCTAGTGATCTTGGCGTGCACCCGTATCCTTTGCAAAAGCTTAGCGGGCTTGCAAAACAAGTCAATAAATCTCAAATGCAGAAAATCGCAAATATCATTGCTGAGTGTGATGATAAGTTGAAACGCTCAGGCGCAGAGCCGTGGCTGTTGATTGAGCAAGCCTTAATAAAGCTTGCTAACAGATAAGATTAAGCCTTTTTCGCAGTAGTTTTTTTAGCTGGAGTTTTCTTCGCAGCAGGCTTTTTCGCAGTAGCTTTCTTAACAGGGGCTTTTTTTGCAGCTGGTTTTGCAGCTTTTTTAGTTGCAGCAGCGAGCTTTACATTTGCGGCTTTAGCTTCTTTTGCAAGCTGAGCTTTGCGACGAGATGCAGTATTTTTCTTTAGTAAATTTTTCTTTACAGCTTTGTCGTACTCACTTTGTGCGGCACTTAAAGTAGTAGCGCTTGGTTTTGCGCGAAAGGCTTTAACAGCGTTTTTAATATCATTTTTTAATGACACATTACGAGCACGTCGTTTTGCATTTTGATGCATACGTTTGATAGCAGATTTGATAATTGGCATATTGTTCTATTAACTCCTTGGTAGATTATAGAGATTTTTAAAAGTT
>CAYGHK010000007.1:0-1423 GCA_964349645.1 uncultured Candidatus Saccharibacteria bacterium | reverse complement strand
GTAGCTACTATAGCGGTTGAGAGGAGTTTTGTAAAGTGTTACAAAAATTATTGACCAGGAATTTTAAATTGATCTGGTGTGTTTGTTGGGGTTGGTTGCGTTTGTGGAGGCGGAATTGTACTTGGTACTGGGTTACGAGAGCCTTCTAGCGGAGTAGGTACTGTCGGTGGTAGAGGTGGTAAATTTGAAAAATCTGGTAAAGGTGGTGGTGGTACAGGAGGGAGCATACTGTCAGAGCTTTGTTGTCCCATATTTTGTTGATGAGCACCAACGCCGACCTCGATATCGGCAAGAGTGTTAGTGGTTTTTGGTTCATTTGAAGTTACTTGAAGATCCATTACCGTTGGCGGGAGCTCTTCTTGAGTTGGAGTTTCGGTAGTCTCAGAAGTTACAGCCGGTTCAATATCTTTGCCTTTAGCAGTTGCAGCCGCGTCGTGGCTGAGTATTGTTTTGTTTCGAGTTACTTCTTCCTCTTGCCGGCGCTTATCAGCTACGTCTTGAGCAGTAGAATTTATAACTCCACCCATGCTTGGCTCTTCAAGATTTGGGTCACTCCAACTGCCAGATGGTTTGCTAGTGCCTAATAAGGGGCTTTTTTGTGACTTAAGAACTTTAGGGCCGGTTGACTTGAGTTCTTTTTTTATATCATCAACCTGGTCTTTATTTGAAACATTACCAAGTTTTTCCAGAGCAGCATCAAGAGCTTCTTCGCCAGCGTTCTGTTTGTTTATAGTGTCGTGTTCTTCTATGGACGATGCTTCAACGGGCGGAAGCTTAGCTCCATCTCCGTGTTCAATTTGCATCTGACCTAGTGAGCCGTCTTTTTCGGATTTGTCATCCTCACGTAACTTACCAGATTCACCCTCTTTTAACGGTACTGATCCATCCGGCTCTGTCGGGCTACTTGTCGATATTTCTGATGCACTTTCAAGTTTGGCTGCGATAAGTTGTTGATTTGCACCGGCCGCCATTAGTTGCGCGGCTATTGTCATAGATTTGCTACTGGTCTGGTTGTTTGAGAAACGATTTGTGGCTGCAACTATACCTGTTAAAAGGGCAGTTGCAATTTGTTCATCAAGCAGTCCATTTTTGAGAGATTCTCCAAGCGCAACTAGCATTTCACTTAAGCTACTGGCTTTTTCGTCTCGCCAGTCGATTGAGCCCAAAGTACTAGTTTTGTTTTGTGCATTGATAGTCGCTACAGTGGCGTCGTGTAATATTTTGCCATGTGCTGCAATTGCTTCGTCGAGTACATCTTGGTTTTCAACACCAAGTGCAAGCACTAGTTCTACGTTGAAATCTCCATGTGTAAATTCTAAATCTTCTTGAGAAATATTGGTTCTATATGGGGTAATGAATATCCGTACAACATCACCTTCAACTTTGTAGCGGAGGCGATCGGCCTTTTCTTTATCAATAGCAA
>CAYGHK010000006.1:19864-21579 GCA_964349645.1 uncultured Candidatus Saccharibacteria bacterium | reverse complement strand
AAGACCTTCCAGGTGTTCGTTACCACATTGTTCGTGGTGCTTTAGACCTTCAGGGCGTAGCCGACCGTAAGCAACGCCGTAGCAAATATGGTGCTAAAAAGGAGAGTAAATAATGCCGCGTAAAGTAACAAAATCTCTTCAACGACGCCTCAATCCGGACCGTAAATACCAATCTATTTTGGTACAGCGTCTTATCAACAAAACAATGCTAGATGGCAAGAAACTTCTTGCGGAACGACAAGTTTATAGCGCACTAGAAATTGCCGCTAAGAAACTAAAGTCCGAAGATCCACTAGAAGTTTTTGAAGCAGCACTAAAAAATATCTCACCAAACTTCGAGGTTAAATCCCGTCGTGTCGGTGGTGCAAACTATCAAATTCCGTTTCCAATTCAAGGTCATCGTCAACTTCACTACGCCTTTTCATGGTTGGTACAAAGCTCTCGCGCTCGTAAGGGTATGCCATACGATCAGTGTTTAGCTGCAGAAATTGTTGATGCTTACAACCAAGCTGGTGCTGCCTTCAAGAAAAAAGAAGACACCCACAAAATGGCCGAAGCCAACCGTGCTTTCGCACACTTTGCTCGCTAAGCGGCTTCTTGACGAGCGAGTATTGCTTCAGCTTCTTGTTCTAGGCCGTCTCGTACTTGCCCACTAAAATCTTCTGGCATTTCGCGTGATGCAATAAATTCACCAGTTTCTCGGTTTCGAGCAACAAGAATTTTCTTAGCACCTGGTCGAAAGTTACCATTTTTTGTATTCCACATTTCATCTACTTCAACAAGAGATTCAATAGGTTCATCTATTTCGGGTGTTGTCGGCTCAAGTTTAGTAATAGCTGCTTCAGATTCACCATCGTAAAACAATGGTCTCTGAACGCTGTCTGAATCTAAGGTGTATTGACTAATAAGCTTGCAACCCCAGATGCCTGCCTTTCCTAAGTTTGGACCAAGTTTGTGGTGAACCCAACCTAAGTAATCTTTTGCATTAGGATTGTGCTTTCTCATACCGCGTAATCTTGAATTGTAAGCGGTTTCATCAATTTTTATTTCGCCACCATTCGACATATCGAAAAAGCGAGGTATAGCATTAGCATACTCTTCATTCACCTTATGTGCAGTTACAACAATAGGCTCACCTTTAGAATCTAATCTACTTGTTTCGAAAACAAGTTCAACTTTTCTTTTAGGGTATGCATCTTTTCTCATAACGATTATTATAGCACAAAACGCTTATATTTACAATAGTCTTTTAAAATGTCGTTATATCTGTTACAATTGGCAGTAAGTGTTTTTCCCTGTTGTCAAAATTTTGAACAGGGGTGACGTAAAACTAATTAAACTATAGAGAAGGATTACACAAGAAACCGTTATGGCAACTGCAAAATATACCCTAGATAAATTTCGAAATATCGGCATCATTGCTCATATTGATGCTGGAAAAACTACAACTACCGAAGGTATTTTGTACCGAACGGGCCTAAGTCACAAAATTGGTGCAGTTCACGAAGGTGAAACAACGACTGACTGGATGGAGCAAGAACGTGAACGTGGAATCACAATTACATCTGCTGCTGTGACTTGTTTTTGGAAAGATCACAAGATTAACATTATCGATACACCTGGTCACATCGACTTTACTGCAGAGGTGGAACGTTCTCTACGTGTGCTCGATGGTGCCGTGGTTGTCTTTGATGGCAAGATGGGCGTAGAAGCTC
>CAYGHK010000006.1:17369-19764 GCA_964349645.1 uncultured Candidatus Saccharibacteria bacterium | reverse complement strand
CGTGTGCTCGATGGTGCCGTGGTTGTCTTTGATGGCAAGATGGGCGTAGAAGCTCAGACTGAAACCGTATGGCGCCAAGCTAACAAATACCGGGTGCCTCGTATCTGTTTCATCAACAAGATCAACCAAACTGGTGGTGATTTCTACAAATCTCTAGACAGTCTGCACGCACGTCTATCTAAAAAGGCTCTTCCTATCCACTTACCAATTGGCTTTGAAAAAGACATCAACGGTGTTGTTGACCTAGTGCACATGAAGGCCTATACCTACAAAGATTTCACCGATCATGAACTTATAGAAGGTGAAATTCCAGCCGATATGTTAGACAAAGCCAAGAACGCTCGCCAACTATTGGTTGAATCTGCGGTTGAGGCTGACGACGCATTGTTTGAAAAATATCTTGAAAGTGGCGAAGAATCTATCACAGTTGACGAGCTTAAAGCAGCTCTACGTAAAAGCGTACTAACTGGTGAATTTTATCTAGTTACTGGTGGTGATGGTCGTGGTGTGATTGTTGAAAAGGTTCTAGACCTCGTCAACGAATATCTACCAAGCCCACTTGACGCCGGCTCTATATGGGGTACACATCCAAAAACTGGCGACGAAGTTGAGCGCAAGCCAGACGAAAAAGAGCCGCTTGCTGCACTAGCATTTAAAATTGCTAACGACCCATTTGTTGGAAAGCTAATCTTCATTCGTGTTTACAGCGGTAAAGTATCTGCCGGGAGCTATGTTCTAAACACTATGACTGGTGACAAAGAACGTATTGGCCGAATTGTGCGTATGCATGCTGACAAGCGTGAAGATATCGACGAGATCTCTGCTGGCGATATAGCAGCTGTTGTTGGTCTTAAAAATACCACTACCGGTACAACTCTTTCTGATATTGCAAAACCTATCACTCTTGAAAGTATCGACTTCCCAGAGCCGCCAGTTGCCATTGCAATTGAGCCTAAAACCAAAGCCGACCAAGAAAAAATGAGTCTAGCTTTGCAACGTCTATCTGAAGAAGACCCAACTTTCCGTGTTCACACTGACGAAGAGACTGGTCAAACGATTATTTCTGGAATGGGTGAGCTTCACCTCGATATCATTGTTGATCGTATGAAGCGCGAATTTAAAGTTGAAGCCAACATTGGTCAACCACAAGTTGCTTTCCGTGAAACTATCAAAGCCAGTACTGAAATTCAAGGTAAATACATCAAACAATCTGGTGGACGTGGACAATACGGTGACGTATGGCTACGACTTGAGCCAAACGAACCAGGTAAAGGTTTTGAATTCTTTGACGAAATCAAAGGTGGAGTTGTGCCACAAGAATATCGAAAGCCAGTACAAAACGGTATCCTCGAAACTTTAGACGGCGGTGTGATTGCTGGGTACCCGGTTGTTGATGTTAAAGCTACGCTTTACGACGGTAGCTATCACGACGTTGACTCAAGCGAGCTTGCCTTTAAAATGGCAGGTGCACTAGCGACTCGTAACGGAGTTAAGCAAGCAAACCCAGTTCTACTTGAGCCTGTTATGAAAGTCGAAGTTACAACTCCCGAAGAATTCATGGGTGATGTTATTGGTGACCTAAACTCCCGTCGTGGACGAATCGAAAGCATGGAAGATCGCATGGGAGCCAAAGTTGTGACCGGTTTTGTGCCACTTGCAAGTATGTTTGGCTATACGACTGACCTACGTTCAATGTCTCAAGGTCGCGCAGCATCCGCAATGGAGCTTGCACAGTACGAAGAAGTGCCACCGAATGTTGCTCAAGAGATTATCGAAAAACGCGCTAAATAGTTTTTTGATGATGTAGATTTCACTCTCTTAGAGTGGTATAATTAAGATATTAACCAAGGAGGGGAATAAATATGGAAATTGTAGGTATCGCGATTGCAGTCTTTGTAGTCATACTAGTTATCTTTTTGTGGGCAACATACAACGGATTGATAACACTTCGTAACCGCGTCGAAGAAGCGTGGAGTGATATAACAGTCCAGTTAAAACGTCGTTTGGATTTGATCCCAAATCTTATTGAGAGTGTAAAAGGTTATGCCGCGCATGAAAAAGAAGTCTTCACAAAAGTTACCGAAGCTCGTGCTGCAACCCTAGACGCAAAAGGCGTTAAAGAAACGGCTGAAGCCGAGAACCAATTTGAAGCCGCGCTTAAAAGTTTGTTTGCGGTCTCAGAAGCATATCCGCAGCTTCGTGCTACTGAAAACTTTCAGCAGCTACAAGCAGAGCTTGTAGACACAGAAGATAAGATTCAGGCGTCTCGTCGTTTTTATAACGGCGGTGTACGTGATCTAAACACAAAAATAGAACTTTTTCCAAACAATCTTTTTGCAGGAATATTTGGCTTTAAGAAAAAAGAATTCTTCGAGCTTGATGAAGCAGAACAAGA
>CAYGHK010000006.1:7747-17269 GCA_964349645.1 uncultured Candidatus Saccharibacteria bacterium | reverse complement strand
GAATATTTGGCTTTAAGAAAAAAGAATTCTTCGAGCTTGATGAAGCAGAACAAGAAAAGGCCGACAAACCGGTCGATGTGAAATTCTAATATTTCTTTGAGGTAAAATTACATGTACTCAGCGATTGCTGCAAATAAACGCAACACTGTAATTATCATGGCAGTTTTTATATTGCTTATTGCAGGGCTTGGCTATTTGGCAAGTATTTATTTTGGTGATTTATACATAACCTACTATGTTATGGTTGGAGCACTGATATATGCACTTTTTCAATATTTTGCTGCTGCTAAATTGGCGGTAGCTATGACTGGTGCAAAACCTATAGAGAAGAGAGATAATCCTCGTTTGTATAGAACTGTTGAAAATCTAAGCATTACAAACGGAATGCCAACACCAAAAATATATATTATTGATGACCCCGCCCCTAATGCCTTTGCAACTGGCCGCGACCCTAGGCATGCCATTGTGGCTGCCACCACTGGTTTGTTGGAGATCATGGACGACAAGGAGCTAGAGGGTGTGATGGCTCATGAGTTAGGCCATGTAAAAAATTATGATATTCGTGTTTCTATGATTGTTTTTGGTCTTGTTAGCGCGATAGGATTACTAAGTGACATAGCTCTTCGTATGTTGTTTTTTAACAACGATGACAGGGATGGAGTTCCGCCTCAGCTTTATATTGTAGGAATTATTGCACTTATATTAGCGCCTATAATAGCTACGGCTGTACAGCTAGCTGTTTCACGTCAGCGTGAATATTTGGCAGATTCGACAGGTGCTCTAACAACCCGTTATCCCGAAGGGCTTGCCAGCGCGCTTGAAAAACTCCGAGACCACAATCGTCCTATGAAACTTCAAAATGGTTCAACTGCCCATTTGTTTTTTTCAAACCCAATGAGGTCTGGTTTTTTAAGTAAAATTTTTAGTACACATCCACCGCTTGACGAAAGAATTGCTCGGCTTCGAGGCTTAGAAGGCAAAATGTAAATGGCTGCTAGCAAAAAAAATAAATGGAAAAAATCAATAAATGAACAGTTAACTAGTGCGAAAAAAAAGCAAAAAGATTTTTTAAAACGCAGACCTCATCGTAGCTTCCGCCTTACACGCCGTCGTGACTATAAGCGTAATTGGGATATACCTGGCTACTGGGCATTTACAAATGAAGTTAGAACGATGGTATGGTCTCAAAAATGGCTGTTTTCAAAGTTCATGCTTTTGTATGGAGCGTTTAGTTTTGTGATAGTTGGACTTTTATCGCAAGATAACTATAAATTACTTCAAGAAACAGTTAATGATCTTGGGGCAAATGTAATTGCTGGCGAGCTAAGTGCGCTTGTCCAGAACGTGGCTGTATTTAGTGGAGTCTTAGGTGGAGCATTTAACCCAACCCTCACTGAAGCCCAGCAAGCATACGCAGGGCTGCTATTTTTGCTAGGCTGGATGACTATGGTGTGGATATTGAGACAAACAATGGCAGGGCACAAAAACGTAAAACTGCGTGACGGCTTGTACTCTTCTGGTACACCATTAATTGCTACATTTGTAATCTTTCTTGTCGTACTTCTGCAAATTTTACCCTTAGCGATAGCCCTCATTGCTTACGGAGCAGCATACAGCGTTAATGTTTTTGAAGATGTTTTGTTTACTTCTTTATTTTGGATTATAGAACTACTACTAGCAGTCGTATCGCTTTACTGGATAACGAGCTCGGTAATAGCTATGGTAGTAGTTACATTGCCTGGAATGTACCCACTAAAAGCGCTTAAAGCTTCAAGCGATCTAGTTATTGGCAGAAGACTAAGAGTTCTATATAGGCTGGGTTGGCTGTGCTTAACAATTATTACCTTGTGGGCTATAGTCATACTCCCCATGATCGCTATCAATAGCCTTGCTTGGTTGCAGAATATCCCACTTGTTCCGTTGGCAGTTCTTGCACTTTCGGCATTTAGTATGGTCTGGGCTTCGTCGTATATATATATTTTATATAGAAAGTTGGTAAGTGATGAAACCCCAACGGCTTAATGACCTAAAAGAGCAGCTTAATCAATGGGCTTACGAGTACTATGTGCTTGATGAACCCAGCGTGGACGATGCTGTTTATGATGGTTTGTTTTCTGAACTAAAAAAACTAGAAACTGAAAACCCAGAACTTATAACAACCGATAGTCCAACTCAGCGCATAGGTGGTCAACCAGCCAAAGGTTTTGAGAAATTCACACACAGACAAAAGATGACAAGCTTGTTAGATTGTTTTGGTGACGATGAGGCGTTAGCTTGGTTTGAGAGGGTAAAAAAACTAGATACAAATGTAGCAACCAGTCATTTTTGGGTCGACCCCAAAAAAGATGGACTAGCTTGTGCTCTGCATTATCAAGATGGAGTATTAATTCGCGCAGTAACACGTGGAGATGGATCTGTTGGCGAAGTCGTAACTGCCAACGCCAAGACAATACCAAATATACCACTGCGATTACATGGCAATCATGATTTTACAAAAGGTTTTACTGAAGTTCGTGGTGAAATAATTATGAACAAAAAAGAGTTTGAAAATTTAAACAAAAAACAAGAGGCGGCAGGTGAGCAAATATACGCCAATCCTCGCAACTTAGCAGCCGGTACTATACGTCAACTCGATCCTCGTCTAGTAGCAAAACGTCCACTGCGTTTTCATGCTTATGACTTAATACGTGAGAATTCAGCAGAAGTCCCAACGAACGAGTTTGTTTATAGTACGCTCACAACCCTTGGCTTTAGCACGGACAAAAAAGCTCATCTTGAAAAAGGTTTTTCAGGAGTACTTGAGTACGCAAAAAAATTTGAAACCATGCGAGATGAGTTGCCATATCACACAGACGGCCTAGTTATTAAAATCAATGATCGGCAATTACACGCAGATCTCGGTACGGTAGGTAAAAATCCTCGTGGTGCTATAGCCTACAAATATCCAGCCGAAACCACAACTACAGTTGTAGAAGATGTCGTTATTTCAATCGGTCGCACAGGTGCTGCGACTCCGGTAGCTGTGTTCAAGCCCGTCGTTTTAGCAGGTACGACCGTACAGCATGCAAGCTTGCACAACGCTGATGAAATTGCTCGCAAAGATGTTCGGATCGGCGACACCGTCATTATATTCAAGGCAGGCGAGATTATTCCGCAAGTCGAAAGTGTCATAGAAAGTTTACGCCCAAAAGAGGCCAAAGCGATAGACTTTGAGGCCGAACTAAAACGCCAATACCCCGAACTTAACTTTGTACGACCAGAAGGCGAGGCGGTGTATAGAGTAAAAGGAGCAACAGGACCGTTGCTTTTAAAACGCGCAGTGCAACATTTTGCTAGTAAAGGTGCTCTAGATATCGATACTTTGGGTGAAAAAAATGTTGTTGCACTAGTTGATGCCGGTTTGGTGAATGATTTAGCAGACATATATTTATTGACCGTGGATCAGCTATTAAAATTAGATCGTTTTGCAGAAATTTCCGCACAAAAATTAGTTGCTGCAATTGCCAGCAAGAAACATCCTGAACTACCAAGATTTATTTTTGGAATTGGTATCCGACATGTGGGTGCACAAACCGCCATCGATTTATCACATGCATTCAAATCTATTACTGGCTTACAAAACGCAACGCTAGACGAGCTGAAGAATGTCGACGGCGTAGGTGAAATTGTAGCTGAGAGTATTACCGCGTGGTTCGCAGACCCTGACAATATCGAGCTGATTAAAAAGTTCAATACAGTTGGTGTGAGACCAAAATACCTTGACACGTCTGATGGTAAACTAGCTGGTCAATCATTTGTAATAACTGGATCCCTTGAAACTATGAGCCGCGATGAAGCCGCTGAAAGAATCCGCGCACTAGGGGGTACATTCCAAAGTTCGGTGGGTAAAGATACCACGTATCTTGTTGCCGGCGGTAAAGTAGGGGCAAGCAAACTAGAAAAAGCAACGCAATACGGTACAAAAATAATAGATGAAAAAGCTCTAATAGGAATAATCGGCAAATAAAAATACTCCCGGACGGGAGTATTTTTATCCACTAGTTACTAAATATTAGTAACGTGGTTTTTCTTCGCGAGGGCGAGCTTCGTTAACGGTGATTTCTCGTCCGTCAAGCTGTGAGCCGTTCAATGTGTCGATTGCTTTTTTAGCGTCGTCATCATTTTCAAACTCAACAAAGCCAAAGCCACGTGAACGACCAGACTCACGGTCAGTCACAACACGTGCGCTAACAATTGGGCCTGCTGATTCAAAATGTGCTTTTAAGCCGTCGTCGTTGGTAGCCCATGCTAGGCTGCCGACAAATAGTTTAGTTGCCATTAGTTTCAAATTTCCTGTTCTATCATAATTCTATGTCAGTTCGACCGGGTTCCAAGAGCTTTTGAATAATCTCTTTATTACTTTCCTAACAGAAGCAGTCTAACACAGTGAGTGTGAAAACACCAACACAAAACGCTTGCGTTTTTTATGTTTTTTTGGCACAATTGCACATGGATACATGCTGATGCGCAAAGAACGAGGCTCGCTCTTGCAGTAAAAACAAACACATTCCACCAACACCTTTAGCAGCCTCAGGGTGGGCGCGCACCAGTCTAAACAAAAACGCCTTTACGGGCGTTTTTTAGTACAATAGACTACATGGACTCAGCAACGAAGAGTGCCGTTAGTGCAACCCTACACTGTTTAACAGGATGCGCAATAGGTGAAGTTCTAGGTATGATAATCGGGACAGCGCTTGGTTGGCATGACGCAGCTATGATAGCATTGGCTGTAATTTTAGCCTTTTTCTTCGGGTATTTACTTAGTATATGGCCTATTTTACGTTCTGGTGTTGGTACAAAAAAAGCACTAAAAATTACATTTGCCGCCGATACACTATCGATTACGACTATGGAGATTGTCGACAACCTAGTCATCATAGTTATACCTGGTGCTCTGCATGCAACACTAGACTCTTTATTGTTCTGGGCTACTTTGGCATTTGCGCTGTTTGTGGCATTTGTTGTAACTGTTCCAGTTAATCGTTGGCTTATTGTTCGAGGAAAAGGCCATGCATTAGTACACCACTTGCACCACGACCACTAGCTCAACTCAGTAAAATGCGTTACAATAAATCAAACTTTGGGGCATTAGCTCATCCGCCAGCCGGCGGAGGCTAGAGGTTAATCACAAGGGGTCGTCGTATAATGGCTAGTACACATCCATGGCATGGATGGAATGGGAGTTCGATTCTCCCCGACTCCACCATAGATATTTGACAACTTTTACGTTATAATAACAAGCATATTTGCCGACTGCAAATCTATCCTGAGGAGGAGAAATTGTCGAGTGAATTGCACAAAAATGCAGATGCCTCCACTACGGAGGACTTTGCAAACGAGATCGAACCAAACAGTTTCGGCCACACCATCGCCACTCTTGCAGTAATCATACTTCCGTTTCTGGGAGTGATTGCAGCAATTATCTTGACGTGGAATCATTGGTTTTTCGCGACGGACTTGATACTGCTCTTTGTTCTGTATATGTTTACAGGGTTTGGGATAACAGTTGGTTTTCACCGGCTGTTAACGCATCGCAGCTTCGAGACGTACGACTGGATCCGTAGTTTGTTTACAATTGCAGGTTCTATGGCAATTGAAGGCAAGCCTACTTCCTGGGTGGCCGATCATCGACGCCACCACACCCATTCTGACCAGCCGGGCGATCCTCATAGTCCGCATGTCGGATATGACGGATCGGGGGTGGTTGGAGCACTGAAAGGCTTCTGGCACGCTCAGGTTGGCTGGTTGATCACCGAAGGTGGTGCTAAGTCGGAGCGATTCGTTCCTGACATGCTCAAAGACAACGCAGTTATGCGGGTAGATAAGTACTTTTTTCGTTTTTATCTGCCCCTATCTCTAGCTTTGCCTGCAGTTGCCGGGTTTTTCCTAACAGGCATGAGCTGGAAGGGTGCGTTGACTGGTTTCGTCTGGGGTGGTTTGGTGAGGATTTTTCTTCTTCATCACGTAACATGGAGTGTGAATTCGATCTGTCACATGATCGGAACTCGTAAGTGGGAAACCACAGACCAAAGCAGAAACAACTGGTTGCTGGCTGTACCTACTCTAGGTGAAGCATGGCATCACAACCACCACGCTTTCCCAACCTCAGCCTTCCATGGGCTTGCGGGTTGGCAAAAAGCACTAGACCCAAGTGGTTGGGTTGTTTGGACGCTTGAAAAAACTGGTTTTGCCTGGAACGTAAAACGCGTTACCAAGGAGCAGAAGCAAAAAAAGTTGGCAACCGCCAGCTAGCACAAGCCTCCCATTTCTATGGCATTAGTCATAGGAATGGGAGGCGTTTTACTTTATAATCATAAGCAGAGATGTTTAAAAATTTTATTCAGAAAAAACTTGAAAAATATGTCCGTAAGTATCTGGCAAAGCATAAACCTAAAGTGGTGCTTGTTGTTGGTAGTGTCGGCAAGACCAGTACTAAGCTCGCTATCGCTACAGTTTTAAGCGAAAAGTATCGCGTGCGTGTGCACGAGGGCAACCACAACACCAGTATGAGCGTGCCGCTTGGAATACTTGGTATTGCATACCCTGAAAATATTAGGTCTCTGGGAGCTTGGCTCACAGTAAGAAAAGCTGCTAAACAAAGGATAAAAAGCAAGGTCAGCGATTGCGATGTTATAGTGCAAGAGCTTGGCACGGATCAACCTGGCGATATTCCACACTTTGGCACATATCTTCATGGAGATGTTGCGGTTGTAACCTCTGTTTCACCAGAACACATGGAATTCTTTAAAACAATTGATGCGGTAGCTCAAGAAGAGCTTGCTGTGTCTAATTTTTCATCAATTACTGCAATCAATCGCGATGATATTTCGGGTGAATTTGCAAAGTATATTACCAACCCCGAGTTCGACACGTATGGGCTAGGTGGCGCGGCGGAGTATAGATTTTTAATAGAAGACCAAAGATTAGGCGTAATAAGAGGTAAGCTCATCACACCGTCACTGTCTGATATTGATGCCGAGCTACAGGTAGCAAGTGAGTCTGGTGTAAAAGCGGCAATAGCAGCTGGTTTTGTAGCAGAACGCCTTGGTCTAGAGCCTGAAGCTATAGCAGCTGGGCTAAATAAAATTACTTCTCCTCCAGGGAGAATGAACATCCTGCAAGGCCTTAAAGAAAGTATCATTGTTGACGACTCATACAACTCCAGCCCGCTGGCTGTTGAGGCAGCTCTAAAAATGTTATACCAACAAGAGGCACCACAACGTATTGCCGTTCTGGGCAGCATGAATGAACTGGGCGAAGTATCCGCAAGTGAGCACGAAAAAGTTGGCAAACTTTGTAGTAGTGAGCTTCTAGAATATGTTGTCACCATAGGGTCAGAGTCGGAAAAATACCTAGCGCCTGCAGCAAAAAGCAACGGTTGTCAGGTCAAAAGTTTTTCAGACCCTATTAGTGCTGGTTCGTTCGTTCACTCAGTACTAGAGCCCCATGCTATAGTACTTTTCAAAGGCTCGCAAAATGGTGTTTTTGCTGAAGAAGCTATAAAGCCAATTTTACACAACTCTAGCGACGAGCAAAAACTAGTTCGTCAAAGCCCCGATTGGCTGAAAGTAAAGTCCGCCCAATTTGATACATTTAAGGGGTAATGCTATAGTTTTAGGTAATAAATAAGCATAAGAGGAAAATCGCAAAAATGCCTGATCCCATTGATGAACTAAACTCACAAGAAAACAACACTACGCTGGATTCACCAGCTCAACAGTCAAATTTCAATACGGAGCCTATTTCTCCAGTCGAACCAATATCTACAGTACCATCTCCGCCATCAGAGATTGCTTCAACTCCTGTGAATACACCGTTCGTGCCAGACGAAGCTCCAAAGAAGAGCTATAAGAAGCTTATTATAGGTGTCGTTGCAGGATTTGTCGCATTAATTGGCTTGGGTGGCGGAGTTGCATATGCAATGTATATGAATAGTCCCGACAAAGTACTACTCGACGCAACTCAAAATTTAATGAAGGCAAACACAGTAATTACCAAAGGGACAATAAAAGCAGATAGCAAACAAGCAAATATGAGTATTGAAGTTGAGTTTTCATCGCAAGGTGATAATGAAAAACAGTCTGGCTCACTCGACGCAAAAGTTAAAGTAAACTATCTCAATACGAAAGTTAGCCTTGACGGCGCTGGGATGGTGGCTGAAAGTGGCGATATATATTTTAAAGTTAATAATGTACCAGAGTTGATAGACGAAGCACTTAAGTCAGAGTATGGTAAATATTATGCAACTGAGCCTGCGATTGCTCCAACCATAGAAAAAGTTAAATCATTTGCAAAGAAGATAGATGGCCAGTGGATAAAAATAGAAACAACGGATATCGATCAATTTTCAACAAACTATAGTAAGCAATATGCGTGTACAAAAAAGGCTTTAACTACATTTAATAAAAGCACAGACCAACAAAAACAGGCTATAGATACATACTCAGAAAATCCATTTATCACAATAGAAAGTACCGGCTCGAGCGCAACAATAAATAGTAAAGATAGCGCCGCATATGATATTTCATACGACGCTCAGCTGTCTAATACTTTTGGGAACGAGCTTGAAAAAACAGACGTTATGAAGGCAGTAAATAAATGCACAGGAACTGAGTCAAAGCCCTCAAAGCTAACGAACGACCAGGTAGCAACGCAGCAAAAACAAGCAAACAGTGTCAAAACAACACTCTGGATATCCAAGCAGAGTCATGAGTTGCAAAAAGTAGACATTGAAAACAAGGATAAAAAACCTGGAAATGTTGAATTCAGCATGACTCTTGATACAAAAACTCAGCCAAGCCTAAAGGATCCAAAAAAATACATAAAGTTTGAAGAACTAGTAATTGAACTTGGAGCTATTTACATTGAACTAGGAGGCCCATCTACCCAGCTATCAGCCGTTGGGGTAGATACAAAAAGTGTAGTTAGCGAAGTCGCTAGTGCTGTTACAAGTTACCAGGCAAATAATCGTGGTAAATCACCTTCCAGTGCCGATGTTCAAAGTTTTGCAGGCTACTTAGGTTCCAATAGCACTTCTCTGCCAATAGTAACATCTTCTGGGTACAGTATTTACCTAAGGGACTCTGTTGCTGCTGGCTCTCAATTAACAGTTGCACCGAAAACTATTGAAGTATGGCTTGGCGGTAAATGTGATGAAGATGGTGAAAAAGTTATTGCCAGTAGTTCAACTCGGGTCTCGGCGGTCACAGCTACACTGGGCTCCGGAGCGTCATATTGTATAGATGTTTAATAACATAAAACATCTTTGTTTGCTATAATGTATCTCAGTTATGCAGAGATATGAACCAAAGTCTATAGAGCTCAAATGGCAAAAAAAATGGGAGCAAGACGGCACCTATGTTGTTGATTTTGCCGATGAGTCAAAACCGAAATATTACGGCATGAGCATGTTACCAGGTATTACCGGTGCTGGTATACACATTGGCCACGGCCGAACCTTCCAATTCAGCGACATAAAAGTAC
>CAYGHK010000006.1:0-7647 GCA_964349645.1 uncultured Candidatus Saccharibacteria bacterium | reverse complement strand
GCTGGTATACACATTGGCCACGGCCGAACCTTCCAATTCAGCGACATAAAAGTACGAGCGAAGAGGCAACAAGGCTTCAATGCCTACAACCCTATAGGCTGGGATAGCTTTGGGCTGCCAGTAGAAAACTATGCTATCAAAGTAGGCAAAAAACCTCGCGAGGCACACGATGAAGCCAAGGAAAACTTCAAAACTCAGCTCAAACGTCTAGGCTATAGTTACGACTGGACAAAAGAAATCAGCACGGCAGATCCAGAGTATTACAAATGGACGCAGTGGATTTTCAATAAATTATTTGAACATGGCTTGGCGTACCAAAAAGAAAGTCCGCAGTGGTGGTGCGAAACCGACCAAACAGTCTTAGCTAACGAGCAAGTCGAAGGCGGCAAATGTTGGCGTTGCGGCAACGTTGTAACTAAAAAGAACTTAAAACAATGGTTTTTCAAAATAACCGAATATGCCGATGAAATTCTAGAAGCTACTGACGATTTGAATTGGACCGAAATGGTGAAGACTATGCAAAAAAACTGGATCGGTCGCTCACTCGGTGCAGAAGTTGATTTTCAAGTAGTAGGTTCAGATGAATTTATAAAAGTTTTTACCACACGTGCAGATACACTTTTTGGCGCAACTTTTATTGTGCTTGCGCCAGAGCATGAGTTGGTCAAAAAGCTCACTACGGCCGAAAATAAAGAGCCAATAGAGCAGTACATAAAACAAGCTGCCAGCAAAAGCGAGATCGAGCGTCAAGAAAATAAAGAAAAGACTGGTGCCCCGACAGGAAGTTTTGCAATAAATCCAGTTAACGGAGAGAAAATACCAATCTGGATTGCTGACTATGTACTCACGGGTTATGGAACTGGCGCAATTATGTCGGTGCCAGCCCATGATGAACGTGATAATGAATTTGCTAAAAAGTTCGACCTACCAATTATTCAGACTATCGAGCCATCTTTTGGCGAGCCACATGAGGACGAGATAAAAAAAGAAGCAATCATTGCAATTCTTAAAAATCCAAAAACCAACAAAGTACTTATTTTAGACTGGGGTAAACGTCAAAAAAATACCGGTGGCAAGATGTTTATTGGCGGCGGTATAGAAAAAGACGAAGACCCGATTGAAGCAGCGAAACGCGAAATAACTGAAGAAACGGGCTACCTCAACTTCAAACATATAAAAAATTCTTCTTCCTATATAAGTAATCATTTTTATTCAAATGTAAAAGACAAACATGTCGTGGCGAGGTTTCTACCAATCGTATTTGAGCTAATTGACGAAGAGAAGACAGATCAAAATCTTGATGAAAACGAAGATCAGTTTGTGGTTAAATGGGTAAACGAATCTGAGCTAGAATCAGTAGTCGAAGAACCTGCACACTTCCATGGCTACGCAATGTTAGAGAACGACTTCGTTCATGTAGGCGAAGGATTGCTTGTAAATTCTGGTCAATTCGATGGAATATCAAGTGATCAAGCTCGCGAAGAAATAGTTGCATGGCTAGAGCAACAAAAACTTGGTAACAGCAAAGTCCAATACAAAATGCGCGACTGGTTAATTTCTCGTCAGCGATATTGGGGCGCACCTATACCTATGGTCTACTGTGAAAAAGACGCAGCAGTGCCTATACCCGACAAAGACTTACCAGTCATTTTGCCAGATGTTGAAGACTACAAACCGACTGGCGGCAACACCTCGGTACTGGCATCGGTTGAAAGTTGGGTAAACACAACTTGTCCAAAATGTGGTGGTCCGGCTAAGCGTGAAACCGACACGATGGACGGCTATGCTTGCAGTAGCTGGTATTTCCTGCGCTACCTCGACCCAACTAACGACCAACAAGCATGGGATACGAAACAAATCGGTCACTGGGCACCTGTTGATTTTTATAACGGCGCCGACCATGCCGTAGCTCACTTGCTGTACGCTCGTTTCTGGATGCGATTTTTCCATAAACTTGGGCTGGCCCCAACGCCCGAGCCTTTCAAGCGGATGATGTATAACGCCTATATCATGGCGCCAGACGGACGCAAAATGAGCAAAAGTTTGGGTAACGTAATTGATCCAATGGAAATTATGGATAGTGGCTATGGCGCCGATAGTCTACGTGTCTACGAAATGTTTATTGCCCCTTATGACATGGATGCTCCGTGGGACACGCGAGGAGTTCCCGGGACCTATCGATTCCTTAACCGCGTTTGGAACCTAACGCAAGAATACTTGGAGTCGGGCGAAGTAAGTTTGGATGAAAAAGCCCAGGCAGAGATATTAAAAACCGCCCACTATACAGCCAAAAAAGTCACCGAAGACATTGAAAATGACAAATTCAATACTGCCGTTTCCACCATGATGCAGGCTGTTAACGACTACTTTAAATACAAAGAAGAATTCGGCATTGGTAAGTCTGATGTTTGGAAATATGCAATTGAAAGCCTATTGCAAGTTTTGTCTCCATTCGCTCCGCATATAACAGAAGAGCTTTGGTCGCAGATGGGCTACGGTGAGACAATACACATAGACAACTGG
This sequence comes from uncultured Candidatus Saccharibacteria bacterium, assembly GCA_964349645.1. Classification (GTDB taxonomy): domain Bacteria; phylum Patescibacteriota; class Saccharimonadia; order Saccharimonadales; family Saccharimonadaceae; genus JACPYF01. The sequence goes on along the minus strand of CAYGHK010000006.1, from coordinate 5,124 downwards.
CCTGAGTGGGAAGAGAAATATCTAGTTAGTGACACTATGAAAATTCCTGTTCAGGTAAACGGCAAAGTCCGTGCTACTTTAGAAGTCTCTGCTGATAGCAGTGAACAGGATATTATAGATCAAGCAAAAACACACGAAAAAGTAGCTCCTCACCTTGATGGTAAAGAGCTACGAAAATCTATATATGTACCAGGTAGAATAGTTAATCTAGTAGTTAGCTAACGTGCGTTTCTAAATCTTCAGGTAAGGTAGCCGGTACTTTTATAACCTGACCGGGCTGAAGATTGCTGAAGCTTTCAATACCATTCAATGCCTTAATTGCTTCTATAACGTTTCCTGGATGTGTGTTTTTCTCGTCGGCAATTCGTTCAGCAGCGTTCCAAACACTAGAACCATCTTTTATTACAAGCTCTTGCGTAGCACCTGTCAAACTATCTTCAATAGACTGACCGTGTTCGTAAGCAGCATGTGCGACTAGAAATCCGGCTGCAACTACAGCAAGAAGCCCTACTTGTCGTACGCGAGCAGGCAGCAAGGGAGTTTTACGGCGATCTACAGAAAGATCATGTGATCTTTTTGCATGTCGGCGTGCCTCAGCTACATTGATTGGGGAAGATTCAAATTTTGTCATGTTCTATATATTAACATAAACATATATATTAGTCAAGCATTATAGCTTGAATTTATGAGGTACTTAAGCTATAATCAGGGGTAAGTGTAAAGATTGTAAAGGAAAGGAGTTGTTTTTATATGGGACAACCAAAAAAACAAACTAGTCCGCGCAAAACAGGTCTTCGTCGAAGTCACCTAGTTTTAAAACTAGCGCGAACAGTTAACGGAAAATCACCGGTCAAAGCATATACGACCAAGCGTGAAAGTGCTAAGAAAAAAGCATAATTTTTCAAATAATAACAAAACAGTAATTTTAACAATAAGGAAACCTAAGCGTGGCATCAAATCGTCATCTCGGTCGTATCATCGCTCTACAGACTCTCTATGAAGTTGAGTTTCGTCTTAATTGTGACGATAAAGAAGTGAAGCTAGAAGATGTTTATAAACGAAATCTAGCTCGGTACGAAAAAACGGTAAGTGATAAAGCGTTTGTAAAGCAACTAGTTCAAGGCGTTTTCAAATCTCGCTCTAAGCTTGACGAGAAAATTCAGCCGATTGCTCCAGAGTGGCCGCTAACCCAGATAGCTAGAATCGACTTAACAATTTTACGCATGGCTCTTTACGAGCTTACCGAAATGGGAGATGTCGCACCACCTAAAGTTGTTATAAATGAAGCAGTAGAACTTGCAAAAGCATTTGGCTCGGACAATTCATCACGATTTATCAACGGTGTTTTAGGTACGGCCTATCGGGCATTGCAAGGTGAGAAAGATAAGTAATATGGATCCAAAAAAGCCAAAAATTGGCGATCGAGTAAAGAAATATTTTACTCGATCTAAAGCCTCGATACAGGAGTTGGTTCGTGAACCAACCGCCGGCGGCGTGGTTTATCGACAAAATTCTAAAGGCGAAGTAGAAATACTTCTTATTCAAGATGCCAAAGATCGCTGGACTATACCCAAGGGTCACATCGAAGAGGGCGAAACGGCGCAAGAAACAGCCAAGCGTGAAATAGCTGAAGAGGCAGGACTTAAAGATACAGAGGTGCAGGGATGGTTGGGCAAGATTCATTTTCGATATCGAAGAGTAAATACTCTAGTACTTATGACAACTCAGATATATCTGGTAAAGGCCAAAGGGGACACCAATGCTATCCAAAAAGAAGAATGGATGAACGGCATACAATGGTTTTCATTTGCCGAAGCACTCGATAAAATCGAATACGAAGACATCGGCAAGTTGATGTTACTCGCCATGAAGCGAATTCGACAAGGTGGTCAAAAATGACAGGTATGGATATCGTACCGTACCAGCAATTTGCTCGAGAAAAATTAGGTATTGAGTTTGATAACATTCAAACACTTATTACAGCTTTTACTCACCGTAGCTATGTCAACGAGCATCGCAAAAGTACCAGCGAGCACAACGAGCGTCTAGAGTTTCTGGGCGATGCCGTGCTTGAGCTATCGGTAACTGATTTTTTGTTCAATAACTTTAAAGAGTCTGAAGGCGTTTTAACTTCCTGGCGAGCGGCACTGGTTCGTACTGAAAGTATCGGTGAGTCCGGCGAAAAGCTAGGCTATGAACCATTGATACGGCTTTCAAAAGGTGAAAAGCAAGGCAGTGATCGGGCGCGCAAACAAATTTTGGCAAATGCTTTCGAAGCTTTGATAGGCGCAATTTATATTGAAAAAGGCTACAAAGCTGCCGATGAATTTATTTTAAAACACATCGCAGCAAAACTCGATGCAATACTCGAAAGTGGTAGCTGGCGCGATGCAAAGTCAGCCCTTCAGGAAGTTGCCCAAAGAGTTGATGGCCATACTCCAGTGTATAAAGTCCTTTCTGAAGAAGGTCCAGACCATGACAAAATATTTACTCTTGGTGTATATGTTGGTAACAAAATCAAAGGCAAAGGTACTGGTAGTTCCAAGCAGTCAGCACAGCAAAAGGCCGCCGAAGCTGCAGTAGAGAAGTACGAAAAGAACCAAACGAAAGATTAAAGATATGGCCAAAAATGTCATTTTACAGCCTCCAGAAATTGTAAAACTAGATAGTGAAGATAAGGTTATATTCTTAGCTGGTCCAATACAAGGAGCTCCCGACTGGCAAGCCACTGCAGCAGCAATGATCCATGATGCAGATAGTAGTATTGTGATTGCATCACCTCGTAAAGAATACGCTGAAGGCGATTTCGTATATGAAAAACAAGTAGACTGGGAAACGCATTATTTGGCTCGAGCTGCTCAAAATGGTGTTATATTATTTTGGCTAGCGACTCAAACAGTAGAAACTCCAGGGCGATCCTACGCACAAACAACACGATTCGAGCTGGGTGAATGGAAATCTAAGCACGAAGCTGGCGAGGCGAAAATGACAGTTGGAATAGAGGAGCAGTTTGGTAATAAAAGGTACATTAGCCGACGTTTTGCTCAAGATTGTCCGGAAGTACCAATTTTAAGCAGCTTACAGGCAACTTGCGCATCAGCTGTTAAACTTGCGCAAAATGATAATTGACACAGAGGTCGTCTTGAGGTACACTAGGTATCAAGTCTAAACAATAATTTTAAAGAAAAGAAGAGAGTTTTAAGAAAATATGTTAGCTATTCGTTTGCAGCGACTTGGTCGCAAAGGTTACCCAGTATATCGTGTTGCCGTACAGGAAGCTCAACGCCACCCAAGTAGCGGTCGTGTTGTTGCTTATGTTGGTAGTTACAACCCACACACTAAAGAAGTACGATTTGACGTTGATAAAATCGAGAAATACCTCAGTACTGGCGCCCAGCCTAGCCCGCGAGTTGTAAAACTTTTGGTTGAACAAAAAGTAAAATTACCTGAATGGGTGCAAAAAGCCGGCAAGAAGGAAAAATCTACTCGTAACCCTGAAAAACTCCGTAAAAATCAGCCTGAACAACCTAAAGAAGCTGAAGCTCCTGCTGAAGTTGCCGAAGACGCTCCAGCCGCAGAGGAAGTAGCTGCTCCTGAAGAAAAAGTAGACGAAGCCCCTGCTGAGCCTACAAAAGAAGAGAAGACAGAAGAAGTAGAAGAAGCTCCAGCTGAAACAGAAGAGCCGTCTGAAAAAACTGAATAAGTTTTGTATTTCAAACGCTGCTAGGCTACAATAAAGCTATAAACGTAAGCGTGGCCGAGGAGGGTAGCAGCATGTCAAGTATTGACCAACAGTTTATTGAATATATCGTTAAAGAGCTCGTCGGGCATCCTGATGATGTTGTCGTAGAGCGTCGTATCGACGAAAAAGGCGTACTATTAGAGCTAACGGTAAATCCTGAAGATTTAGGGCGTGTAATTGGTAAACGTGGCGTGACAGCGCAAAGCCTACGAACCTTACTGCGTGCACTCGGGACCAAGAATGATGCTCGTTACAACCTAAAAATCGTTAACAATGATGATTACCAAGGACCATCTAATAATGCATCTAGCGCTAAACCAACAGACGACAACACAAGTGACGATGCGCCTGTGGAAGAGACAACAGATGAAGCTGTGGAAAACGAAGAGAACGAGTCTGATTTGGCAAAAAACACCAGAAAAGAGCTTGCAGATTTAGACGACCTTGATATATAATCATAGGCAGTTCAGGTGATCCACCACGAACACTGTCCTAGAAAATAAGGACCACCGATAAAAACAAAAATGCTCATGCGAGTCGAAAACTTTACAAAAAAAGTCTAGAGAGCTTTTGTGTCTTAAAAACCCAGTCGAAAGGCTGGGTTTTTGGGTATTTAAGAGTAACGCCTTATAATGTACAACAGATGAAGAAAATACAGATAATTAGTTTGTTTCCCGAAATGTTCGATGGGGTGCTAAACAATTCGATGATGTGGAAGGCGCAGAAAGAAAATGCAGTAAGCTTTAAGCTTATTAATTTGCGAGATTACGGAATCGGGCCGAGAAAACAAGTTGATGATATACCATACGGTGGTGGTGACGGTATGTTGTTGAAGCCCGAACCGCTATTTGCTGCTATTGAAGCTGCAAAAAAAGAAGATCCTACTGCAAAAGTAGTACTTCCTACGCCAAGAGGAGGGCTGTGGAAGCAGGCTACTGCAAAAGACTGGTCTCAGCTCAGTACTGGCCTCATTTTTGTCTGCGCTCGCTACGAGGGCTACGACGAGAGGGTAACAGAGGTGATAGATGAGCAGGTTAGGGTGGGGGACTATGTGCTAACTGGTGGCGAGCTACCTGCGATGACTATTATCGATAGCATTGTGCGGTTGTTGCCCGGCGTTCTGGGGGGCGAAATGTCCGCAGAAATTGAAAGTTTTGCCGACGGCCAAACTCTTGAATTTCCCCAGTATACGCGTCCGGAAGACTTCAAAGGCAACAAGGTACCAGAGGTTCTACTCAGCGGACATCACGGTGAAATTGCCAAGTGGCGAGCTGAACACTCGCCAAAAGCTGATATCTAGTTCGGTACTAACAACAAAACCCCATCTTTCGATGGGGAATTTGAGGTTGTTGTGGTGGAGATCGTAGAGCGAAATCACCTTT
>CAYGHK010000005.1:0-22240 GCA_964349645.1 uncultured Candidatus Saccharibacteria bacterium | reverse complement strand
CAATTGGGGTGATAGTGTCTATGGCATTGGGCATATGTAGAGTTGAGCCATAGGTCACATCAACTCCGCTACCGCCAAAGTCTATAGAGGGCTGTACCTCAGCAAGGTCACTAAGTGTAACAGAAGGTGGAAAATATTTGTTGGCGACATAAGCACCAGCAATAGCACCTGTAGTAGCAGTTGCAGCAAAAGCAGCACTATCTTTAGCAAGTTCTTTGTTCATTAGTATAACTATACACTATTTAGTAATAAAAAGCAATATTAGACTATAAAGTAAAACACCCCGCCATTCCAAAGGAACAACGAGGTGCTCGACTTTGGTCTGACGGGGCTAATAAAAGCCGACTAGCTGTATGAGAACGATGAACTCGCGTGTTCGGAGCGTGCGTTGGATCTCCTTTATGAAGATATCTCTCGCATTCACCGAAAACTGTTGCTCAAGTTCTCTCATGCATTTCTTGGCTTTTCTTGAAGGCTCTACGCCCATGTGGCCACTGATGTCTCTCTCGGGCATTTCCAAGATCAAGTTTGCAGCAGCTTTGGCCTCTTCCTTCAGCATTTGTTCCAACTCTTCACGAGTTGCCGGCTTTTTACCGAACAAAATCACTCTCTTTCTGGAAAGTAGTGTACGAAGCTCTTGTAACGGAAGTCACATGAGTCTTGTAAAGATATATTGTCATAAGAAATACATTTAGTCAATTTGCTTTAGAGAAGTAAATAGGGTATTATCCTTGTATATATCAACATATCCACCGAGAACTCGGCCAGCCAAGAGAAGATTTGAAGCGAGCAGAGGTTACGGTGTAGTACATAAGGAGTTACAACTCATGGCAGAAGCCAAACCACAGGCACCACGAATTCGAATTCGTCTAAAGGCCTATGATCACAAGGTGATCGACCAATCAGCAAAACAAATTATTGACACTGCTCTTCGCAGCGGTGCAACAGTAGCCGGTCCCGTACCGTTACCTACTCGTCGTTCTACGTACACAGTAGTCAAAAGTCCTCACGTATACAAAAAAGGCGGAGAAGCCTTTGAAATGCGTGTTCACAAACGATTAATCGATATTTCAGGCGCTTCAGCAAAAACTATCGATAGTTTGCAAAACTTATCTCTGCCTGCTGGCGTTGACGCTGAAATTCGCATGTAGGAAGTTGTACTAAAAGCGTAAGCTTTCTGATATAATTACTCGGTAATGCCGAGGAAAAACACAAAAAATAACGAGCAGGAGACAGACAGTGCATTTCTACTGAAAGTAGTAATGTATATTATCCTAGCTTCTGTTTGGATAAAATTCCAAACACCTATCGATATAGGTTTCACGGCCATATATGGAATACCTGTCGGACTTTTCATTGGTCTTATTGTTGCTAGTCAAGATAAATTCCAGATTGACCGCAAAATAGAGTATGTTTTGCTAATTGTTATGACAATTGTCACTTATTTTGTACCAGCTGGTATTGTGCTATAAAAAACACCCTAGCTAGAGGGTGTTTTTGGTTTTATAGAGACAAATTACATATCTAAAGAGCTTCTGTCGATTTGATCGTAAATGTCATTTACTTGTTGGTTGGTGTTGTATGAAAGCGCTGCCGCTGCGATGACTGCAATTCCAATCACAATCCAATATACGGTGTTGATACTAAATTCAACTTTCCAAAAGTTACTTTTTGCTGATTTTTTACTTGCAACACTTCGTTTTACGGTTGCTTTAGCTGTTTTTTTAGCAGTTGTTTTCTTTCGTGTAGCCACTTTGATTTTCTCCTATAGTTTTTAATGATTAGCATTATGACTTATATGATAACAAAATACAAACGATAACTTCGTAATATCTGTTGACACCGAGGGGTGAGAGCTGTTACTATGGTGTGAGCGATTTAAATAATTATCGAAAATAACAGATGATTCTTGGTGAATCGGCAGGTCCTGCTCTAGCGGGATACCACCGAAAACCAAGAATTTTAAATGGGAGAAGAGCATGAAGACTCTTTTAGGCACCAAAATTGGTATGACCCAAGTCATCAGCGATGACGGCGTTGCAACACCTGTAACGTTGATTCAAGCTGGTCCTATTACTGTGACTCAGGTAAAAACTGTCGAAAACGACGGTTACAACGCAGTACAAGTAGGATTTGGCATGGGTAAGAACCTGAGCAAGGCCGTCGCTGGACACGTTAAGTCCAGCAAAACCACCCCCAAGCATCTGCACGAAGTGCGGGTTGCCGAACTACCAGCCGACGTCAAAGTCGGTGATGTATTCGATACGAGCGTCTTTGAACTCGGCGAAGTGGTGAGCGTGACAGGAACTTCAAAAGGTAAAGGTTTTGCCGGCACCGTGAAGCGTCACAACTTTAATACTAGTAAACGTACCCATGGTGGTAACGGAAACGTTCGTAAACCAGGTTCGATTGGTTCTATGTACCCTCAAAAGGTATTTAAGGGCAAGCGAATGGCTGGTCACATGGGTGCAGAACAAGTCACAGTCAAAGGTTTGAAAGTTGCATATATCAGCAGTGAAGACAATCTAATTGGCGTACGTGGTGCTGTTCCAGGTCCTCGTCGAGGCCTAGTGACTATAGGAGGAGCTGTCTAATGGCTGAAACTACTGCAACCAAGAAACCTACCTTACCAAAGGCAGTATTTGAAGTGGAAGTAAAAAACCACGAACTCCTAAAGCTTGCATATGACTCTTACCTTGCAAACAGCCGCGGTGCAAATGCAACGACAAAACGTCGTGGCGAAGTACGTGGTGGTGGTAAAAAACCTTGGAAACAAAAAGGAACTGGACGTGCACGTTTCGGTTCTAGTCGTAACCCTATCTGGCGTGGCGGAGGTATTGTGTTTGGTCCACTCGGTAACGAGAACTACACCAAAACTGTCCCAGCTGCTAGTAAACGTCTTGCAGTACGCCAAGCGCTTACTCTAGCTAAAAAAGCAGACAAGATTGTCATAGCAGACCTCAAAACTACTGGCAAAACAAGTGAAGTAGCTGAGTTTATCAAGAAAAACAAACTTGATGTTCGTCGTATACTACTTGTTCCGGATGTGAAAACTCCTGAAATAGCTCGTGCAACACGTAACATTCAAAGCCTAGAAGTATCTAGCCCGACTTACCTAACTGTGTATCACATACTAAATGCCGACAAGATTGTTATCAGTAGCAGCGCTATAAAGAAAATTGAAGCTTGGTTGGGAGGAGAAAAATAATGAGTATTCTCACAATCATCCCGCTAGCAAGCGAAAAGGCATATGGAAGCAGCCTTGCAAATACCTACATCTTTAAAGTTCCAATGACTGCCAACAAGCAGCAAATCATAGCTGCAGTTGAAGCGCAGTACGGTGTAAGTGTTAAAGACGTTCGTACGTTGATCCAAAATGGCAAAACTATATCTGTTTCTCGTGGTAAACGTTCACGTCCTACTACAACAAAGCGCAACGACATCAAAAAAGCCTATGTCAGCCTCAACGAAGGCAGCAGCATAAAGCTATTTGAAGAACCTAAGACCGAAGAGGAGAAGAAATAATGGCTATTAAACAATACAAGCCAACTACTCCAGGCCGTCGAGGTATGAGCTCTCAAGATTTCGATCAAATTACTACTCGAAAACCACTCAAGAGCCTTATTAAAACCAAGAAGCAAAATGCAGGTCGTAACAACACTGGTCGTATAACTGTGCGTCACCGTGGTGGTGGTGTAAAGCGTCACTATCGTCTTGTGAACCACAAGCTTGCTCCAGGAACTGAAGCAACAGTTGAGCACATCGAGTACGATCCGAACCGTTCTGCACGAATTGCCCGTATCAAAGACCAGCATGGTTTATACCACTACGTAATTGCTGACACTCAGATGCGTCAAGGCCACAAAATTCACTCTGGTGAAAAAGCACCAATTGAGTCAAGCAACCGACTTCCACTAGCGCAAATTCCAAACGGTACTACTATATACAATATTGAGATTTCCCCAGGTAAGGGCGGTCAGATGGTTCGTGGAGCCGGTACAAAAGCTCAGCTAATGGCAAAAGAGGGCGACTATGCTCAAGTTAAATTACCGTCAGGTGAAGTGCGTCGTTTCCGAATAGAATGTATGGCAAATATTGGTGTCGTAGGCAACGTTCAGCATCAAAACATCAAGATTGGCTCAGCCGGTCGTAACCGTAAAAAAGGTATCCGTCCATCCGTTCGTGGAGTTGTTATGAATGCAACCGATCACCCGCATGGTGGTGGTGATGGTGGATCACACGGTCCTGGTAAAGCACCGCGCACTCCTTGGGGACAATTAACCCTAGGTTATCGAACACGCCGTCGTAAATACAGCAATAAATTGATTGTCAAATCTAGACATGAAGCAAAGAGGAAGAGGTAGAATATGAGTCGTAGTTTAAAAAAAGGTCCGTTTGTTGACTTCAAGCTTGCTAAGAAAGTAGCTGCACTTGGAGCTGATGATCGTACTGTTATCAAAACTTGGGCTCGTGCTAGTACCATTTCTCCTGAAATGGTTGGCCGAACTATTGCTGTACACAACGGCCGCGTACATGTTCCTGTATATGTTTCTGAAAATATGGTTGGTCACAAGCTCGGTGAGTTTGCACCAACTCGTAAATTCCGCAAACATGGCGGAAAGGACAAGAGGTAGGCCATGAGTGATACCGTAACTGGAAAAGCTATCGCACGAGGTGTTAATCAGACGCCACGCAAGATCAGCCTTGTGGCTAGTCTTGTTCGTGGGCGAACTGTCGCCGATGCTCTTGTTATTCTTGAGCACACACCAAAGCGCGCTGCTAAGCCTGTATACAAAGTTATCGCCAGCGCCAGCGCTAACGCTACCAACACTTTTGGTGCCAAGGAAGACACGCTTGTTATATCTAACTTGCAAGTAACTGCCGGCCCACGCCTGAAAAGATTCCGTCCAATTGCTCGCGGTTCTGCAAATCCATTTGTCAAACGAACAACTCACATTCAGGTAACTGTTAGTGGAAAAATGAAACCTAAGAAGAAACCAGCCACTAAGAAGGCTGACGATAAGGAGTCTAAATAATGGGACAAAAAGTAAACCCAATTAGCATGCGTCTCCAGGTGACCAAAAACTGGCGTTCTCGCTGGTTTGTAAGCAACAAACGTGATTTTGCTGCTTGGCTTGCTCAAGACATAAAAATTCGCGATCTTATAGAGAGAAAATTCTCTGCGCGTCCAACTATCAACCTTATTGAAATCGAACGACGCGGTGGACAACTAGAAGTTACTATCCATACTGCCAAAGCTGGTGTTGTTATCGGTCGTGGTGGTGCAGGTGTAAATGAGCTTCGCGACGGTATAGCAAAGATTGTTGATCTTCCTGTTCGTATTAACATTGAGGAAGTAAAACGTCCCGACCTAGCCGCAAAACTAGTTGCTGAAAACATTGCTCACCAACTAGAGCGACGTATAAACTTTCGTCGCGCTATCAAGATGGCTGCACAAAACACTATGAATGCAGGTGCTAAAGGTATTCGAATAGAAGTAGCTGGACGTTTGAATGGTGCTGATATGTCACGTCGTGAAAAGCTTATCCAAGGTTCTGTACCTTTGCATACTATTCGTGCTGATATTGATTATCATGGCGCCCGTGCAAAACAACCTAAAGCCGGTGTTATTGGTGTGAAAGTTTGGATCTATAAAGGAGAGGCAGTCTAATGTTACTACCTAAGAAAACCAAGTACCGAAAAGTCCGAAAAGGCACAAACAAAGGTGTTGCTACAAGTGGCCACTACATTGCTTTTGGCGACTATGGTTTGCAAAGTATGAGCAATGAACGCATTACATCTCGTCAAATCGAATCTTCTCGTCAAGCGATGACTCGTTACATCAAACGTGGTGGTAAAATCTGGATTCGCATTTTCCCTCACACTCCAGTGACCCGTAAGCCACAAGATGTGAAAATGGGTAGCGGTAAAGGTAACCCAGAGTTTTTTGTAGCAAAAGTCAAAGCCGGTACCGTTTTGTTTGAAATGAAGGGTGTTTCTGAAGAGCTTGCACGTGAAGCTATGCGCCTTGCGTCACATAAGCTTCCAGTAAAAACCCGATTCATTCGTAGGGAGGACGCGTAATGGCTAAGACAGCTACTAAAAAGACTACTAAGAAAGTTGTAGTTGACCTAAGTAAGAAAACCACCAGCGAACTAGCAAGTGAGCTAGTTACTGCCCAGACTGATCTAGTTGAAGCAAAGCGATCACATGCAGCTCGAGAACTAGTGAGCACAGCACGTATAACAGAGCTCCGTAAGCAAATTGCACGTATCAAAACTGCTATGAGCCTACGAGCAAAAGAGGAGAAGAAATAATGGCAAGAAAAATTACCGGTATTGTTAGTAGTAACAAAGCTGACAAGACAATCCACATTACGGTTACCAGCAGGCTAACCCATCCTCTTTATGGCAAACAATATACTCGTAGCCGTAAATTTGCTGCACATGATGAGAAAAATGAAGCTAAAATTGGTGACCGAGTAGAAATCGAAGAAGTTCGACCTATCAGCAAGACAAAAAGTTTTGTACTTACCCAAGTTTTAGAACGTGGTCACGAGCAAGTTTCTATTAAGGAAGAGCCTGCAGCACAAGCCGAAGTAAAGGTTGAAGAAGCTACCAAGAAAACGGCCAAAAAGGACAAAGATGAGGAGAAAACCAAATGATTCAACAAGAGTCTAGACTAAAAGTCTGCGATAACAGTGGAGCAAAAGAAATTCTTTGTATCCGTGTTCTTGGTGGTACTCGTCGTCGTTATGCTCGTGTTGGCGACATCATTGTTGCCTCAGTTAAAGATGCAAGCCCAACTGGAACAGTAAAGAAGAAATCAGTAGTAAAAGCAGTAGTTGTTCGTACAGTTAACAAGATTAACCGCAAAGATGGCAGCACAATTGCATTTGACGACAACGCTGCAGTAATTTTGGGTGATGACAAGCAACCACGTGCAACTCGTGTTTTTGGTCCTATACCACGCGAACTACGTGAACTTGGCTATGCGAAAATTGTAAGCTTGGCTCCGGAGGTACTCTAAGATGGCTATTTCTAGATTAAAACAAGGCGATAGCGTAAAAGTTGTCAGTGGTAGCAAAAAAGGCACTATTGCAACGGTACAGATTATCAAGGGTGACAAAGTATACCTTTCTGGCATCGGAAACCGTAAACGACACCAAGCTGCAAACGCTGTAGCGCCTGCTGGCAAACGCGACATCCAACTTCCAGTACATATCAGTAATCTCGCGCTCGTTGTCGATCAGAAGACAAATAAGACCAGCCGAGTTGGATACCAAGCAAAACCAAGTGGCGAAAAGGTTCGAATCGCCCGACAACTAAAGAATAAGGAGATAAAATAATGGCTAAGTCTGAAATTACAATTCCACTTCCACGATTGAAGTCTCTTTATAGTGAAAAAATAGTTGATGAGTTGGTGAAAGAACTAAAACTTTCAAACAAACACCAGGTACCAAAGCTTGAAAAAATAGTTGTATCAAGTGGTATTGGTAAGAACAAAGATGACAAACGTTTTTACGAAGTTGTAACAAATACTCTAGCTAAGATTACTGGTCAAAAACCAATTGACCGTATGGCTAAAAAATCAATTGCGGGTTTCAAAATTCGTGCTGGTATGAACCGAGTTGGCGTCAGTGTAACACTTCGTGGTAACCGCATGTACGAATTTCTTGACCGTCTAACAAACGTTGCCTTGCCTCGTGTGCGTGACTTCCACGGCATCAAACGAAAAGCTTTTGACAAGTCAGGCAACTACAGTCTTGGGATTAACGACCAATCAGTATTTGCTGAACTAGGCTATGAAGACACCAACGTACTGCATGGTTTGCAAGTAACATTTGTAATCGATCAAGGGACTCCAGAAAAGAGTCGCGCATTATTAGAAAAATTCGGCTTGCCGTTTGAGAAAGGAGGCAAATAACATGGCCAAAAAATCTGCAATTGCTCGTGATGAGAAACGAAAGAAAATGATCCAAAAGTTTGCCGCCAAACGTGCGGAACTAAAAGCTGCTGGAGATCAAGAAGGTTTGGCTAAATTGCCTTTAAATTCAAGCCCGACACGCTGGAAGAACCGAGATATACTGACTGGTCGACCACATGCATATATGCGTCGATTCGGTTTAAGCCGTATAACGTTCCGTGAAAAAGCATCAAAGGGTGAGATACCCGGCATAACAAAGAGTAGTTGGTAAGGAAGGAGAAGGAAAATATATGTCATTACAATCTACAGATCCTATCGCTGACCTACTAACTCGTATTCGAAACGCTATTATGGTTGGCAAAACAGAAATTCACGTACCTTCAAGTAAATTGAAAGTAGTTGTTGCTAAACAGTTGCAAAAAACTGGATATCTACACGAAGTTACTGAAGAAAAAGGTAGCCCACGTAACACGCTTGTTATTACTATTAACAAGCCAGGCACAAACGCTACTATTACTGAAATCAAGCGTATTAGCAGTCCTGGTCGCCGTGTATACACTAGCGCTACTGATGTTCCAAAGGTAAAAAGTGGCCGTGGTGTTGTACTTGTTAGTACCTCAAAAGGCGTAATCAGTGGTACAGAAGCAAGAAAACAGAAACTTGGCGGTGAAGTACTGCTAAGTGTGTATTAGAAAGAATATTAAGGAGAAAATATAATGAGTCGAATCGGAAAACTACCAGTAGCTATTCCAGATGGTGTGACAATCACGGTCGACAACGGTATTGTAGTTGTGAAGGGGCCTAAGGGCGAACTTTCAACACCAATTCTAGACCGAGTCACTGTAAAAACTGAAGATGGCAATGTAATTGTCGAGCGTCAAAATGACGAAAAAATGAGTAAAGCCCAACACGGACTTATTCGTTCGCTTATAAACAATATGGTTGTAGGCGTAACTAAAGGTTTTGAAAAGAAACTTGAAGTAAACGGTGTTGGTTTTCGAGTAGGTGGCGGCGGACAAAACCTAGAAATGCAACTTGGTTTTTCACACCCTGTGAAGTACAAAGCTCCAGAAGGTGTTAACATATCAGTTGATAAAATGAACATAACTGTGAGCGGTATAGACAAGCAGCAAGTTGGACAGATCGCTGCTGAAATTCGAGCCCTTAAAAAGCCAGAACCTTACAAGGGTAAAGGTATTAAGTATGCTGACGAAGTTATTTTGCGTAAAGCAGGAAAGGCAGGAGCAAAGTAATATGAGTAATCATTTAATCAAAAAACAACTTGGTAAGAATTTGCGAAAAAGTCGCGTTCGAGCTCGTGTCTCAGGTACAGCCGAAAGACCTCGTCTTACTGTGACTATTAGTAATTTGCATGTTAGTGCGCAAATAATCAACGACGAAACAAGCAAGACTCTTGTCTATGCAACTACCGTAGGTACTAAAGCAAAAGGCACTATAAGCGAAAAAGCGGCTATCGTCGGTAAAGAAATTGCACTAAAAGCTAAAAAAGCTAAAGTAACCAAAGTAGTGTTTGACCGCAATGGTCGAGCGTATGCTGGTCGTCTTAAGGCTTTAGCTGAAGCAGTGCGACAAGAAGGAATTGAGGTATAACCATGGCTGAATCTACAAAAGACCAAAAAACTGCACGCACCAATCGTGGGCAAAACCAAAATGGAAGCGACAGTAGCTCTCCATATCAAGAAGTCGTTATTAATATCGACCGTGTTGCTCGTGTTGTAAAGGGTGGGCGTCGTTTCCGTTTTAAAGCATTAGTAGTTGTTGGTGATGGCAAAAACAAAGTTGGCGTTGGTGTTAGTAAAGGCCAAGACGTACAGTCTGCAGTTGCTAAAGCTACTGACAAAGCCAAGAAAAGCCTAATTACCATCCCTGTTATCAACGAAACTATCCCACACGAAGCCGAAATAAAGCTTTCTGGTGCGCGTGTTTTGATCAAACCTGCAGCTCCTGGTACTGGTACTATTGCCGGTGGTGTTGTTCGTCAAGTTATTGGTGTTACTGGCATTCGAAACTTACTAAGTAAATCACTTGGTAGTACAAACAAAGTAAAC
The DNA here is from genome assembly GCA_964349645.1 of uncultured Candidatus Saccharibacteria bacterium. Classification (GTDB taxonomy): domain Bacteria; phylum Patescibacteriota; class Saccharimonadia; order Saccharimonadales; family Saccharimonadaceae; genus JACPYF01. The sequence continues at coordinate 12,245 of CAYGHK010000005.1, read as the reverse complement.
ATTGCCTACGCAACTGTTGAAGCACTTAAGTCACTTGTTCCACGAGAAAAGTGGGTAACAACTGCAGCTAAAAAAGGAAAAGGAGCAGCCGGAGCTACGGATTCACTCCGTACCCCGCGCGATGAGGAAAAACCATCGGTTGTTCCTCATAAGCGAAGCGCTAGTAAGGAGGCTAAGTAATGACTAAGTATCATGAACTAGAAGTTACTTCTAACAAGTCAAGAAAACGCGTTGGTCGTGGTATTGCAGCTGGTCAAGGTAAGACTGCTGGCCGTGGTACTAAAGGTCAGAACTCACGTACTGGTAAGAAATTGCGAGCTACATTTATGGGTGGACAGCGTGCACTTGTGCAGGCTATTCCAAAAGCCCGTGGTTTCAAAACTATTCGAAAACCAGCTCAAGCTGTTTATACGAAAGATCTCAACGCTCTAAAAGGCAAAACTGCAGACAATCACAGCCTATTTGAAGCTGGTTTGATCAAAAATCAATACCACACAGTGAAAATTATCGTTAAAGGTGAGCTAACTGCAAAGGTGACCGTGAAGACGCAGTTTGCAAGCAAATCGGCCATTGAAGCTATTGCCAAAGCTGGTGGCAGTTTTGACAAGATTGCTGTACCATTGAGGCAGAGTCAAAAACCTGAAGGCAAGCAGCCAAAGGCAAAAAAGACAGTTAAAAAATAGGTCAAACAGGAAGGAGGGTTAAAAGCAATGAAGTGGAAGACTATTCTTGCGTCTTTAAAAAGTTCCGATATGCGGAAGCGACTGCTTTCCGTCCTTTTGATGGTAGTTGCCTATCGTTTTATTGCACACGTACCCGTTCCTTTAGCTGAACCTACCCAACTTAAGAAAGTGATCGACACAGTACTAACCGGAAGTGATTTTGGTGGGTTTTTGAACTTACTTTCAGGGGGTGCTTTGGCAAGTTTTTCTATAGTTTTAGTGGGGCTATCACCTTACATTACTGCTTCTATTATCACTCAGCTTATGACAAAAGTTATACCTCGTCTTGAGGAGCTGCACAAAGACGGTGAATCAGGTCGACGTAAGATCAACCAATGGACACGTATGCTTTCACTGCCTCTGGCCATAATCCAGTCAATAGCATTTATATTTATCTTGCGACAAAGTGTTTTAGCCGGCAATACAGTAGTGCTAAACAACACAACTCCTTTTGAGTGGGTAATTGCTGTAACTGCTATGACAGCTGGTGCAATGCTACTCATGTGGATGGGAGAGTTGATGACCGAACAAGGGGTAGGAAACGGTATTAGCCTACTTATTTTTGCCGGTATTATTTCTCAGATACCAACAACTATGGGAACACTTTGGAGCTCTCTAACGCAAGCTACTACCGACAAGCTAGAAATATTACACATTACTTTCCCGGTAGATGCGACAAGTTTTTGGACGACAGTCATCATAACCGTCGTGAGTTTGGTAGTTCTTTATATACTTGTAAAAATCAATGAAGCGCAACGTATAATAAACATTAATTATGCCAAGCGTGTTCAGGGCAATACCGCATATGGCGGCACTACAAGTATCCTGCCTGTAAAAATAATTACTGCAGGTGTTATCCCCGTTATTTTTGCTGTTGCGTTTCTTTCGCTCCCTGCATTTATAGGTCAAATACTCAAAGCTACACAAAATCCACAATACACAGAGATGGCTAACAACCTTATAAAATGGTTCCAAGCTCCTACCGGTGGTCTAACTAGCCTTACGGATGGTGGCTGGGTGTATCCTGCGGCATATTTCTTGCTAGTAGTATTGTTTACGTATTTTTATACAGGAATTGTTTTTAACTCCGACGAAATAGCTGAAAATCTTCAAAAACAAGGTGGCTTCATAGCCCATATACGCCCTGGTATCGCAACTGCGAAGTACCTTCGAAGCGTTGTTAACCGTCTAACCTTATTCGGCTCAGTAACACTTGGTATAATAGCTATTCTGCCGTTTGCCGGCGAATACATTGCAGCACAGTTCGGTGTTAGTGTGACGAACCTAGCACTTGGTGGAACAGGGTTGTTGATCGTGGTCTCTGTAGCACTCGAAGCCCTTCGACAGATCAATTCACGCGCGCTCATGGTTACATACGACGAATACCGATAATATTTTAAAGATAAGCAATAATTTGACTTTAGGCCAAGAATACCTACAATGATATATAGCAATCAATCTTATTTTCCCAAAGAAGAGATTTTTGGGGAAAACTCTTTACTTAGCTCTGTAACTTGTGTATAATCATTCCTTGTAGTCTATGGCTGTTCAAAAGGAAGTAATCAAGTTAACAGGTAAAGTGATAGAAGCTTTACCGAACGCCCAGTTCAAACTGGAGCTTGAGAACGGCCATACCATCATCGGGCACATTTCGGGTAAGATGCGCAAGCACTACATCCGTCTCGTACCAGGTGACAAAGTGGAAGTTGAGTTAACCCCCTACGATCTCACAAAGGGTAGAATCACCTTCCGCTCCAAAGAATAATTTAAGTCGTAATTTCTTATAAGGAGAAGTCATGAAAGTTCGCGCCAGCGTCAAGAAAATTAGTCCAGACGACCAGCTTGTTCGCCGCAAGGGTAGACTTCGTGTTATCAACAAGAAACGACCAAAAAATAAGCAAAGGCAAGGTTAAATAAGTGGCTCGAATCGCAAACGTAACAGTCCCAACTGAAAAACAGGTACAGATCAGTCTTACCTATATTTACGGTATTGGTCCAAAATTTGCTAAAGACATACTAGATGCAACTAAAATCGAGCCAACAAAACGTGTTAAAGACCTCTCAGAAGCCGAACTTACTAAAATACGTAATATTATCGATCAAGATTATAACGTTGAAGGCGACTTACAACGTGTTGTAACCAACAATATCAAACGTCTCAAAGATGTAGGTTCATACCGTGGTCTTCGACACAAAAACAGTCTTCCGTCACGTGGTCAACGTACTCGTACCAACGCTCGCACTCGTCGAGGTAAAAAAGTTGCAGTTGGTGGTACTCAGAAAAAAGCAGCGAGTAAAACTTAGGAATATATTATGGCAGAAGATAAAACTACCCCAACCACAACCGAAACTGTCGCAGAAACAACTGCGCCAAAAGCTAAAGTTTCTCGAAAAAAGCAAAAACGCTCAGTTCCATCTGGACAAGTGCATATTCAAGCTACTTTCAACAATACAATTGTTACATTTACAGACAAAAAAGGCGGTAAATTAACAGCTAGTAGCGCCGGAGCTTGCGGCTTTCGTGGTAGCAAAAAAGGTACAGCCTACGCTGCGCAAATTGCTAGCGAAAAAGCAGCTGAATCAGCTAAAGCTCTACATGGCGTAAAAGCTGTAGAAGTCTTTGTAAAAGGTGTAGGTTTAGGCCGAGATGCAGCTATCCGCGCCCTTACTAATTTTGATATTCAAGTAGAAAGCATCAAAGATGTTACAGGTATTCCACACGGCGGAACACGTCCACGTAAAGCGAGGAGAGCATAATGGCACGAGACCGAAGTCCAATTGTTAAACAAAGTCGTCGCGAAGGTTACGCACTTCACCCTAAAGCCCACAAGGTTATGGCGAAGAAAAGCACCCCTCCAGGTCAGCACGGCCGTTCACGACAAGCAAAACCAAGTCTATACGCTACGCAACTTCGTGAAAAGCAGAAGGTTCGTCGCTTGTATGGCCTTTTGGAGAAGCAGTTTGCTCGTCTCATGAAAGAAGCATCGCGCTCGCAAGGCCAATCTGGTGAATTATTGCTACAGCTGCTTGAGCGCCGTCTAGACAACGCAGTATACCGAGCAGGATTTGCAACAAGTCGCCGTGCCAGTCGTCAACTAGTTACTCACGGACACTTTATGCTAAATGGCCGCCGAGTAGACATTCCGTCAATCCGTCTGAAAGAAGGTGATGAAATCACTCTACGACCGAAATCTGGAAACGGAAAAAACACTTACTTCGCTACTATTGAAGAAACCCATAAAGACACTGTTCAGCAGCCACTAAGCTGGCTCAAGAGCGACGTCAAAAAGGTTTCAATCAAAGTAACAGGCAAGCCAACCCGCGAAGAAGCCGAAGACGGCATAGATGAACAGTTAATTGTCGAATATTATTCACGTTAAGACTTTAAAAGAAGGAGAAACACCGTGTCAAAAGTCATACATAACCCAACATTAGCAAACGTAACTCAGCACTCACCAATGAGCGCTACCTTCGTGATCGAGCCACTACACAGTGGTTACGGCATGACTTTAGGTAACAGCTTGCGTCGAGTATTGCTTTCTAGCATTGCTGGAAGCGCTATTACAGCCTTTAAGATAGAAGGTGTTACTCATGAGTTCACTACAATTTCTGGTATTAAAGAAGATGTTGTAGACATCATGCTAAACCTAAAAAACATTCGATTTAAAAATGTTTTTGACGAGCCTATTGAGCTTAGTCTTGACGCTAAAGGCGCCGGCGTTGTAAAAGCAAGTGCTATCAAAACCACTGGTGACGTAGAAATTGTTAACCCTCAGCAAATCATCGCTACTATAGATGACCCTAAAGGTAGTATTCACATTGACTTCGTTGTTGAAGCTGGTCGTGGTTACCGAACTATCGAAGAATCTAGCGACAAACGAGTTCATAGCGACATGATTGCTCTTGATGCAGTTTTTGGCCCAGTTCGACGTGTTCGTTACAATGTTTCATCAACTCGTGTTGGTCAAGTAACTGATCTAGACAAGCTATCTCTAACTGTTGATACTGACGGTTCAATCACTCCACAAGACGCGTTTGAAGAAGCTGCAGCGCTACTTATCAACCAGTACACAGCCCTTGCTGGCAGTACTCGTGTTGAAGCTGCACCAAGTTTGGTAAATGAAGCAGACGATGAAGGTGAGCTAGATACTCCGATTGAAGACCTAAACCTTACTGCACGTACTGCAAACGCATTGATCAACAATGACATTCGTACAGTACAAGACCTAGTAAATCTTAGCGAAATTGACCTTCGTGAACTAAAAGGCTTCGGAAGCAAAGCTTTGGACGAAGTAAAAGACAAGCTTGCGGAGTTGGAGCTTTAAAAATGCACCGTCACGGATATCAAGGCCGCAAATTTGGCCGTGAAAGAGACCAGCGCAAAGCACTTATGAAGGGCTTGATGACTAGTCTATTTGAGCACGGCAAAATTGAAACAACCTTGCCAAAAGCTAAGGATTTACGTCCAGCAGCTGAAAAGCTCATTACAAAAGCTAAGCGCGGTGACCTCAGCGCTAGACGTCAAGTTATAGCTAGCCTTTCAACTCTTACTGTTGCAAACAAGTTGGTTGACGAAATTGCCCCACAAATCAAACGCGACAGCGGATACCTACGTATTGTTAAAACCGACCTACGTCGTGGTGACAATGCAGAAATGGCTATTGTTGAGTTTGTAGACGAGCTGAAGTCAGTTCCAAAACCAGCCAAGAAAGCAAAACCTGCAGCAAAGAAAACTGCTCCTAAAAAAGCAGCCCCAAAGAAAGTAAAGGCATAATATGACTAGCAAGACTTATTCACAGAAACCATCAGAAGTAACCCGAAAGTGGGTTCTTATTGATGCATCTGAAGCTCCGCTCGGTCGTATTTCTGTACTTATCTCTAAGTATCTTATTGGTAAATACAAGCCAAACTACACACCGCACATTGATGGTGGTGACTTTGTAGTAGTTATAAATGCAGAAAAAGCAGTTTTGACTGGTGATAAAGAAGAAGCCAAGACCTACTACCGTCACAGCGGTTACCCAGGCGGTATTAAAAGCGCAACTGCCAAAGAAGTGCGTGAAAAGCATCCAGAACGTCTTATAGAGGCTTCTGTACGCGGTATGCTCCCTAAAAACAAGCTTGCAAACGAGCGAATGAAACGAATGAAGATATTTGCTGGTAGTGAACACGATCACACTGCACAAAAGCCTATGAAAGTTGAGGTAAAGTAATATGGCAACCAAAAATAGTTATTTTTATGGCCTAGGCCGTCGCAAAAGCGCAACTGCTCGAGCGCGACTAACAAAAGGCAAGGGTGTCATTACAATTAACGGCAAAACTGCCGAAGAGTACCTAGACGGCAACACTAGCATGCTTGCTGAACTTACAGACCCACTAGCGCTTATTGGTAAGCAAAAAGAACACGATGTCTCTCTTGTTATTAAAGGCGGTGGTCTAAGCGGTCAAGTAGATGCAGCTAAACTAGCGATCGCTAAAGCAATAAGTGTTATGAATGAAGATCTTCGTTCTACGCTTAAAAAAGCTGGTCTACTCAAACGTGACCCACGTGAGAAAGAACGTAAAAAATACGGCCTACGCTCTGCACGTAAGAAAGAACAATTCTCAAAACGTTAAATTACGAATTTTTCATACAGACTACCGCCGTATTGGCGGTTTTTTGTTACATGTCTAATACTAAACCGCCCCAGGTAAAGCCTTCAGCCCCGTAACCTTCGCCTGAGAAGGGGTTGTAGAACTCCCTAAAGCCCGATTTTTCAATTAATTGCACAGACTGTGCTTTTAAAAGGTCTGCTTGTTCATTGTACCCATAACGTCTCAAGCCCTTTATTATTAGCCAGTTTGAACCCATCCATACTGGTCCGCGCCAATTTGGCCATGGCCAAGTATTTTCTAAATCAAAGCTAGGTTCGTCGAGTGAAACTGTAGGTACTCCAAACGGAGTTGAAAAGAAATCAGGTTCATTCAAGAGCTTTACCAATTGCTCTGCCTCTTCGTGGGTAGAAAGTCCGGCGTACATTGGTGCAAACATAGACCATGTACGTACATCAATTTTCATTTCTTTTTCACCTGAGTTCATAGACGAAAAGTAATATCCTTCCTCGTTTTTCATCTTTTCTCGCATACCTTTTGATGTTTTTTCAAAATGTTGCAACGACCACTCAGCGATATGGCCTTCGCCAGCTAGGCTTGCCAGTCGTGCTGTTTGGCTAACACTTTCAAGCAAAATTGCATTAAACGGCAAGTCTCGCACCCAGTGCTTCAAGTCCATACGTTGTTTAACGACAAATCTAGCTTCGCGCCAGTCCTTAACAAGTTCCATTCTTGCCGCGTAATTTTCGGCCAAACTCCATGTTGGGCCAAGCTCCAAAGCTTGGTCAAAGCGAGGGCTGGTATCTTCACCCGATTCGTCAGGGTTGATTATACCTATCAAACCAGACTTTCTAGGGTCACGATTGCGGTAAAAAAACTGATGGAACTCGTGTATGTGAGGCAGCATTTCTTTTACAAAGTCGATATCTCCGTCTGTGTCATATATTTTTGCTACAGCAGCTGCTAGTAAAGGCGGTTGGGTAATGCTGCTAGTTTGCCTCTTTCCCCAAGATATCTTCAAATGATCAGGCATATCGCTGTGCTGCCAGTAAATCATGTGAGGTATCATTCCGTTTTCAAACTGTTTCGAGACAAGCGACCGAAGCTCTGCTTTTGCCTGGGGCATATCAAAGTAGCTCATGGTAATTGCCATAAAACAGCTGTCCCAAAGCCATTGATATGGGTAAGTATGCATGCTGGGAATAGTGTAACTAAACTCATCGACGGTTCGTCGATTTTGTTGGTAAAGATGTTTTATTTTATGTTCTAGCCCACCATCTGTCATACCTATATTCTAACAAAACATTGACAAATAAGTAGCACTGTATGAAACTAATATTATGAATTTTGTTCAAAGCTGGTATCGCCGTCACTTTACATACGCATCGCGTGGCGGCTTTTTCAGTGTCTTTGAACAATAACAATCTCTCAAAAATATCGATGAAGTCGCCACAACGGCGACTTTTTAAGTTTCATCGAAAGGAGAGAAAAATGAAACTCAACATATTACACCCCGAGAAACAATCTCTACAATTTGTTTCTCAAGCAATCGAAAGCGATGAAATACTATACCGTTCACCACACGTAGGCAACGTTAATAGTAAAGAACTAGGGCTAGTGCTTGGCCTTAGTGCTATAGGTGCCAGAATGCAGCTTGAGCTAGTTGATACGATACGAGGTAACGACAGCTACTCCCAACCTAAAGTGGCAGTTGTGGGTTTGCAAAAGGTAGCGTTAGCAAGTAACAAACATGCCGGACGAATAGTTGGCAGCTGCCAAGCGAAGCCAGAAGGTGTCGAGCAACTTAGTACTTTAGGTATAGATTTACCTGAAGCGACTACCGACCTTAAGCAGTTGCACGTTAACTCGCTCATGCAAGCACTTCCTGGCAGCGTGGAAGTAACACCCTCGACCGAATTTTTCGCCCAAATAGGAGATGAGGCGTATGAAATAGTCCTTCGTGAAGCTGCAAAAACTATAGACAGACCTCTTAGGCGCGTACAAAGTACTGGTAAAATAGATCAAGCTGTAGATAGTGTAGATTTTAGCAACATATACGGCCTAGGAAGTGAGCCCAGGGAAGGTTTATTACCTCCACTAGAGGCAATGATGGCCATAGAGGTGATAAAGCAGCTTTTAGAAAATGAAGGTAGCGATAGTCAGCTGATTCACATTGCAGGTCCGGACATGATTGAATACACTAAAGATAATTCTATTATGAAACCAGTCGAAAACATTGTTAACAGAGTTTTGTCTGACTTAGGCATGTCAGGTAGTATATGCTGTGATTATGTAGTGCCTTGTATGAGTAAGATATTACAGTCTGATAATTTTGACCCAGTCGTAGGAGAAGAGACTGCATCACAATATGATGTGCTCGTTTCTCGGCAGAGTGCAGGGAGTCTACTATGAATAACCCTACATCTTTAATTCCAATTTTAAGCGACAAATATCTTTTGGTTGAGCCAATATGGGAAAAGCCTATTGATGAAATTGAAGGCCCTCTATACCAAGAGTATATAAAGAAAAATCCTGGCTACAACAAACTCTACGTTCGTCCAGAGGTCGCTAAAAAACTCCAAAAAGCTGCTCAATCCTTGCCCGCTCGGTACCTACTCGTAATTCGTGCAGGACACCGCCCGATTGAGGTTCAGCATAAGTTGCTTGATATGGTGAAAAACAGCTACAAAAAGACCAATCCAGACGCTAGTGCGTCGGAAGTTTTGGAGTTTGCCCGAACATACGTATCAGATCCTGAGATTAAAACTCCACCACATTGCTGCGGTGCGGCTGTCGATGTGGATATGATAGACCGGCAAACAAGATTTTTAGTTGATTTTGGCTGTCCCGTAAATACAGACAGTGATATTTCACATCTAAATACCGATAAACTTACAAAAGAGCAAAAAACCAACCGCGACATGCTTCATAAAGCTATGCTAGGTGCTGGTTTTGCACCATTTACAACCGAGTGGTGGCATTTTAGCTATGGAGACGATGTATGGGCGGACTTTTACAACAAACCAGAAGCTATTTATGGATTGGTTGAACCTGAGGTATAATAAGTGCAAAGATATGAGTAAACCAGTAATTCTGACAGGACTTCGAGCTAACAATGACCTTACGCTAGGTAACTATTTCGGTGGTCTTCTGCCAATTATTGATATGGCCAAAAATAAATCCGATCAGTACCAGATCAATCTGTTTGTGCCTGACCTACATAGCTTTACAACGCCTATCGATCATAAAGAACTGCAGAAACAAATCTGGAACAACCTACGGCTGTTTGTAGCAGCTGGTATGCCGATAGACAACGAAGACGTACATTTGTACCGTCAAAGTTACGTAAAGGCTCACAGTGAACTAACTTGGGTATTAAGTTGCTTCACAGGGTTTGGAGAAATGAGCCGTATGACACAGTTCAAAGATAAGTCTAGAGTTGGTAATGCAAAAAATGCGCTACGAGATATAGAGAATGATAACTACCAAACAGCTATGGCGGATATGCATGAAATGGCTTCTGGGACAGATTATAGAAATGCCGAAGAAGAGTTGTCTGAAATCTTTTATGCAACAAACTCTAAAGCCGCTAGTGTAGGTCTTTTTAATTACCCAATACTAATGGCTTCGGATATTTTACTTTACAACGCTACTTACGTCCCTGTTGGTGATGATCAGTCACAACATCTAGAATTCACTCGTGATATTGCTGGACGTATGAATAGTAAATTTGGCGAACTATTCACTATCCCAAAACCAGTTAAAGAACAGCACGAGTTCTTCGGTAAAGACCAAGGTCTGCGCATCAAAGACCTTGCAGATCCAACTAAAAAGATGAGCAAAAGTGACGAATCTGGCAAAGGCGTCATATTCCTTAGTGAAGATCCGGAGTTCGCAGCAGGAAAAATCATGCGTGCTACAACCGATGATTTAGCCAGTATCGACTATAATCTGCAGGTTCAACCTGGGATTAGTAATTTACTAGAGATCCTAGCTCTGACTACTGGGAGATCAAAAGATGAAGTACTAGCCGAGTGGAAGGGTAAAAGCAGCTACGGCGACTTTAAACAAGCAGTAGCAAATGCCGTAAGAGCCTTTTTAACAGACTTTCAGACCAAACTAGCACAAGTCAGTGATGAAGCTATAAAAGCTAAGCTAGAAACTAGCGAAGCAACAGCTAATACTGTAGCCAATGAAACGCTACTGCGTGTACAAAAAGCTGTCGGACTAAGATAATGCGATTGGATGCTTACCTAGCTCAGTACTTTCCCGAGCATTCTCGCTCTGCTTGGCAAAAATACATTGCAGCAGGTTATGTAAAAGTTAACGGTGAGGTTGTGACAAGCAACAAGCTTACTTTAGGTGAAGATGACGAGGTAACTGCAGATACAAACGCCAAACTTCACGACCTGAGCATCGATTTGCCCGTCATATACGAAGACGATAATGTGGTTGTTATTAACAAGCCCGTCGGAGTACTTTCGCATGCAAAAGGCGGTATTGTAGAAGAAGCAACTGTGGCTGACTTTTTTAAATCAAAGACTTCATACGGCAGCGATACCAACCGTCCGGGAATCATACATAGATTGGACAGAGCAACTAGCGGCGTCATGCTCGGTGCAAAAAACCACGAAACTGCATCTCAGTTACAAAAGCAATTTAGTAAACGAAAAGTAAAAAAGACATACATCGCTATTGTAAAAGGCACGCCCAAAGAAACTGAAGCTCACATTGAGCTACCGATAGAAAGAAATCCTTCACACCCTAGCCAGTTTCGAGTAGGTGCAAATGGCAAGTATGCTGCAACAACTTACGAAGTTTTAGAGTCGAAAAATGGAAAGTCTATGGTGAAATTAATGCCCGAAACAGGCAGAACTCACCAGTTACGCGTACACATGGCACATATCGGAAACCCTATAATAGGGGATATCGTATATGGCAAAAGTGCGGATAGAATGTACTTACATGCCCTAAGTTTAGAAATTACCCTGCCAGGCGGCGAAAGGAAAGTATTCGAAGCACCTTTACCCGATGAATTTCAAAAAGAAATGGATAAGAAATAAGAAATGATATCGCAACCTACAGTACAAAAACAGTTGAAATCTATAGTGAAGCTGTCTCCTCATGCTGTTTTGTTGCATGGACGTTTCGGAGTAGGGCTTGCCAGTACAGCTAACTCGTTAGCGCTGCAGCTAACAAGCAAGCCAAGCGTTGTTCGCATTAACCCCGACGAAAAGGGTTCGATAAAAATCAAAACCATTCGCGAGCTATATTCATTTACTCGTACTAAGCAAGACGAAAAGCTAATCATAATATTGGACGAAGCCGATACAATGCAGACTCCAGCACAAAATGCCTTACTAAAGCTACTAGAAGAGCCGCCAGAGCACGTTATGTTTATACTTACCGCTCATACGCCTCAGATACTACTTCCAACCATACTTTCACGCGTTCAAAAAGTAGAAATACTACCAATAAGCAATAAACAAACCGATACATTGCTTGATAACCTAGCGATAAAAGACGCCAAGAAATGTCTCCAACTTAAGTATATGGCCGAAGGTTTACCGGCAGAACTAACTAGACTCGTAGAAAATGATGACTATTTTAAAGAACGCAGCGCGTCTATAAAAGAAGCGAGAGGATTTATACAAGGCACAACTTATAAAAAGCTTATAACTAGCTACAAAATAGGTAACGATAGAGAGAAAGCAATGGATCTACTAAGAGACATTGCCCACATTGTAGAAATATCTCTTAAGCAAAAACCCAGCTCAAGTTTAGCCGGGTTACTTGCGAATATTGTTTTTACTCAAGAAAAGTTGCTAGCGGACGGTAATATCCGAACTCAATTGCTGAAGCTGGCAGTAAGTTAACCCTTGCGGGGTTTTATTTCGTTACGGCCAAGGTTTTTCTTGGTTTCAGTGTAAG
>CAYGHK010000004.1:0-22297 GCA_964349645.1 uncultured Candidatus Saccharibacteria bacterium | reverse complement strand
TGAAATAATCGAGCAAAATTGGCGTACAAAACTGTGTGAAATCGATATAGTTGCTCAAAAAGACGGGGCAGTGTATCTGATTGAAGTAAAATATCGTAAGAATGCCAAGCAAGGCGATGGTTTGTCGGCAATAACTCCTAAAAAACTGCGACAAATGAAGTTTGCAAGTAGAGTGTGGCAACATTGGAAGAACTTCGACGGGGACATGCATGTCGGTGTTATATCTACTAGTGGTACGCCACCGCATGTTGATAGCTTTTTAGAATCTGTTTAAAAGAAAAACACCCCGTCCTTATACTCTTAAATATAAGAACGGGGCTCTAGATGCGTTTACTCCCTCGTTTTTTTGCACCAATTCTGAATCGAAGGAAGCCGAGATAGCTCAGACGCTTCTGTGACCGGCTCGTTTGTCTCGGGAGACTCGACGAGCCATTTGTTGTTGTCCGTCCGTTTGAGACCAACCCGACAGCCAATAGGAGTGCCAGGTACGTGTACCGACATACTGCCTATGGGATCTAGGGGATTTGACGGAAGCGCAATACGCACCTCATCGAACCCCTTTTTTGTCAGTATGTTTGAATTGTCGTTAAACGCTAGGACCGTTAGAAGGGTCGTAATGAGTATGCACGTAAAAGCGATTAAACCTTCTCCGGCAAATAGCGAGAAAATGGCAAGACAAAACATAAACACGATCAAAAACTCAATCCACCACACTTCTTCACACCATCCTTTCGATTTTTGACAAAAAGATATGAAGATTAATGTATATTATGATTTAAAAGAAAGATATTGTCAAATAGACTGTAAACGTTTAGAAACACTCTCTCTGTTGTTTTCTATCCATTTTCTCCTACCAGCTATTTCTTCAAGACCTATTTCAATTGTACGCTTCAATTCTATCTCATTTATTTTTGGTGTAAAAAATGCTCGGTATTTTTCTTCATATTCAGCAGTAGCAAAGGTACTAGCAGTGTAACGTGCGAACGAATCATAGTGATGATCATCTTCAAATGTAGATTCTATCCAATCCCAATTATCAATCATCCATTGCCAGGTAATTTCTCGACAGTGTCGATTGCGGATCATATAAGCAAACCAAGCCAAAAGATCCTGCGGTTTAATGATTGAGTTGTCTGTAAACAGTGCTAAAAGCCCTTCTCCAATATTAGGATCTCTTGTACCTGAAACTGCCGAACAAATGTCTGACTTTAAATCACTAGAGCTAGTTGCGTTGTGATATTCCAGTAAGCTATCAACGACTTCAGAAGGTTTTTTAGAATGTCGAACTGCCGCTACTAGTATAGATGTGCGTAATTCGCTGTCGAGTTGGGACAGATCGTCATTTGCTTTAGTATACTTTTTGATTGCAATTTCTATAGCATCATCATTCTCAGCATAAATCATTAAGCCAATTATTATTGAACGTAGCTTGGTAATTTGTTCGTCTTCATCCTTTGCTGTTTCCCAGCCAAGCTCTCTGTAGAGTGGTGTACATAGGTGATTTACTAGCTTTTTAAGTTGTTTTTCATCCGTCTCATTTTGATCTGTAAAGCGTTTGAGGTCAGCAACTATAAGAGACATCAAACTCCAGACAGGCTGTGTCTTTTCGTTTTCGTACGCAATAAGTAGATCTACCAAGTCGGCGGCTGGTTTGAGCAAACCGCGACTAAGTAGGTTTGCATCATTCAGTAGTTTCAACCTGTCGATATCGCTTAAGTCGTCTAAGTTTTCAAGAATCCTTTTTTGTAACTTATCGTCATATTTAGTAATAAAATATGATATGTCATTTTTGTTTAGGATCAATGTTTCATCAGGGCAGAGAATCTCAACTGAATGTTCGCTAAGTAGCTTAGGGACTATTTCAATATTCGCCGCCAAGGGCACTGGCCAAGATCTCTCGTCAGCCTTTCCGCCTATTAGAAAATGACTTTGAGAAATCGCTAAATGTTTATTAGTTAGCTGTGCTTCTATAACAGGAAAGCCAGATTTTTCTAACCATTCTGACATGAAAGTGCCGACATCTTGTCCGGACGATTCTCCAAGAGCCGCCCAAAGGTCGCTGCCGCTAGTGTTGCTATAAGCATGTTTTTTAAAGTACGTCCTTAAACCTTCGACGAAGGCCTCTTCACCAATAAAATTACGAAGCATATTGAGCAGCTTCCCGCCCTTGGCGTAAACGATCGCCGGGTCAAATAAGGTGCCTATTTCGTCCGGATGATTGACTGGAAGTTTTACAGATTGAACACCCGGAAGAGAATCTCTTCTCAAAGACGCAAGGCTTTCATACGATGCAAATTCGTTCCAAATTTTCCATTCAGGAAATAATGCGTCAACAGCCACATATTCCATCATGTTTGCAAAACTCTCGTTGAGCCACAAATCATCCCACCAACGCATTGTTACTAAATTGCCAAACCATTGATGACTTACCTCGTGCGCTATAACTGTTGCCGAATGTTGTTTTGTGCTGGTAGCCGTCGATTTGTCGACTATCAAACAAACTTCTCTGTAAGTTATAAGGCCCCAGTTTTCCATTGCTCCCGCGGAGAAGTCCGGTACAGCAACGTGGTCAGACTTTGGTAGCGGATATGGTGTTCCAAAATAATCACTAAAAAATTCAATTGCTCGGATAGCAACGTCAAGCGAAAACGACAGACTCTCCGGCTCGTGGGCCGGTGTTGCCCATGTATTCACTTCAACACCGTCCTTTGTTTTGCCTGAAACTTTGTGAAGTTCACCAACAACAAATGCAAGCAAGTAGCTTGACATAACAGGCGTTGTTTCAAAGCTGGTTATTAGATTGTGCTTTTTTTCTTGCTGAGATTTGACGGGCATATTTGAAAGTACTTCAACTTTATTCTCGGTTTTTAGAGTAAGGTCAAACGTTGCTTTTGCTTCGGGCTCATCTATGCAAGGGAACACTTTGTGCGCGTGAAAAGGCTCAAACTGCGTCATTAGCAATTCCTTTTTTACCCCTTCATGTTCAAAGTAGCATGGGTAAATACCGTTCATAGGGTCAGTAATCTTACCGGTAAATGTAAGGGAAATGGTGATATCTTTGTCTATTAATTGGCTGGATGGCGTTATGATGAGTTCGTCATTTTTGCCGGCTTTTGTATCTGCCGGTATATCATTCACTATAGCTCCAGTTATTTTTAGTTCTTTTGCGTGTAGCTTTATTACTGAGTCTAAATTCGTCAAGGTTCCAGTAATAACCACTTTACCGCTAAATTTTCTGGCTCGTCGCTCCAGGCTAAGCTCTAGATTGTAGTTGTTTGGCTGAAAAGACTCGTAAAGTCGGGTGAATTTTGTCATAAAACTATCTTAACAGATATGTACACGTGATATTAAATATGGTTAAATATAGATCAATATGTATAACCAACCATTAACAATGGGGATGGGAAGAAGTCGATATGTTGCAAGACATAATACGAGTGTTCTTGAGTGGGTAGGTGAAACAAGTTCTGATATAGACCACACCCTAAAGGTAGGTGAGTCTATATATGTAAAAAGAAATGTAGAAAATCCAAAGGAAATTTTGGGTTCTGTTAAACACGTACTTGGCCAAGAAGCCATCTTGCGATCATCTGGACTGTTGCATGCTTCAGTATTGCAACCCGATGTAGCTCATCGTTTGCACGTATACAATAAAACTTTGAGAGGACTAGTTAACTCGGCAAAGCAGACCTGCCCCCAGTTGTCGCGACCAGTTGCTATCGCTTTTGACAGAATAGCCGAGTATCCTTCAAAAGATGGTAAAAAAACATTGTACTCTCTTGCCTATGACAGAGACTCCATTACCGCTCTCGATTGTGAAACGGAGGCAACTATTAAAAGGGTCGGGGAAGTCTGCGGCTATCAAGGGGCTTTTAGATACATACATGATCCACATATTACAATTGCCATGGAAGACAAGATCCCACCAGAATATCAGGAAACAATGCTCGAACTACCGGTTACAGCTTATTTAGCAAAAGCAACATTTTTTGTACAAAAACTTGCATAGCGTGCCTTGGCGTGATAGTATTATATACAGTTAACCGGACCTCCAAGGCCCGGGTTTTTTAATAAAAGGAGATATAAATATGGACGGAATAGATTTAAAGCAACTAACACTAGCAGTTCGAACAATCGCAGAAGAAAAAAACTTACCTGAAGACACGGTAGTTGAGGTAATTGAGCAGGCAATTGCCGCTGCATGGCGTCGTGACCACGGTGAGCGAGAGCAGCTTGTTATAGCCAAACTCAATACCAACAACGGCGAAGCGACTGTTTCAGTTGGCCGTGAAGTTGTTGAGGAAGTTGAAAACGAAATCAACCAGATTAGCCTAGAAGATGCTAAAAAAGTTAAAAAAGACGCCGAAGTAGGCGACTTTATTGAAGAAAAAAGCGCACAAGCAACTAGCTTTGGTCGTGTTGCAGCCCAAACTGCAAAACAAGTAGTATTGCAACGTCTACGTGAAGCCGAGCGTGAAGTAGTGAGTGCTGCCTTTGAAGACAAAGTTGGCGAAGTACTAAATGGTACGGTGCAGCGAGTAGAGCCACGTGTGGTTCGAATTGACCTTGGAAATGCAACTGGTATCATACCGGCAAGCGAGCAAATACAGGGCGAATACTATTCTCCAGGCTCTCGTGTCAAAGTCTTACTAAAAGAAATCGAGCGCGGCAATCGTGGTCCTCAACTTATACTTTCTCGTGCTAGTAGTGCCTTCATCAAGCTACTTTTTGAAAAGGAAGTTCCAGAAATTGAAACAAACGCAGTTGAAATTAAGGAAATTGCTCGTGAAGCTGGTCGTCGTACGAAAATTGCTGTGACTTCAAATGTACCTGGAGTTGACCCAGTAGGTACTTTTGTTGGTAGTCACGGTACTCGTATACAAGCTGTTATGAATGAGATCGGTGATCAAGAGAAAATCGATATTATTTCTTACAGTGATGACATCGAAACCTTCATAAAAGCAGCTCTAAGTCCTGCAGAAGTGCAAAAAATTGAGATTGTATCGGACAAAGAAGACGACAAAAGAGCCAAAGTATTTGTTAACGAAGACCAGCAATCAATTGCAATTGGTCGTGGTGGTCAGAACGTGCGTTTAGCTTCAAACCTGACTGGCTACGAACTTGATATTGAAACAGCTTCAAAACCTGCTGCAGCAAAGCCACGCAAAAACATTGAAGATTCACTACTCAACGCCGTCGAAGAAGCAACAGAGTAAATTGAACGATTTTTAATTAGCACTCACTTGACACGAGTGCTAATTAAGATACAATTTTAGGTATACTATTTGTTATTGGAGGATTATAATAAACATATGCCCGAAAACTTTCAAGATTTCGCTCAGTACTTAACCGACAATGCTCGTGGAAGCTTGCAGCATGCCGAACTTATAGCCCGTGGCTTGGGTAGCACATATGTTGGGACTGAACATCTACTGCTAGGACTACTCTCTCAGCCAGACTCAGTTGGCGGAAGGATGCTTGTAGATAGTGGGGTCACTCTTGAAAGAGCCCGTATGGCACTCAATCTAACACCTCGTAGTTTAGTTATCAGCGTAGGCGCAACTGGCTTTAGCGAGACGGCAAAATTAACTCTAAAACTTAGCTGGGACACCGCACAAGAAAATCATCAAGATTATTGTGGTACCGAACATATTTTGTACAGCATATTGTCACAAAAAAATGCCCGAGCTAGTGTGCTGCTGCGTGATATGAATGTTGATACAGAAGAACTAGTGGCAGATCTCGATGACTACTTGCGGGATCAAAAAGACGCCTATCATCTTGGTAATACTGGAACTGCGATCAGTACAAAACGTCGCACGAAAAAAGGTGTTCTTTCAACCTACGGTATCGACCTAACAGCCCAAGCTCGTGCCGACGAACTCGATCCGGTTATTGGTAGAGATGAACAAATTAATCGAATGATCACTATTCTTAGTCGTCGAACAAAAAACAACCCAGTTCTTATAGGCGATCCTGGGGTTGGTAAAACTGCTATAGTCGAAGGTTTGGCTCAGAGAATCGCCAAGGAGCAGGCGCCCGAGCATTTACTAGACAAACGTATCATACAGTTAGATCTTCCAGGCATGATTGCTGGTACAAAATATCGCGGAGAATTTGAAGAGCGACTGAAGAAAGTTATGGATGAAATACGTGAAGATACAAATATCATCGTATTTGTCGACGAGCTACACCTAATTGTCGGGGCGGGTGCGGCCGAAGGCTCTATGGACGCTGCTAATATTCTTAAGCCTGCGCTTGCACGAGGTCAAATGAGGCTCATTGGAGCAACTACAATCGAAGAATTTCGTAAACATATAGAAAAAGATGCCGCGCTCGAACGACGTCTCCAATCAATTATTGTTCCCGAGCCAAAAATAAAGGATGTTATAGCAATTCTTAAAGGCCTACGTCATCACTACGAACAATACCACGGAGTTAGCATGAGCGACGAAGTGATTGAAGACGCCGTACATATGGCAGATCGATATGTTAGTGAAAGATTTATGCCAGACAAAGCTATAGACGTTATTGATGAAGCTTCAAGTAAATTGCGTGTTAAACACGGTGTTATTTTACCTGAAGCACGTAGAATCCAGCGCGAAATTAATATTTTAAATGACAAAATGGAAGAAGCAGTAACGGCCGAGAATTACGAACGCGCTGCTTTATGTAAAACCCGCATTTCGCAACTAAGTGAAAAGCTAAAAAAACTACATGTTGATGAAAAGCGCGAGGCGATTGCTCTTACAAACGAAGATGTGGCGGCGGCAATTTCAACTATGACAGGTATACCAGTAAGTCGTGTTGTCTCCAAAGAAGCCCACATGCTACGTAACCTTGAAGGCCATTTAGGTAAATCAGTTATTGGACAAAAAGAAGCTATAGCAAAAGTCGCTAAGAGTATTCGTCGGAGTCGTTCAGGAATTGCCAGCAAACGTCGACCGATAGGATCTTTTATATTCATGGGTCCTACTGGAGTTGGCAAGACGGAACTTGCCAGAGTGTTAGCTCGTGAAGTGTTCGGCAGTGACGAAGCTCTCATAAAAATAGATATGAGTGAATTTGGTGAACGCCATAGCGCTAGCCGCCTAGTTGGAGCTCCTGCTGGTTATGTGGGTTATGATGACAGCAACCAACTGACTGATCGAATACGGCGCCAACCGTACAGCGTGGTTCTTCTAGACGAAATCGAAAAAGCTCACTCCGATGTATTTCAGCTGCTGCTTCAAATACTTGAAGACGGAAGATTGACCGACGGAAAAGGTAGAAGCGTCGACTTTTCAAACACCATAATAATACTCACCAGCAACCTGGGAGCTGAAGTCATGCAAAAAGAAGCCAGCTTAGGCTTTAAAGTGAAAAGCCCTAATGACACCCAGAAGCTCGATGCCTTGCATCAAAAAAATGAAGCAGCTGCAAAAGAGGCGTTGTCTCGCATAATGCGTCCTGAGCTAATCAATCGCTTTGACGGCGTAGTTGTATTTCATGCTTTAACCCGCAAGGAAATAGGAAGAATATTCAACCTCCAAATAAAAGATCTTCAAAGTAGACTTTACAGACAGGGACTTAGCGCTGTAGTTACTCCAAAAGCAAAGAAATGGTTGATCGATAGGGGCTACGATGAATTTAATGGCGCACGACCACTCAGACGAGTTCTCCAGGACGAGCTTGAGCATGAAGTAGCAGACGGTATGTTGAAAGGCAGTTTCAAAAAAGGCGATGTCCTATTGGCAGACACTGTCGACGACAAACTAAAAGTAGCAATAAAGGCTGAGTAGAGTGCAGTCCAAGCGAATCATTTCTTTTGTTGCAACTCTAGGATTGAGCGCAGCATTTGTTTGGGTATTCTTCAACTACCAGTCTGTTATTGATTCGGTTGTAGTTGCTAATTTTAAGCCAAGCCAAGGAATTACGCAGTTAAGTAACGAGATTGGTTTTACAGAAAAAGGCCGCTCTCTGTTTATGGCTGCGCAACCCCAACTAGATGAGAGGGATGATTTCAATAAACATTGTGAAAAAAAATCAGAACAAACTGTTATCTTGGGTTGTTATATTGGCCCTCAACACATTTATGTATATAACGTAACAGATCCTAGGCTTAGTGGCGTTAGGCAAGTAACTGCTGCTCACGAGATGCTGCACGTAGCTTATGATCGACTAAGCTATGGTGAAAGAAAAAGGGTAGACAAAATGCTTCAAACTGCTGTTTCCGATGTACTAAAAACTGAGTCAGACTTAGCTCAACGTTTGAAAGTGTACGACAAAACAGAGCCAGGTGAGCGAAATAACGAGCTACATTCCATTTTAGGCACAGAAGCCGCCATTTTGCCGGCAGATCTTGAGCAGTACTACAGCCAGTATTTTACGAATAGGGCTACCGTTACAGCTCTTGCTGATCAATACGATAAAGTATTTGAAGATGTAAAAAACCAACAAGATCAATTGGTTGCCCAACTAGATAAACTTGCAGAAGAAATCAACGTACTAACTCAGGAATATAACGATGGCAGTACACAGCTCAACAAAGATATTGATGAGTTTAATCAACGTGCAGATACTGAAGGCGAATTTGAAACCAACGCAGAGTTTAATGCAGCTAGGGCGGAGCTACTTGCTAAAAGAGATTCGCTTGAGGCAAAAAGAATTGCCGTAAATAGCAAAGTAGACGAATACGAAGCCAAGCGTGCTCAGTTAGATGCTATAAACATTAAAGTAAAAGATCTCAACAGTAAGATCGATAGCTCAAGCGTGCCGAACCTGTAAGCTTCTGCTACACTTGTATTAATGGCAAAATCAACTACTCAATACGTCTGTCAGCAGTGTGGCGCTAACTACTCAAAATGGGTGGGTAAATGCGAAAATTGTGGGGCTTGGAATAGTCTACTCGAACAGGAGAGGGTAAGTACTGGTAAGTCCGCTATAGCAAAAAGTCGTGGGCAGGCTTTGAAGCCAAAGAAACTAAGTGAAGTACAGTTAGATAATGTAAAAAACAGACTTACCACTGGTTTTGGCGAGCTAGACGAAGTTCTTGGTGGCGGTTTAATGCCTGGCGGCGTTATGTTGATGGCTGGTCAGCCTGGTATTGGTAAAAGCACACTTTTGTTACAAGTAGCGGCTAATGTTGCTGAAAAGAAATCTGTTCTTTATGTTAGCGGAGAAGAATCGGCAGGGCAAATAAAGCTCCGTGCAGAACGTTTAGGCGCACACAAACAAGATGCTCTGAGTCTTGCAAGTAGTACCAGTGCCGACGATATAGGCGCAACTATCAATCAAGACAAATACGACCTTGTGATTGTGGACTCTATCCAAACTTTGTCACTAGACGAAATAACATCTGCTCCAGGAACGGTCAGTCAAATTACCAACTCTAGCAACGTTATCATTCGCGCCGCAAAAGCTGCTAATACCTCAGTTGTTTTGGTCGGTCATGTTACTAAAGAAGGATCTATCGCTGGTCCAAAAGTCCTCGAGCATTTAGTAGATGTTGTACTAAACTTCGAGGGCGACCGTTATGGTGGTTTTAAAATAGTCAGAGCTGTAAAAAACCGCTACGGTGCAACTAGTGAAGTTGCGCTACTCGAAATGGCTGAGGAAGGCTTAAAGCAAGTCGAAAACCCTTCGGCAGCACTACTAGCAGAACGTCAAAATACCGACGGCTCGGTAATACTAGCCACGCTAGAAGGCAATAGACCGCTTCTAGTTGAGATACAAGCGCTTGTTAATCCTACTCATTTCGGGTATCCTAAACGTACGGCTAGTGGTTTTGATATCAACCGCCTCAATCTTTTAATCGCAGTTTTAGAAAAGCGTACAAAATTGAAATTATCTGAGAGCGATATCTATATCAACGTTGTTGGTGGTTTGAAATTATCTGACCCAGCAGCTGATTTAGCCGTTACTATGGCAATTGCTTCTGCAGCAGCAGGGCGAAAAATTGGTGACGGAATAGTTGTCTTCGGTGAAGTTGGGCTCGGTGGTGAGATCAGATCTGCGGTCTCGAGCGACAAACGAATCGTTGAAGCCAAAAAGTTAGGTTTTACAAAGGCAATCACTCCGAAGCTACGTACAAGTACCAAGTTTGCTAGGCAGGTAACAGACCTACGTTCTGCGCTAGTCGACTACCTTAAATAGTCAAAAATATCTACAAATAATAAAAGGAAATAATATGGAAATTATTCAAACAATTTTGCTACTAGTTGTAGTAGCTTTAACACTCTACCTTGCATTGAAGCAGCGTACCCCAAGACTAAAAAATACGTCATCACGCTCTGTCATGCTAGACAGCTCAGCATTAATCGATGGAAGAGTAGTTGATGTTGCTAAAACAGGCTTTTTAAGCGGTACGCTGGTTGTTCCAAGCTCTGTGCTACGTGAAATGCAATATCTTGCAGACAATGCAGACTCCGAAAAACGCTCACGAGCTAGACATGGTCTCGATGTTGTAAAAGAACTTCAACAACTGCCAAACACGACAGTCGAAATACTCGACGATGGTCTGCCGGGTGACGGTGGTGTGGACGAACGTTTAGTGCTACTTTCAAAAACGCACAAGTCAGATCTTTTAACATTAGATTTTAACCTAAACAAAGTTGCTGCGGCCGAAGGTATACAAGTCCTCAATATTAATGAGTTGGCTCAAACACTTCGCATGAGCTATTTACCAGGAGAAAAACGTCATATTACTTTGGTAAATAAAGGACAGGATAAAACTCAAGCAGTAGGGTATCTTGAAGACGGCACTATGGTAGTAGTCGAAAATGCTGGCAGTCAAATTGGTCAATCAGTTGAAGTTGAGTTTACGCGAGCTTTACAAACAGCGGCTGGTAAAATGTTGTTTGCAAAAAAACTTGGTACAGACCAGGCGCGTCCGCAAAAGTCTCGTAAACCTACAGCCAAGAAGCCTCGACCTACTGCTCGCAAGAAGCAGTCACCAGAAGATTCTTTAGTTAAGCTTGCTAATTCCTAGCTTAAGGAATAGTTTCAGTTTTAGTTCCGCTGCCGCTGTATAATGCAGCGTCTCTGACTTCTACTACTATAGTGTGATTACCTGTAGTAAGAGTGCTATTAGCTGAGTAAGCGCCAGTACTTGTAGCCCCTTGCTCGCTCACCACATTGCCATCAACAGTTATCTTAACGTTTTGTAGCCCGTGAGTACCTTGTGTAACATTAGCTGTGATTATGCCGCCACTGTAGGTTATTTCGCCCACGAACGGCTTAACATCGTCACACTTGTGCTTGTCATCATCCGCACTGGCGTCGTACCCGTTATCTGCCATGAAAGTAGTTTTCTTTGTTACAGGGTCAACACTTTGAGTTACACTAACATTAACTTTTGCTGCTTCTGGTGTACAGTTGGTCGCTTTCTTTCGAGATATCTTATCGAAAGCCATTTGTGTACTAGTAGAAGCTTGCTTTTGGTTGTACCAAGAAGGGAAGAGCTCTCCTTTAATGGTTTGAATGCCCGCAGGTACACTAAACCAATCACCAGATTTCCATGTATTTTCCTTTGCAAAGATCTCAGTATGAATTGGCGCCATGACTTTATTTACAGTTGGGCCGACAATACTTGAAAGTGCATTGCTCATAGGCCGAGTATCGTGGTTACCAACCCAAATACTCATAGTGACCTTAGGGCTTACGCTGTTCATCCAAAGGTCCTTAGATTTGTTACCCAAGTTTGATGTACCGGTCTTGGTGAAAGTTTTAACACCAGGGACATTAAGGCCACTTGCGCCACGTCCAAAGCTTGGTGCTCGTGCGTTGTCATCGCTCAAAATACTCTGCAACATGTAAGCAATTTGAGGATCAAGTACTTTTTTGCTCTCATCTTTCCATTTTTTAATCACTTCGCCTTGTGCATTTTTGACCTCAAGCACTGTTCCGATAGGTTTGTAAACGCCACCTCTGGCAAGGGTAGCGAAAGTGTTAGCATGTTCGATTTGTTTTAGCCCACAACCACCGATGGCTGAAGCAAGTCCAACTTGTTTATCGACACCGTCGGTACAATAACTTTTGTCGCCCATTTCGTGAATTGTTTTTAGCGTCGCGTCGCGCCCAGCAATATACATAGCTTTCACTGCAGGAATGTTTCGTGACTCAGCTAGTCCCTGACGAATAGTTAGATTACCTTTATATTTGTGGTCAAAGTTTTCTAGCTTTGCACCATAAATTTGGTCGATTGGTTCGTCTTTAAGTACCGAACCTGTTCCGTAGTTTAGCTGCCCATTTGGTTTCTGCTTAAACAGTGCAGAGTAAACGAAAGGCTTGATAGAAGAACCCGGCTGTATAAAAGATGTAGCTGCGTTATCTTGTCCGTAGTTTGGGTGATTGTAGTCTCGGCTACCTTGCAGGGCTAATATTTGCCCAGTTTTGTTATCTATTATAGTCACGGCTCCATTGTCGAAGTTTGCTGACCTAGGCAAATTAGAGCTAAACAAACTTGCCATTGCTGACTCAACTTTTTCCTGAACACGGTAGTCTAGAGTTGTTTTTACCGTTAGACCACCCTTACCGACAGTTGCTTTGCCAAGTTCTTTCTCAAGCTGTGAGCGCACATGTTGAATAAAGTGTGGGGCTCTCAAGTCGGCATATTGATCTGTTTCTGGCTTTAAGGTTTCTAGCACGGGGACTTTCTTGGCTTCGCTAGCCTCGCGTTCGGTTATATATTTTTGATCAGCCATATTGTCCAAAACCAAATGTTGTCGTTTTAGTAAGGCCTCATGTCCTGCAGTGTTGTACGGATCGTGTAGTCCAGGTTGCTGAGGTATCGACGCCAGTAGTGCCGACTCTGCCAGAGTCAGATCTTTAGCAGATTTTGCAAAATAAGTTTGTGCAGCTGACTCAACGCCATTCCTCCTACCACCGTAAGGAGACTCATTAAGATACAAATTAATGATTTGATCTTTGTTGTACATTCGTTCAACCTCAACCGCCAAGATAGCCTCTTTTAGCTTTCTAGGAATTCCGGCAACACCCCTCTGTTGAGCTTCATCAGCAAAGAAAACTTGTTTTACAAGCTGTTGAGTCAAAGTTGACCCACCCTGAGTACTACCCCCTGAAAAGTTATTGTAAGTGGCTCGGGCAATACCGCTAAAACTAACACCGCCATGTTTATAGAAGTCTTTATCTTCTATTGCTATGGTTGCTTCTTTCATATGAGGTGCTATATCTTTAGACTCAACAACGAGCCTATAGTTGCCAGCGCCTTTATCTTCCCAAAGAAGTGTTCCATTGCGATCGTAGTACTTAGTAACTGTCGTCTGAACGCGTTTAGCAAGCTCAGAAGGTCGTATAGCATCTAGTTCGCGCCGGTAGTAGGCAAATACAGCGCCAAGAGCCAAAACTCCAAAAAGAATAGCTACACCCCAAATTTTT
Organism: uncultured Candidatus Saccharibacteria bacterium; assembly: GCA_964349645.1. Classification (GTDB taxonomy): domain Bacteria; phylum Patescibacteriota; class Saccharimonadia; order Saccharimonadales; family Saccharimonadaceae; genus JACPYF01. The sequence continues at coordinate 8,920 of CAYGHK010000004.1, read as the reverse complement.
AGTCCCATCATGAGGCCTTCACGACTAAACCAGTACGCCATCATACGTTTTGGATGTATTCGGTGCAAGGTTCTAGAAAAGGGATTTTTTGGCAAACTAGCTAAATACTCGGCCTTTTTGCGCGACCGGGCATCTTGATTTGCTCTTCTTTTTGCTGATAGATTAGAGTAAACACTCAGTTTCTTGCCTGCGTTGGCAAATCTCGATCGTCTTTTTCGGATCACTTCTTTTTTTCTCCCTCGCTCTTAAAATCTGCTACTCATTATAACACTAACTTGAGCGTTATATAGTCATTTTTTTGTTGAATAATTTGACAATAGTGCTTATGAACTAATATCATGTAAAGTACTTATGAAAATAACAAGACTCGGACATGCAGCAGTATTATTGGAGGGCAGTAAAACTGTTCTCATAGATCCATTTATTACCGACAATCCACTGGCTTCAGTGACTGTCGACCAAATACCTAAAGTTGATTTTATTATTATCACACATGATCATTTTGATCACTTTGGCGATACGATTGCTATAGCCAAGCGCGATGGAGCGACTTTGGTTGGCATCCACGAGGTTAGTGTTAGGCCTGATGTAACAGAAGCTAAAATCAACGCTGTGGGCGCCAATATTGGCGGTACATATACTCAAGACGGAGTATCTTTTAGTCTGACTCCAGCTCTACATAGTGCAGACAACGGCAGCCCATGTGGCTTCGTGGTAGGTATGGATGGCAAAAAGGTATATCACTCCGGTGACACATCCGTATTTAGCGACATGAAGCTTATACCTAAACTTTTCGGACATTTAGATGTTGCCCTGCTGCCTATAGGCGGGCACTACACTATGGACGAAAAGGCTGCTGCACTTGCAACTGAGTATCTCAAGCCAAAAGTAACTATACCAATCCACTACAATACCTGGCCTCCTATTGAGGCAGATACCGATGTGTTCAGCGAACTTGTTGGCGAGCATTCTCACGTTCATGTTTTAGACCCAGGTCAAGAATATGAACTTTAATAGGTAGATTGGCTTATGGACTCCGCAGATAATCCAATTGCCGACCAGCTTTATGTAGATATTTTTGATCATTCACCATTTGGTATATACACCTTAGATCAAGAAGGTGTTATTACGTCATTCAATCCAAAAATGGCGGAACTTTCTGGTGACAAATCAGAAAATGCCATAGGCTTAAATGCTACCCACTTAGACAGCTACAAAGAGGTTGGTCTCGATAAACTTTTTCTCAAAGCCATAGCCGGCGAGCCATTTGAGACAGAGGTTGAGTATGCTTCACATCTAGCAAACAAAAAAACAGTTCGTCGATACCGAGGGGTACCTATTGAAGATAGAGGGATTGTGGGTCAAGCCAGACTACTTCTTATTGTTGAAGATATAACCGAGCGAAAACTGATAGAGAAAGAGCTCAAAAAGTTTGCGCAATTTACAGCGGAAAACACTAACCCACTTCTAAGGGTAGCTCTAGACGGTAGGATTTTGCTTATCAATAAGGTAGCTGAGGATATTATACAGACACTTCAGGGCGTGCAAGACCCAACTTTACCTAAGCCCTTACTAGAACCAATCAAAAAAAGTCTTACAGAGGGCAAAACTTACTCGGTAGATCTAGAGTATCAAGATAAAATTATACTATTTGAAATAGTACCAGTGTTGCAGGCCGACGCAGGCTATGCCAATGTCTATGGACGTGACGTTAGTGAAGAAAGAAACATGCAAAAAATAAAGGATCAGTTCCTTTCAATCACCTCTCACGAGCTTCGCACTCCAATGACTGTTATACGTGGATATATAGAACTAATGCTACAAGGCCGGGTGGGTGATCTAAACGAAAAGCAACGGGGCTTTTTAGAAAAAATACTTGAAAACACTAAGAGCTTGATTGAGTTTGTGAATGTAACACTCGATATTAACAAGTTAGAGAGTGGGGCTGTTAGTCTAAACCTCGAGAAAGTAGATTTAAGTGAGCATATAAGTAAATCTGTCGAAGGTATACGCAATTTGTTTGACGAAGGTAAAATTAATCTTGTGTACGAGCCTGTCAGCATAGTTGCACCAATAGAGCCTCCGCAGTTTGAAAGAGTCATTACAAACTTACTTAGCAATGCATTAAAATTCACTCCGCCTGAGGGTACAGTTTCTGTAATAACTATGCAACATGAGGGAAATGCAATTATAGGAGTCAAAGATACCGGTGTTGGCATTAGTGCTGAAGACCAAAAAATACTTTTTCAAAAATATGCTCAAATTGACAACGCATGGGTGAGTAAAATGCGCGGCACAGGTCTTGGTTTGGTTATCAGTAAAGATCTAATAGAAAAAATGAACGGTAAAATGTGGGTTGAAAGTGAAGTGGGGCAAGGATCGACCTTCTATGTTTCGTTACCAATGAGTTAGTTTTTTGGTATAGTAGTAATTATGGATATAACAAATCAAAATAGAAAAGTTCTTATAATCGATGACAACGAAGATATTCGCATCATTTTCTCTGCAGCCTTCGAAGACGCAGGTTTTGAGGTTTTTACTAGCAAAGATGGACTTTGGGGTATAACAGATGTTATTGAGATAAACCCGACGGTTATTATTTTAGACATTATGATGCCCGAAATGAGCGGATATGACTTCTTAGTTAGTCTAAAAAACAACACATCTATAAAAGCGCCGGTAATTGTTGTGAGTAATCTTTCTCAGGAAAAAGACAAACAAGAGGCTTTAGATAACGGCGCTGACTTATGTCTGACCAAGTCAGATTACTCAGGCGTTGAATTGGTAGATACAGTAAATAAATTCCTGTTGAGTTGGCAGGCAAAACCACAGCAATGAGTCTTTCTGAAGATCTGAAGTGGCGTGGATTCGTCAACCAAACAACCATAAAAGACATAAGCAAACTTGACGACGAAAAGTTGACTTTTTACTGGGGTGTTGATCCTAGCAGTGACAGTATGACAGTAGGCAACCTAGCTGCAGCTATGATGGTGAGGCAATTTATGAATGCCGGTCATAAAGCGATTTTACTTATTGGTGGTGCTACTGGTTTGATCGGCGATCCAGATGGTAAAAATCAGGAAAGAGACCTGAAGCCTCGTGAAGAAATAGAAGCGAACAAAAAAGCCATTGTTAGTCAGTACTCTAAAATATTTGAAGGTCTAGACTTCGAAGTGGTAGACAACTACGACTGGTTTAAAGACATAAAATATGTTGATTTTTTAAGAGACTACGGTAAGCATTTTTCTATGACACAACTTCTTGATCGCGATTTTGTAAAAAGTCGAATTGGAGAGGGTGGCAGCGGCATTAGCTACGCAGAATTCAGCTATTCTCTTATTCAGGGATATGATTTTCTGCATTTGTTCCGAGAAAAAGGTGTTACCTTACAGGTTTCTGGAAGTGACCAATGGGGCAATTCACTTGCCGGAGTTGAATTGATTCGCAAGATCGAAAACCAATCAGCGGATGTCTATACAACTCCAATAATTATCAATAAATATACTGGTCAAAAATTTGGCAAAAGCGAAGAAGGTGCAATTTGGCTGGACGATAAAAAAACAAGTGTCTACAGATTTTATCAATTTTGGCTTAACGTCGATGACGATGGAGTAATTGACTATCTTAGGGTGTACACGCTTCTTTCGCGCGAGCAGATAGACAGACTTGGTGTCGAAAGTGTTAGCAATCCGAGCGATAGAGCTGCGCAAAAAACACTTGCCTTTGAAGTAACAAAACTCGTGCACGGTTCAGATAGAGCAGAAAGTGTTCGTAAAGTTACCGAAGTACTATTTGGCGACAACAGTAATGTTAATCAACTCGACCAAGACCAGCTCAAGCTTTTGTCTGATGAAATTCCTACCACTACATTCGGTACATTAAGCGATCGTCTCCTGGAAAAGGGTATTGTCGAATCGAAAGGTGAGTTTCGACGCTTGCTCGATGGGGGCGCCTTTTCGGTTAACGGTCAAAAAATAACCGAAGATCAAGAAATATCAGAAATTTCACTAGTCAAAAAAGGCAAAAATATTTTTATATTGGTACAATAATGAATCTTCAAACACCGCTCGCAAATATCAAAGGGGTGGGCGCAAAAACTGCAGAAAGTTTCGCAAAGGCTGGGCTGCATACTGTCAAAAATCTAATTGAGTTTTTTCCAAGAGGTTATGAAGACTACTCAGTAATTACAGAGGTGGGGAAGATCAAGCCGGGTAAAGTAAGCTTACGAGTAAAAGTTGAGCATCTAAATACGCGTCGCGTGAAACGCGGGATGCATATCACCGAAGCAACCCTGGTAGACGATACTGGGAAAGTTGCTGCCGTTTGGTTCAATCAACCTTATCGAGCCGATCAGCTAAGAAAAGAGAAGGGGCAATGGCTCATTTCGGGTCAATTTGGCCTTCAGGGTCACAAATATCAACTTACTAACCCTAGTGTCGAAAAGTACGAAAGCACCCATGTTAATGCAGGGCGTATTGTTCCAATATATCGCTCTGTTGCTGGTCTTAAGTCTCATGTAGTTCGTAAAGTACTAACTGAGCTACGTCCAGCAATAATTATGCTAGATGAAATACTACCCCTTAAAATAGTTTCAACTCAAGGTTTAATATCCCGTTCCGATGCCTTAACGTATTTACATTTTCCAGAAAATGACCAACAGCTTGAAGAGGCTCGCAAACGGCTAGGTTTTGAAGAGTTATTTTCACTTGTACTAGCCGGACAATTAAACAAGCGTGAAAACACAAAACTTACAGGATGGGAAATTCCCTTTGATCAAAATCATGCTAAAGAATTTGTTTCTCATTTACCATTTCAGTTGACCGATTCTCAACGTGCAGCTATCTGGCAAATAGCTAAAGATTTCGAATGCGAACATCCAATGAACCGCCTTTTACAAGGAGATGTAGGTTCGGGTAAAACTGTCGTAGCAGGCATGAGCGCTAGTTTAGCTGCTTCTGCTGGCTTTCAAACAGCTTTCATGGCTCCAACAGAAATCTTAGCTATTCAGCACGGAGAGACCCTCACAAAGTTGCTAGAGCCGTTTGATATAACAGTTGGGTTACTGACAGGATCGGTTAAGCCTGCCGCTAAGAAGCAGCTTTACCAAAAGATAGATAGTGGCGAAGTTCAAGTTGTTGTGGGTACACACGCTTTGATCCAGGAAAAGGTGAAGTTCCACAAATTAGGGTTCGTAGTGATTGATGAGCAACATCGTTTCGGAGTAGCCCAACGCCAAAAATTACTTGAAAAATCTGCGCACTTACCGCACTTACTTTCTATGACCGCGACCCCAATTCCTCGTTCGCTTGCGCTTACTGTTTACGGAGAGTTAGACGTATCGATATTAAACGAAATGCCTCGTGGTCGCCAACCCATTAAAACTTCTATTGTTTCGCCAAACTCACGCGAATCTATGTATGCTAGCGTTGATCAGCAAATAAAAAGTGGTCGTCAAGTCTATGTAGTTTGCCCGTTGATTGACGACAATCCAGAGTCCGAAAAAAGATCTGTAGAGCTTGAGTATAAGAAATTACAAAAAACTATATTTAAGGAATATAAAATTGGTTTACTACACGGACAGCTCAGTAGCGATGAAAAGCAAGCTGTTATGGAAACATTTACCAGCGGCAAGATTGACATACTTGTCAGCACAACCGTCATCGAAGTAGGAGTAGATGTACCAAATGCCACTATAATGATAATCGAAAATGCCGATCAATTTGGCTTAGCTCAGGCTCATCAATTACGTGGTAGAGTTGGGCGAGGTGAGCATCAAAGTTACTGTTTCCTTGTGTCTAGTGATAGCCTCAAGCCTACAAGGCGCCTGAGGGAGTTAGAAAAGTCAAACGATGGTTTCTACTTGGCCGAAGTCGATCTTAATCTTCGAGGTCCAGGCGAGATATATGGGCATGCTCAACATGGTCAATTAAATCTTCAAGTAGCGTCTTTGGCTGATACAAAAGCTATAGCGAACGTACAAAAAGCAGTTGCGGACTTCATGCAAAGTGGCGATGATTTGGTACAATATAAACAGATATACGAACAAGTCAGTAAATACCAAAGACTGACGACATTAAATTAACACCGGAAAGGGAAAAGAGCAGCCAGAGCGATCGAATTTAGTTCGTCGCCCTGCGCGATGAGAAAAACCGTAGGTTTGTCTTATAAGCCAAAGGCGCATTTATGTATTCTGGAACAACCTTTCACCATAAATCTGGCAATGTACTAGGTGTGCATCAAAAGATAAATAAAGTAGCTCATAGGCTAACAGCCGAAAAAACTACTTCTTTTTTTCCGTCTCTTAAAAATATCCAGCATTTTGAAGGAAAAAATGGCCCAGACGGCATAAAACGTAAAAATCCTGGTGCTGATGAACCATGGCATTTTATCGACCCAAAAGACCCAACTGACAATGAGCTGCTTGAGAGTATCCGACACCACCAGGAGAACTTAGCGCATGCTTTGGTTAAAAATGACGAGCAGAGAGCTGCATTTGAAGCTGCTTGGCTTGCGCATTCTGTAGTAGATGGCCTCACTCCAGCGCATCATTTTCCGCTCGAAGAGCATCTCGAGGAAGTACGTGGCGAACCGAAAGAAACCAGAGACTCAGTTCGTAAAAAACTTATTATTTCTGGTGGAAGTAAGCGTCAAAAAATAAAGAATAATTGGGATTTTTGGGGCGCAAAGGGAGTTATGACCTCTCATGTTTTATTTGAACTTGGTGTAGCAAGCGCTATTACGCCGCTGCGAGCCAGTAAGTTATCACTAAGTGACGAAGACATAAGATGGCTCGAAAAAGATGGTTTTGAAAAAGTCTTCCTAAGGTCATTAAAAGAAATATCAGACTTACATATGTACGAAACTTTTACGCACTGGGGCTGGACTCCTACGCTTGCTCGTCAGACAAAAAATGAGCTTATACCAATTATCATCAAAACTGTTGCTTTTGCCTGGCTAGAAGCGCTTAAAAAGAAGTAGATTTTTTGTAAAAAGCAATTTGAGCGTTACCATATTTTCGATTGTCAATAAGCTCTAAGCCATCCAAATTTGGCACTTCCTGGGATGCCGGCCAGTCAAGTATAAACATACCATCTTCTTTCATGTGCTTTGTCAGCTTTTGCACTGCCGTGTGTTGAAGATTGTCGTAGGGGGGCGCGGCTATTACTATGTCAAAAAGTGCCTCAGAGTTGTTGTCAGACCAGCCGGATGCGTTTGCACGAATTACCTTACACTGGTCTTTTATACCAAATTTCGCCACACTCTCATTCATAACATTCACAGCATTTTTGTCTATGTCTATTGAAACTGCTTTTGCTGCACCGCGACTTATTGCCTCAAACGAAAGAGCTCCAGTGCCTGCAAATGCATCAAGTATACTAAGCCCAGCGATGTCACCAAGTGAATTAAACAAGGCACCGCGTACTCGGTCGCTCATAGGGTGTGTACGGTGTCCTTTCGGTGCATTAAATTGCAACTTACCAAATTTTCCAGCAATAATTCTCATATCAGTAAGTATATAGTATAAATGGTAGTTTTCCACAGCTATATTTTTTTAGGTATTTAAAAGCAAACAAGCTTATGGTAGTATCCGTATTAGGTAGGGAGTGTGTGCCTGTACGTACTAATGGAGTTGTTGTGGTGGACAATCGTAGTTACGCTTATACAGCAGCAAGCCCTGCCTACTAAGAGAGCAAGCTTATGCTTGCTTTTTTAGTTGATATAGTGTATAATTAATACATAGCTAGAGGGGAACTTTTGGCTCGTGACTCACTAAGGAGAGTGATCAAGTTGTTTAACAAGAAAAAGTACAAGATCAAGACGATCGGTTTTTGGGAAGTTTTCAAAATCTGGTTGTCTGGAGAAAAGCTTTTTGACGTTGAGCATCCAGAAATGGAAGCCACACGTCTGGTCAGGCGAATTATTCAGGCGGAAAATGCGCTTGCAAACAATGAGCCTGGAGCTGATTTTGTACTGCGACGCCTTCGGGCAGAGCTGCAAAAACAGCCAGGTGTTGAGCCTTGCAAAGAGGCTTCAACCTGCAGCCACGAGAATTGGCGAATCCACCACAGTTCAACTGTGGATCGTCAAAACGCATGGCGCCGCAATTGCGGTCATGGGCCGAGGCCTTAAAAAGCCTCGGCCCAACTCGGCACCATATAGTGAGTCACATTTTCCAGTATTTATATAACCTCTGCAACCTTGCAGGGGTTTTTATTATGCTATTATTTACTGTAGACATTAACGGAGGAAAACATGACTAAGCGAAACATTTTTATAATAATTGGGGTTGTTATATTACTTATACTATCGGCGATAGCTTTTGTTTATATAAATCAATCTTCGAGTAACAATAACGAAGCGCAAACTAAAGAAGAAGCTGCAGAATCTAGTAAATCATCCAAAAAAGCTAGTTTTTCTACAATTGCTCAAGGTAAAGATCCGCAAGAATGTACCTTTAAGTATACCGGTAAAAGTGGTGAAGGCAGCGGCAAAATGTATAACGATGGAAATGGAAGTGCACGTATGGAGATGAACCTTACAACTTCAAAAGGCAACACAGGAACATCAAACCAAATCATAAAGGACGGAAAAGTGTACAGTTGGTTTGACACCGGCTCTCACACTATAGGTATGGTGATGGATGTAAAACAAATTGAAGAAAAGCAACAAACAGGTGAAAGTACAACTGGCCCAGCTCCCAATGAGTCATTTAGCGTAAACTGTAAAGACTGGACAGTCGACGATACAAAATTTGAGGTTCCCGCCTCTGTTAACTTTATTGACCCACAATCTATGACGGGCGCTACTCAGTAGTAATTTGCAAATGTAAAAGTAAAAATCAGGCATTTAAGCCTGATTTTTACTTGGTGCGCGAGAGAGGACTTGAACCTCCACAGCCCTAAGGCCACCAGCCCCTCAA
>CAYGHK010000003.1:2693-23915 GCA_964349645.1 uncultured Candidatus Saccharibacteria bacterium | reverse complement strand
TGAAGCTACGTTGGCAGATTCCAGGTACGGCGAAAAAGAAGGCGGCCTATATTGAGGTGTGTGCACTTGATAAAAGAGCTGGACCTTCTGCTGCGGTAAAGAAGGCATGTATAGAAGAGGCTGGCGATGTGGGGTACAACAAAGTTAGTTGTCCGTATTATGTTCCGGCAAATTCAACAGGTTTTTCAGGCCAGTTGAATGGCTGGAACAAGTTGGATGATTCCCAGAAAATTGGCTGTAGTGGTGGTCGTAGCTTTAGCAAAGTGAGCAGTGTCAAAGCGCTTGCCAGTGCTCAATCGCCGGGAATTGAAATAGATGGCGGTGGGGTGTTGGTTGCAAAAAATGGCAAGATTGAAGCAAAAGATGTTGAGCAATTTGTAAAAGATGCCCTGAGTGGATCTGACAACACAACTGTTCAGGTTACGACCAACGTTCCGGTGCCAGGCCCACAAGGGCAAGCAGGAGCCAACGGTACAAACGGTGCTGATGGTGCGGCAGGTATAGCGACCGTTTCTGGCGGCGGATTGATTTTGACAGGGCAAAACCTGAGCTTGGACGATTCGTGTTTAGGCGGTCAAGTTTTGCAATGGGACGGTTCTACCTGGGGGTGTGCTTCGGTAGTTGGTACAGACTCACAAACCTTATCGCTTGCGGCGAACGTACTAGCTATTAGCGGAGGAAATTCAGTTAACCTCTCGGGATATTTGGACAACACAGATTCACAAGCCCTTAGTTGGGTGAATGGCACGAGGACATTGAGCCTAACGGGTGGCGGCAGTGTAGTTATATCTGACTCAGACACAACCTATTCTGCCGGAAATGGTCTAAGTCTTGGTGGTACGACATTTAGCATAAACTCACCGACTTGTGCGGGAACAACTAAGCTAACCTGGAATGGAACAGTATTTAGCTGTGCGGCAGATGTTGATACGGATACAGACACAACCAACTTCAATGTAGCTGCGCAAGGAACTGTTGGCTCGCAGAATATTGCTAGTGGTGATACGGTCACTTTCAACAACGGTACCGGTACTACAGCCACAAGGTCTGGAGGTACTGTTACATATGGACTCAACAATACGGCAGTAACTGCAGCTAGCTATGCGCCGGCCGACAACGCCAACGGCTCGCTTGCCTTGCCACAATTTACCGTCGATGCCCAGGGTAGATTGACTGCAGCTAGTACAACCAACGTGACGCTGACAGGAATTGCTAATGCCCAACTAGCTAACTCTGCTATAACCGTAAATACCAGTGGTGGACTTAGCGGCGGCTCTAGCGTGAGCTTGGGTGGTAGTGTGAACTTAACCATTGATCTTTCGGACGCTGCGGATGCTAATACTGCTACCACCAGTAGCGGATCAGGCTTGGAAGTTAGCGGTGGTGAAATAGGTTTAATTCGAGGATGTGCAACTGGTGAACTTCTAAAATATAACTCAACATCAAGACTGTGGGCGTGTGCAACTGATACCGATACGGACACCGATACGGGAGTAACTAGCGTCGGTACAATTGACTCTCAAACCAAATCTGCCAACGGTGCAGTAATATCCGGCACTGTTTTGTATCTGCAAAATGCCGATGCAACTAATGTTGGACTAGTGTCTACTGGTACTCAAACCTTTGCGGGCGATAAAACATTCAACGGCAATGTTATAGCAGGTGCGAACCTGACAGTTAATGGAGATGTAATTTTAGGCAATGCGGCCAGCGATGCCATCACATTTACTGGCGAAGTTCGTGGTGCTTCGCCACTCGCCTTTGAGGGTGCTACTAACGACGGGGTTTATACGACATTTGCAATTACTGATCCAACGGTTGCGCGAACAATTACTTTCCCGGACGCTAGCGGCACGGTATGTTTACAAGGCTCTAGTAGTTGTGCGTTTATTTCTACTACATTGGCTGATGGGCAAATATTGATTGGTAATGGTTCTAATGTTGCTACTGCCGTAACTCCTACAGGCGATGTAACAATATCTAACAGCGGCGTCACAACTATTGGTGCTAACAGTGTAGCTCTCACTACCGACACAACCGGTAACTATGTAGCTGATGTAAGTGGCGGCACAGGTATTAGCATAGCGGGAAGTTTAGGTGAGGGTTGGACTCCGACGATTAACTTGGCAAATACAGCCGTAACTGCGGCTAGCTATTCACCTAGCGATAATGCCAACGGTTCGATTGCTATTCCTCAGTTTACTGTCGATGCTCAGGGACGACTTACCGCAGCTAGTACAGCCAACATTACGCCGACAGGAATCGCCAATGCCCAGCTAGCAAACTCTAGTCTGACGGTTACTGCAGGTGGTGGCTTGATAAATGGTGGAGCAGTTTCGCTTGGCGGTGCGACAACACTTGATATTGGAGCCGGCAGCGGTATTACGGTAAATGCCAATGATATTACTATCGACCTAACAGTAGCAACAGATGGATTGTCGGCAACTACATCTAGCAGTTCGGGACTCGAAGTCTTAGGCACTGGTCTAACGTTGCTTCAGGGATGTTCAGACACACAGCTGCTTAAATGGAACGAAACTAGCGATGTGTGGGCGTGTGATAGCGACACCGATACTGGTGTAACGAGTATAGGAACTATCAATAGCCAAACCAAATCTGCCAACGGTGCTGTAATATCCGGCACTAGTTTGGTGTTGCAAACAGCTGATGCAACTGCTCCCGGTCTGGTCTCTACTGGCACCCAAACATTTGCAGGCAACAAGACATTTACTGGGAATGTTACAGTAAACGGCGACGGCTTGTTCCAAACTACTTCGGATTCAGCAACGGCTTTTCAGGTAAAAGATAACCTTGGTACCTCAATACTTCAAATCGATACGCTCAATAAATTAGCAAATGTATACGCCGATGGAGGCTTTGCGGCTTGTACAGATAGTGGGGGTGATTGTATCAGTTTGGCGCCCGGCATTTTCCAGTCTATTGTGGATAGCTCGGTCTTTGCTCATGACGGCGCAACATCTACATTTACATTTTATGATGCAAATACTAGCTATCAGATGTCTTTTGACGGAGTTGGCGGTGCGCTAACCGTAGGCGTAGATGGTAGCGGTACGAACCAAGCTCTAAATGTTTATGGTACCGGCCTTATCAATACCCAAAACCCAAGTGGTAGCTCAACTGCCTTCCAGGTTACCAATGTTTCAGATCTTTCAGCTTTTAGGATTTCAACAGCATCAGGCTCTGAAAGTGTCAATGTGGGTGCTAATGGACTCGATACGAATTTCAATGTTGTCAAAGGCTCGAATGTTCTGTTCGGTGTTACAGCAACTGGCACTAACGGAACTGTCTACACTTATCCAACGAACGTAGATTTTCAGTGTGCGACTAGTGCGACAAGTTGTAATTTTGGTTCCAACAGTACAGCACATACCACGAATATTGGTAGTGCAAATGGTACAGCAACTACAAACCTAAATGGTGGAACTGGCGGTATAAATATTGGTACTAGCGCGGTTGCCCAGACTATCACAATAGGCAACTCGACTGGTGCAACAGCACTAACCTTAAACTCTGGAACTGGTGCAATAAACATCGGTACAAACGCCATAGCGCACACAGTTAATATAGGTACAGCAACCGGTGCAGGTGCGGTTGTAGTGGATTGTGGTACAGGAAACTGTCAATTTGCGGCGAACGCCACCGACCACACTACAACCTTGGGTTCAACAACCGGTACATCAAACACCAACATACGTAGTGGTACAGCGGGAATAAGGCTGATAGCAGCTAGCACCGCAACGGGCAATGTGTATATCGGTAATGGTACTGCTTCGACTACACCTGATTTATTGGTACTGGACGTAAAGACAGATTCTGGTGATCCGGCAGGTTTAGCTGGTGCGATGTACTACAACAACAACTCAGGCAAATTCCGTTGTTATCAAAATGGTGCTTGGGCCGACTGCATAACAACCGATACAGGCGTGACGTCTATTGGTACTATGGATTCCCAAACCAAGTCCGCCGATGGTGCGGTCATTGTAGGTAGCAGTTTGGTCATGCAAACTGCGGATGCTACAAACCCGGGTCTTGTTTCAACCGGCACACAAAGTTTTGCAGGAAATAAAACATTCACAGGGAATGTCATAACAAACGGTAGCCTACAGGTCGATGGCAATACAATACTGGGCGACGCCACAACCGATACAATAACTGCAAAGGGCTCTATGATTGCCAATGCCTCAGCCACTGCCACAACCGATACAACTTCGGGCACGGGCACAAACACAACAACTGTGACAATTGCTGGTACAGCATTTGCAAATGGTGATGTAATACTGATCGATAACGCTGGGCAAGATTATTACACCCGTGTCACTGCAGGCGGCGGCACTTCTAGTTTGACGGTCAGTCCTGCGGTAACATTTGAAACCGGACGTACGGTAACCAAATATAATATCCAAAATATTGGAGCTACAGACAGTGACTACACAACACAAAGCAACCGTTTCTTCCAAGGCTACTTCCTCGGTGGAGTTGTTGCTGGTGCAGGTACAACCACGCTTAGCGATGGACGTCTGCATTCAACTGTCGGTCTAAACTTTGATGCTCCTAGCTATACATTTACAAATACAGCCGATTCAACCAGCGCGTTTAGAATAAACAAGGCTAATGGGGATAATTTGGTTAAGTTTGATACTGCTACCACCGAAAACTTGCTAACCAACGGCAACTTTGAGTCAAGCTATAGTCCATGGGCTGGAAAATCTGGTAGTGAAACGGTGAGCCAGACCGGCAGCCAGCATTATCTAGGAACGGGATCTATGTCAGTTGCAACAACTGCTGCAGCAAATGACGGTGTGAAATATAACTATAGTCTAGCGTCGCAAACAACATATACGATGACATTCTATGTAAAAAGTAATGTATTGACGGCTGCTACCTCTACTATCAACATAGGTCGCAGCGAAAACGGCTCAACCGACAGCGACTGTGCTACGAGCCAAACAGTAAACGGTGGCGGCTGGTCTAAGCTAACATGTACGTTTACTACAGGTAATGTTACTGGCACCGACTACATATACCTAAAGCAGTCGGATGCCACGGCGCGCACCCTGTACATTGATGCGGTAGAGTTACAATCATCTGGAAACCTAAATACGAACCCAGATGTAGAAGTAGACACCAGCGGTTGGAGTACATACTCATCACCGACCCTCAGCCAAACTACGAGCCAAGCATATACAGGCTCAGGCTCGTTACAGGTCGATACGTCTCTAACTGGTGGATATGAAGGACCGATAATTACACCTACAACACAACCAAATACCACATATACAGCAAGCTTTTGGGTGCAACTAGATTCTGCCACATCAGGTTCAAAAACCGTCCAACTGTACAAGAGATTCGATAGTACAGACGGCACTTCTACGTCATGTACTAGTGCAACTCTATCACCAGGCGTGTGGACAAATCTTACCTGTACATTTACTACAGGAAACGTAACCGCAGGCTCTCCATACATAGGACCTGTTATGATTGACGATACAGTAACGCCTATTACCTTCTATGTTGATAATGCCAGTGTCTCTGTGGCTAAATGGAATTCAAATGATATAGGGCGCATCAGCCTCAATGGTGCAATTGATTCACCGCTGACTGTTCGTGGTGCCCAAGATTCAACTAGTGCGCTGCAAGTTCAGCAGCAAAACGGTAGCAACGTTCTGACTGTCGATACTCTGAATAGTCGTGTAGGTATAGGCACAGCTGCACCAACTAAAACGCTAGAAGTTAACGGAAAAGTAGTATTCAGGCCTACGAGTACTGATACAGATTCATTCCAGGTAACCAATACAGCAACAATCGGCGCGGCAAACAGTGTTATCTTCAATGTTGCAGGTAGCAGTCGTATTGTTAGCGCAGGTTTAAGTACAAACACATCGAACGTATCTCTAAATGTATACGGTACAAGTTTAGTTAAAACTATGACTTCTGGAGGTTCAGCCAGTGCGTTTAGTGTGCAGGACTCTGCAAACGCAAATGTATTAACTGTTTCAACTTCTTCCGGCAATAAACTTGTATATGTTGGAGAAGGGGGTATTGATTCTAAATTCCAAATAGTCAATACATCTTCATCAGCAGTTTTAGATATAGGTACTACTGGTGGAGGGTATCTCGAGTCATACTTTGATGATTTTAGGCTTTTTGGTTCGGGCGGAGGACTTATATTTACGTCGGATGGTGTTGCTAACACTATAAATATTGGTGATGCTGACGACTCATCTGCAGCGGCAACTACATTGTTCGTTGTTGATTCTGCTAGCACTGCCAATCTGCCAATTGGTATAGATGGCGGTATTGTCTATGATACTTCAACAAGTAAATTCAAAATCTACGAGGGAGGTGCATACAAAACATTATGTAATACCACTGATTTAGGTTGTGCGGTCAGTACGTCTATAGGCACAATTGATAGCCAAACCAAATCTGCTAACGGCGCCGTAATATCCGGCAATAGCTTAGTTATGCAAAATGCCGATACCTCGTTCCCTGGGCTAGTTTCCACTGGCACCCAAACATTTGGAGGTAATAAAACATTTAACAATGATGTTGAGATTTTTGGTAGTAGTATCAACCTAGGTAATAACGCAGCCGATACTATTACGGCTACTGCGAACCTGCGTGCTAGCAATTTTGCTACTGGCACAACAGACACAACAAATGGTACTGGTACAAATACGACAACCCTAACAATAGCCGGTACGGCGTTTAGCAATAACGACGTCATTTTGATCGATAATGCCGGTCAAGATTATTACACCAGAGTTGTCTCTGGCGGGGGCACATCAACTTTAACAGTCAGTCCAGCTATTAGTTTTGATAACGGTGTGACAGTTACCAAATACACAATACAAAATATCGGGGCAACACCTACGGATTACACGACGCAATCAAATAGATTTTTCCAAGGCTACTTCCTCGGTGGAGTTGTTACTGGGTCGGGTAGTACAACATTGAGCGATGGTTTAGTTTCTTCAACAGGCGGCACGCTAAATCTATACGGTGGTGGTGCGGATGGTGCAAGTGCGGTTGGTCTAATTGTTAATACACCAAGCTACAGTACATCCGGCGCCAAACTCGTTGCATTCCAAAATAACGGCACTGAAAAATTCTCGGTCGACAAAGACGGAAATATAAACATAGTAACTGGTGCGGCGTATAAGATTAACGGTAGCGATATATGTACTTCATCTGGCTGTGCAGTATTAGCAACATCTGGCATACAAAACCAATCAGGCTCAGACCAAACTGGGGACTTTCGTATATCTGGCACCGGTCGAGCTAACACCTCACTACAAACACCGCTACTGGATACAGCGACCGCCACAGCTTTGGATATAGGTACAACTAACGCAACTGGAATAAACCTCAATCAGAACACCACAGTAGCAGCCGGCAAAAACTTCAACGCATATGGTCGTAGTATATTTAAATCATCGACCGGTTTAGACAGCGCTTTTCAAGTACAAAATACCAGTGGTGATTTACTACTGAATATTGGCAATGCAGGCTATAGCTCAGCAGATACAAACCTTATTACCAATTCAAACTTTGAAAATGGTGGTAGCGTGTCTTGGAATAATAAAAATGGTGGTGGCGTAGGCGGTGGTGGAACAAATGGTGCTTACTCAGGCTCCTGGTGGATGACCAGCTACAACACAGGAGTAGATGACGGAACCAAGTATGATGTAACTCTCAGTCCATCTACTACCTACACATTCTCAGCCTACGTGCGCTTACCTAGTGGTAGTATGTCAACTCTTGTGCTTGGGCATCAAGACCAGTCTGGAACTGATATCGATTGTGCAGCATCTCCTTCGTTTGCCGACACAGATGGTTGGGTGAGGGTTAGTTGTATATTTACAACTGGCGGTACAATTAGTAATTCCAATGTGTATATAAAACAGTCAGACGCTAGTACAAGAACCATATATATCGACGCCGCTATGTTGCAGGCAAGAGGATATCTATCTGCCTATACTATGGGAGATAACTTCTTTGCCGCACCACTTACTAGAGGATTAATCATTAGTGGTGCAACCAGCAATCAAAAGGCCCTTGATGTGCAATCTAATTACGGCACATCGCTATTCAATGTCGATTCAAGCACAAATGTAATTGGCGCCGGCACAACTATGAACTTTTTGGCTCCTAACTATATTTTCAAAAATACTTCTGACTCTTCTTATGCATTCCAGGTGCAAGATCAATCAAACAATGCTGTCCTAAACGTAAATACAAGTAACAATCGAATAGAGTTTGCAAACTACAATACTAGCGGTGGGCTTGCCCAGTCTTCAGTAGCAGATGGCGCTAGTGCAATAGGGTTCAACTTTAATACAACAAGCAACTATACTACTTCGGGTGCAAAACTACTCAGCATATCTAACTGGGGTGTTGAAAAATTCTATATCGATAAAGACGGCGGGCTAAGTGCAGCAGGCGGGTTGAACATTGAAGGCGATACCACGCTAGGTAATGCAGCTACCGATGCTTTAACAATAACTAGTGAGATTCGTGGAGCTTCACCATTAGTATTTGAAGGAACGACTAACGATGATGTTTATACTACTTTTGCTATTACCGACCCAACATCGGCACGAACAATAACCTTCCCGAACGCAACCGGTACAGTCATATTAGACAGCACATTAGCCAGTACGGCATTTGTCCAGAACGGCAACAGCTTCAGCGCTTCTGCCGTAATAGGTACGAACGACACAAATGCTCTAATATTCGAGACAGACAGTACGGCGAGGGGACGCTTCACCAGTACCGGAGAGTTATTGATCAATACCGCAACCAACACCCTCAACTCACAGGTAGTGATAAATTCTACCGCAGGTAAAGATACTGGTCTCAACATACTAGGAGATGTTAACAGCTTCTATCAGTTAAATATCCAAAACGCCAACAGCGGTTCATCGGCATCTAGTGATTTTGTAGCAACTGCCAACAACGGTACGGCCACAACGTATTATGTCGACTTTGGTATAAATGGCTCAGCTGGCGGTGCAGCACCATTTACTGGAGCCAACGATGCTTATCTGTATGCATCTGACTCCAATAATCTGCACATCGGAGCACTTGGTAGCTCGGGCGCGCTCAAGTTCTACACTACAGGAGGCACATCTTCACCAGTGCAGCGACTCAGCATAAATGCCTCTGGCCAAGCATCATTTGATGCAGTAAACAGTAGTGGTACAGGCTATACATTTAATGCAAACTCGGTTACTACTGGTACCGCACTGCAGGTGAATGCAACATCTCTCACTAGCGGGCTCGCTTTCCAGGTTGTAGGCCCTAGTAGCAAAAACTTACTGAGAATAAAGAACGACACCACACTGCCTCTAGACGACCAAAGCGTCATTATTGGGGAAGGTGGCATATCAGCCTCTAAGCCAGATAGTTTGGCGCGTGATCAGCTGTATGTATTCGGGCGTATAAACTATAGCTGGAATATGTTTACTCAAGACTTTTTGTCGGGTAACCCAGCTGTTGCTGCCGACGGATTATTTATGAATGGGTATTACGACGAAAACATAGGTACAGGTGGTACTTCTCCATCTGGACAAATACAGAT
This sequence comes from uncultured Candidatus Saccharibacteria bacterium, assembly GCA_964349645.1. GTDB lineage: Bacteria > Patescibacteriota > Saccharimonadia > Saccharimonadales > Saccharimonadaceae > JACPYF01. Next base: position 14,311 of record CAYGHK010000003.1, on the reverse strand, counting down.
GCAAAGCACAGCAGGGTCTTCTGGTATGGCACGTCTGACATTTACTGGTACTCTGGGTACCGGCCCTTGGGCAAGCAACTGGGGTACGGGTGGAAACTTAGTTACTGAACGTTCGCTTAACCCAGTATTCGAAGCTAGAGTTCAGGCTAGCTCAAACACAGATGTGCGTCACATTGTTGGCTTCACCGACATGGCGTTAAACGCCACCACCAGCGCCGATACAAACAACTCCGCCAACGAAGTATTATTCCGTAAAACTGCCGCTGGAACTAACTGGGAGGCTGTTTCTAGAAATGGTAGCGGTACTGAAGAAGTGACAACTCTAGCTACCGCTTGTGCTGGCAGTACTGCCTGTACAACAACTGCGCTTCGAACAATGCGTATTGAGCTAGAAAATGTTGGCGCCAACGGTACAGCAAGGTTTTACATAGATGGCACTTTGGTTGCAACACACACTACAACTGCCGTTCCAGCAAATACGAACCGTCTTGGCTGGCTGCTAACAAACACTCCTACTACGACCACCTACTCAGGTAGAAACCTGGATATGGACTATGTGCGCGTATGGTCTGATGATCCTCCGAGCTCAATTGCTCCAGGAGATGTGGGGCAAAATGAAGGTATAGAAGGTAATACAAATTCTACTGAAAATGTAGATACTCCTACTCCAGAAGACAATAGTAATGAAGCGTTACTTGGTAGAATTAAGACTCTTGAGGAAGATGTGAGCGATCTTAAGCAATACAAAGATGTGCTAACTACCGAATCCATAGGCGAATCAAGCCTGAAGAAAGCAATATTTATAGCCGACGTTGAGTTCAGAAAACAAGTTGAATTCTCTGCCGACGCTCTGTTCAAGGCCAATGTAAATGTCGACGGCACCTTGAACGCTAACGGTAGGGTAGTGGTGTCAAACAACACCGGTACAATTACAATACAACCTGGCCAAAATGAAATACAAGTACTCTTTGCCAAGTCGCTAGTCGGCAAGCCGAATGTTTTCCTAAGCACTGAAAATCCTGACGTTAAAGTTGTTGCCCAGGCTAGGACAAAAGACGGCTTTGTCATTAAACTTTCAGAACCAATAGCTGAGCCACTTGATGTGCAATGGTTAGCGGTCGAAAGAGAATAGTTCTGACTAGTTTTGGACTGTAAGCTTTGTTATAATTATAGGTAGTTAAAAACTGCGAGGAGGAAAGTAGTGGCAGATATTAGGAAAAGTTTAGATTCGAGTAAAATTATTGCTATTGTAGCATTGGTTATTGCAATTGCAGCTATAGGATTTGCAACATATCAATATAGCGAAACACAGAAGCTCAAGACCACAGAAGGTCAAAAGCAAGTTAGTGAAAATGAAGCCAAAGTACTAAAAGACAAAGTAGGCAAGCTCATACAGCTTCCGGGTGAAACACCTACGGTTGCTACAATTAGCGACATCAAGAAGCTAAAAGACCAACCGTTCTTTGACGGTGCAAAAAATGGCGACAAAGTTCTTATTTTTACAGAAGCACGAAAAGCGATTATTTATCGTGAAAGTGAAAATAAGATTATTAACTCTGGTCCGATTGCTGTTACATCTGATCAAGCGCAGACTACATCAGTATCTGTTCTTGCGAGTAAAGACGGCTCTGTAGGAGATGCTAATACAAAGACAGCTGCTGTAAGTGGCGTAACCGTTAGCGAAGGTGAAGCAAAGAAAAACTACACCAAGACACAAGTTGTAGCAGTAGACAGTGCAAGTGCCGAAAAAGCAAAAGAAGTCGCAACTGCCCTAGGTGGTGAAGTGATAAGTGGTATCCCGAGTGGAGAAACAGCCCCATCAGGCGCGGCTATAGTAGTATTTGTTAAAAGATAACTAGCAAAAAGCGCACAATAAGATAGCAGTTGAAAGACTGCTATTTTATATATTTGAGTATTTGCATAAAAGCTTATATAAACATTGACTTTTATGTCCTTTTCTGCTACAATCGTATCAGTTAAAACAATAAAACAAACAAGTAAAATATGAATTTAGATCGTCCACCACAATCCAGTAGCGAAGTTAATAAAGAAATAGTACGCGACCAAGTCGTTGGTGCTATTGATAGAATGCACGAGCTTAAAGACTTAGTAGAGTCGCGGAGCCAGAGTAATCCCGAAGCTTCTGGTCCAGAAACTGTGCTAAGCGATATGATAAACGAACAGCTGTTGTTTTTGGAGTCTGAAGAAGCAGATGACCTGAAAGCTTCCGAGTATTGTACTGAACACCTTGTACTGAGTTCACTGTTTGCCCTGCAGGCTAGAAAAGCGCTTGAGATTAGGAATAATCCCGAATCAACACCTTACAGCATAAGAGATGCCAAAAAAATACTTATACAATATAACGGACATCTGCATGACAGTATGTTTTATACACAAGGGCCTGTGGCAAAGCATTTTCTTATAATATCAGAGATGTTAAATGTGAAATATTCCAACGAATTAAATGTACCAGCAGCCGACAGGCAGATGATAAACGACTGCTACAATGGCATAAAATACGAGGTCGCTTGCCATAGGGCGCTTGCATTTCCCTCGATCGTCGAAAAAGAAGGCAAAAGTATACCCTACGAAGTTTCTGCCTCAAGTGTGGAGGATGATTTAGCTGGGGTAGATCTTGTGGTTGATTTTCCCGACAAAAAAAGGCCAACAGGACATTTCTTGTATGGTATTGATGTTAAAAAGCGCGGTTCATTTATGTCTAAAATGCGAGATATTGGCAAAGGCGCAGTTTCATCTGTTGCCGATCGACATTTTATTGAAATCGGTACCAAAGATGTCAATGGACGTGAAATGTACAAAGATATCATAAATGCTGAGGGCTTTGGTCAGCTGGGTGACGGTTTTGACTTCTCGCCAGACGATAAAGATACATTTAGAGAATCTGTTTTCTCAAGGGTTGATGGTCAGCTAACCCTAGCCGAAGCAGCTTAGTATTGCTAAAAATTTATAATAATGCTATAATATAGAGCACACAAAAAACTGCTAGGAAGGTGGTGATGTGTAAATGTCCTATGAGGAAAAGAGTCGGAAGTGATTCCGGCGCTTAAAAAGGACTGTAGGTACTATCGTCGGGAACTAGGCAAGCAGCCAAAACCCGACGGTGCATACGAGGAGATATCGCGTCACGCTACCGTTTGTAACGGATGCCGTCGTTACCTCTCGAAGAGGGGATATCTGTCTCCTCCCTCGAACAACAGCTCTAAGGAGTCGTGACAATATGTTCACGACCTACAAAGAGCACTCATGCTCGTGTGGTGTTTAGCTTCGGCTAAATTACCACACGAGCATTTCTAATTTTCTGCCATCTAGCACTCTATACTTGCAAGTGCTAGATTTTTTTATTACAATAGGGGTACTAAACAAGAAATAAGGAATAATTCGGAGGAAACTGACAGTATGAGTAGTCCTATAAAGCCGCTAGGCGATAGAGTTGTTGCAGTGCGAGAAGTTGCAGCTAGTAAAACTGCCAGTGGTATATATTTACCAGACGCTGCAAAAGAAAAGCCAGTTGTAGCCAAAATCGAAGCTGTTGGCGAAGCAGTAAAAGTCCTGAAAAAAGGTGATCGCATAGTATACAAAGATTACAGCACAACAGAGCTGAAAATTGACGGTACAGAGTACATAATAGTAAAAGAAGAGGATGTTTTAGCAACATTGTAATTAAACGCTCTTTGACTGTGTCATTTTTCACTAGTCCTCGGAGCTACGCTCCTACACGGAATCGTTCAAAATGAACAGCCAAGCGCTTAACTTAATATAAATATAAGGAGTAAGGATTTATGGCAAAAAAAGTATTTTATGATGACGATGCTCGAGCTCGAGTTTTAGGAGGAGCTGAGGCGCTTTACAACGCAGTAAAGGTAACTATGGGCCCACTAGGTCGCAATGTAGTGATCTCAAAGGGATACGGTGGCCCAACTGTGACACACGACGGTGTTACAGTAGCCGAAAGTATTGAACTTGAAGATAACGATGACGAAACATTAGGGTATAAGGTTGGTGCAGAACTGATAAAACAGGCTGCTAGCAAGATGAACAAATCAGCAGGCGACGGTACGACCACTGTTACGGTTTTGACATATCATATTCTAAATGAAGCAAATAGATTGATAGCAGCAGGACACAACCCAATGGAGCTTCGAAAAGGGGTGGAAGCGGCTGGTGCAGAAGTTCTCGGGGCGCTTTCGAAAATGTCCGAAAGTGTAGAGGGCAAAAAAAGCCGTATCGCCGAAGTGGCGACTATATCCGCAGGTGACGCAGCTATCGGTAAGTTAATTGCCGATGTTATGGAAAAAGTTGGTGCAAACGGAGTCGTTACAGTCGAAGAAGGTCAGGGGCTGGAAATGGAATCTGAGGTAGTTGAAGGATTTACATTCGACAAAGGCTATGTCAGTCCGTATATGGTGACAGACAGCAACCGCATGGAAGCAGTCTACAAAAACCCAGCTATTGTCATAACAGATAAGAAAATTGCTAGTGTACAAGAATTTTTGCCAATTTTAGAAAAGTTAGCGCAAGCTGGTAAAAAAGATGTAGTGCTAATTGCCGACGATATTGAGGGCGAAGCTCTTGGTGTACTCATACTAAACCGTCTCAAAGGTACATTTAACACCGTGGCTATCAAGGCTCCAGCCTTTGGCGATCGACGAAAAGATGTACTAAATGACATTGCGGTTTTAACTGGGGCAACTGTCATTTCCGAAGAGCAGGGCATGAGCTTTGAAAACGTTGAACTCGACGTTATTGGTAGTGCTCGCAAGGTAATTGCTGGCAAAGACGAAACTACTATTGTTGAAGGTGCTGGATCTGTTGCTGACGTGCAAAATCGAATACTACACATTCACACCCAAGCTAAAAATGCATCGAGCGAATATGACCGTGAACAGCTTGAAAAACGTGCAGCAGCTCTTGCTGGTAAGGTAGCAGTTATAAAAGTCGGTGGCGGTAGTGAAACAGAAATAGAAGAGAAGAAGTTTCGTGTAGATGACGCCGTTGCAGCTACAAAAGCAGCACTAGCTGAAGGTATTGTGCCAGGTGGTGGCGTAACACTAATAAACATTGCTAAAAGTATAAAAATTAGCGGTTCCGATTCGATCGCAGCGGGCAAAGGTATCTTAAAAGACTCCTTGAACCAGCCATTTCGACAGATTGTCGCCAATGCAGGTCTAAATGCAGACGCACTTCTAGCTCAGGTAGAATCTTCTAAGGCAGGTCAAGGTATAGATGTAAATAAGCCAAGCAAAGGGCTGGTAGACGTTAAAGCAGCGGGAGTTGTTGATCCTGTAGCAGTTACTCGCCAAGCTATTTCCAATGCTGTTTCTATAGCTGGTACAGCCATTACAATGGGTGCACTAGTTGTAGATATCCCAGCCGACGAGTCTGCGGCGCCTGGTGGTGGGGGAATGGGCATGCCTGGTGGCATGGGTATGATGTAAGAACATATATCATATACTTAAAAAGCTCCGATTTTCGGAGCTTTTTTATTGTAAATTCGCCGTTATTCTTATCGTAGATTTTAGCTCTTCGTATTTGTCAGCTTCATCCACTAGCCCCTGTTTTTTTCGAGCTTCTTCAAGAAACTCTACGGCCATTGGGATGGTGTAATTGGGCAATAGCTCGCCTTTACCATCTAAAAATTCAAAATATCTAACATCGGGCACAGTTCCCATTAGATGGGCAGTCCTTTCATTAGCAGCAGAGATTGAGATAGTTTTTACATTTTGTAATTTGGCGTAGCTGACAAAATGTCTAAAGAGTTGGCTGCCAAAATGACGTCCTCGCCACTGGGGGTATACTTCAATTCTATCAAAATCGGCAAAATCACCTTCATTTAACATGCCCCCGACAAAACCAACGGTTTCAGGTTTATCACCAGGCATAATACCTTGAAAAGTGATATTCGCTACCTCATAACTAAGAGGTTCTGTCTCTTCAATAATAAGACTTGTTACTGGTTCAATAGTAGGCTTTTCAAAGAAAGATCCTTGACTCATAAGTATATTTTAGCATTTTTTAGACTAAAAAGCAATATAACTATGATTAGTATTGACAAATATATTAAAATATGGTAAGATACTTAGTATCTGAACGAGGTGGACTATTTCGTACAGAGAACTTTAAACAAGTGTGCATTTGTCTGTGGCATAGCGATGATACTACTAGTGTCGTTGATATGCCATGGGTAAAATAAAAGCACTCCGCATTGGAGTCACCCGTTACGAAAGGTGGCGCATATGATTCAGATCGCTATTCCGAAGTTCCCGCCCCCGGCCAAGAAGGCTGCAGATGTGGAACAGATGGCTCGGCTGTTCCTTGACCCGCAGCATCACCGCAAGGTGATTACCAAGGTCAACGCTCAGCAGCAGAGTCAGGGGAAGAAGCCCTGGATCTTCAAAGCGCTGCAGTACGGTGACACCGAGCGCAAGCGCGAGGCGCTGCTGGCTTGCTACTGGTACATGCTGGAGCAGGCTCGTCTGGGTGTTCTGCAGATGGTCGAGGACTCGTCTTCGATCAACCTGAGCGAGGACCAGACCGAGACCCTCAACAAAGAGGTGCCTGTAAACGGGCAGCACTTTGGCCACAGGGCTCGGATCGAACTCGTGAACGCCATCCACTTCGTGGTAAAGCGTTACGGCGCTCCGAAGCCGAGCACTGTTCACCAGATGCCGCGCCGCAACTGGCGTGCAGAGGCGAAGGCTCAAAACGGTTCGCAAACTCGCGCAGCTGCCTAGCAGCTACAACAATGTTGGTCGTGGGAATACATATTCCCACGACCAACTACATACCTTTACACTCTAGACGAGTGTTTTTTATTTACAAAATTATTTGTTTGCGAAGTAGTCGACTTCTTTGATGATATCGAGAAGAGCTTGAGCTTTACGAGTTTCGTCTACTATTTCAGTAGCGGTTGTATGAGCTTTGTTTACTAGTTCTTCATCGTCTGTAGAGCGGATAATAAGCAGTAGGATATCGAATTTTTCCTCTGGAGGAAGCTCGAGTTTGTCTACTAGAGGCTTCAATTCTTCAAGAGCCTCTTTTTTGATGCCTTCAAGCTCTTCGTGACCTGGCTTGACCCCTGGAGTTGCTGCAGGATCTTCCACTGGAGCTATCTCAGGAACGGCTACCTCTTCAGTTGGAGTTTCTGGTACAACTGGAGCAGCTGGCGCGTCGCCATCAGCACCTGAAAGTACTTTTGCTAAATCATTGTCGTCGCTAACTGGTTGATTGTTGACTGGTTGTATGTTCACTGGGCCCACCCCTTACGAATGTTAACTGTTTATGCTTTGTGACCAGTATACTGTATTATTGTTTGTAGATGCAAGTAGTTTTGGAGGTAAAAAATGCTCGATGATCTAAATGTTATCTCACAGAGAGATCCTAAAGACGCGTTAGGGGTGGCCGCAGCACAACCAGCACAAGCTGGATGGAATGCAAAAGTAGAAAACCAACAGGCAGGACCTTTTACGCCCGAAACGATAGTTGTTGCGGGTATGGGTGGATCGGCTTTAGCTGCAGGTTTGGTGAAGAGTTGGATAAAGCTCAACCAACCATTTGAAGTTATTCGTAAATATAATATTCCGGGCTATGTAAACGAAAAAACACTATTTATTGCAAGTAGCTACTCTGGCAATACCGAAGAAACCTTAGCAGCCCTTGAGGAAGCCGAAGGTCTTGGCGCAAAAATAGCAGTTATTTCAGCAGGTGGCCAACTCATCGATATTGCGCAGGAGAAAAGCTATCCATTTGTACAGCTTCCGAGCGATTATCAGCCACGTATGGCAGTCAGTTTGAATTTACGAGGGCTTGTGAAGTTGTTCGAAGTTTATGGCTTGACTCAAGGTAAATACGACGAGATTGCTTCAGTCGCAGACTGGCTAGATGACAGAGTAGAAAAGTGGCTACCAGAGGTACCAACAGAAGAAAATTACGCGAAGCAACTAGCCGAAAAATGTGCTGGTAAAACTGCGGTGATATACAGCGGCTCTCGTATGGCGCCAGTTGGCTATAAGTGGAAAATTTCTATCAATGAAAATGCCAAAAATACGGCATTTTGCAACGAATTACCAGAATTTAATCATAATGAATTTATAGGCTGGTCATCGCATCCAGTCGATAAGCCTTTTGTAGTATTAGACCTTATTTCAGGCTTCGAGCACCCACAAGTGCTGAGGCGTTTTGCGATAACCGACCAGCTACTTTCAGGACTAAGACCAAAAGCTATATCGGTAGAGCTGCAAGGAGAGAGTGTTATTGCGCAGATGTTATGGGGCTGTGTGTTGGCGGATTTTGTGAGTATTTATTTGGCTATTCTTAACGGCATAGACCCAACGCAAGTTGATTTAATAGAGAAACTTAAGCAAGAACTAGCCTAGACTACCATTGCTACAGATCTGATTATATGTTATAAAAAGGGTAATGCCTAATAGAGAGCCATTTGAGATGCATCTGAATGCTATAGATGACGTTACCTTGCGTCAGCTTTCTGATGAGAGTGAAATGAATGCTTTTTCGCATGCACTTGCGTACAATCACGAACGATTTGAAAATTCTGGTGATCTAACCATGCCGACTCAAAAGGAACTAGAAAATGCTGTCAAAAATCCAGACAGCATAGAAGTTGGCGGATATATGTACCTTGGTATTTGGCAACAAAAAATTTTGCTTGGTGGATTGATGCTAAGAAATTATGAAGGTCAGATTGATCTACAGTTTTGGTTAGAAAATAACGCGAGCAAAAATGCTATTGCTTCAACAGCAATATCTGCATTTACTCGTCTTATGGTTTCTAGACGACGACTGAGTTTTGATATGATTGCAAAAGTTGCCAACGATAACAAAGAGGCCATGCGTGTACTCGGTAGATCTGGCTATATAGAAACAGCCGATAATATAAAAGATCGTACGGTTACTTTTGGCGTTCTTTCTCAGCTAAGTGAAGTACAAATAATGAAAAGTGAAGAAGTAAGGAATAGTCCAGAGCTTGTCGTTCGAGCACTGTCGGTTCTTGATCAACATCTTGATAGGGATGAGGAAGATGAAGATGATGATACTGAGTACGAAGAAATTGATTTTGAGACAGTCTCCGATAATGACGAAAAAATAACAGGTAATATATATTATGATAAAAAATCACACATATTATCAGTAGATATATATCGTGAGGTCATGGATGAATTTGATGGTGCTACCCGTCAAGATGACAATAAATACTTGCTACATACCGAGTGCATACTGGACGCAGTAGACGGAGAAGTAATTAATTTTGGCAATAGTATGGTTGTGAGAGACTACCGCGATGCGCCTGCTGAGCTTCCAGATAATAGGCTGACAAATAGCCCCATTAAGAAAAAAACTAGAAAAGATAGCATCATAAACTCAGTTGGACTCATGCATCTTGAAGCTAATACGGCAGTCGATCAACTAAGTATTATGATGCGTCACAACGAAGACGAAATATTGGATATTTTAGACTTAGTTATGGCTAGTAGTATTGATTAACTCTGGTCGCGTAAGGCTTCGATAGGATTTTTTCGGGCAGCTCGAATAGCTGGGCCAAGACCAAATATAACACCTACGCAGACTGACAAACCAAGCGAAATAAGCATAACTTGTAGGCTGATAATTGGAGTAAGCCCAAGCATTAGTCCTATAAAAAGAGCTATCGCAATGGCAATAATTATGCCGATAAAGCCGCCGAGAACGCTTATTATTAGTGCTTCAATCAAAAATTGAAGTAATATATGACGGTTGCTTGCTCCGAGGCTTTTTCGAATACCGATTTCACGTGTTCTTTCAGCCACACCAACAAGCATAATATTCATTATGCCAACTCCACCAACTATTAAAGATATTCCTGCTACGATCGCTGTTAGTGTAGTAGTGAACTGGTAGAAGCTTTTTGACACTACGACCGCTTCTTCGCCAGTAATCACCTGGAAGTCTTTTTCACCGTTATGTTCTTTGCTGATAGTTGTTTTGATTTGGCTTATAGCTGCCTGCCTTTGCTTTGCATTTTCTGGCACAACCAGTATTTGTTGCAACTGAGCAATGCCTTGGTTGAACTTTTTGCCATCGCTTAGACTAATAATCGCAGAGTGATTAAGATCAATACCGCTAACACCAATTGGCCCGTCGGTTTTTTGTAGAACCCCTATAATAGTGTGTTCAACGCCACGTAGCTTGATTTTTTTGCCAAGTATTTGATCGGTTCCATAGAGGTCGATAGACAATTGCTGGCCAATAACAACTGTTTCGTCATTGGTTTCTTCGTCAATAAATTGACCGTTGCTTGTACCGAGTTTTAAGGCATCAGCAAAACTAGGGGTGGTCGCTAGTATAGAGGCTTGTTGGGTTGCTAGTTGATTTTTATCGATACTGCCATTTATAAGCATTAATGGAGATGCGGATCGAACACTCTTCAGGTCTTCAATTGGTTTGATATCTTTTTCTTGCAAAGTTGTTGTTGCATATGGGGCGATTGGGCTAGGGCTAAAGAGGTTATTGTATGCAACAGCGCCTGATTGCACTCCACCTGGTCTTATGACAATAAGTTTGTTTCCAAGCTCGTTCACCTGGTTGATTCCCGACTGTCTAACACTTTCGCCTAATGAAAGGATGAGAGTGATACTGATAACTCCTATAACTATTCCTAGCATAGTAAGGTTGGTTCGAGTTCGGGCACTCCGCAGACTATCGATGGCTATTTTGGCGTTTGTTAGAAATATCATTTTTTAGTCGCCTTTTTCTTTGTTTTGTTAGTTTTTTTAGTTGCAGAATTCTTTTTTGTGACTTTTTTTGAAACATTTTTTTTACTACTTTTACTAGAAGTCACTTTTCGACGCTTTGCACTGAGTGGAATTTTGGCTGTAAGGTCGGGTTTTTTTGGTTCGACTTTGCTGTCGGTGTCGATTTTGCCGTCTAACATATATATAATTCTGTCTGCATATGAGGTGAGGCGAGAGTTGTGAGTGACCATTATTATAGTATTGCCGCGCTGATGTATTTCGCTAAGTTCCTGCATAATAATTTCACTTGAACGGCTATCTAGGTTGCCAGTTGGTTCATCTGCCAAAATAATTGAAGGTTCATTTACTAATGCACGGGCAATAGCTACACGCTGCATTTGACCGCCAGAAAGTTGGTGTGGCATGTAGTATTCTCGGTTTTGCAAATGAAAAAGCCGCAATGCTTTTGAGGCAGATTGAAGTCGTTTTGTGTGGGTTTTACCACTGTAAATTAGGGGCAAGGCAACGTTTTCAATTACCGTTTGACGCGGCAGCAGGTTGAAACTTTGAAAAACAAAACCAATTTGCTCACGTCGTATTTGAGCCCGTCGACTTTGAGGAATAGACTCAACTGGCTCACCACTGAGATCGTATTCACCATTTGTTGGCTGGTCGAGCAGTCCTAAAATATTTAGTAGCGTAGTTTTACCGCAACCACTCGGGCCCATTATAGCCACAAACTCACCCTTGTTAATAGTAAGATTCATGCCATCAAGCGCGGTCGTGATGGCATCACCAAAACCGTAGTTTTTGTGTAAGTCTTTTAGCTTTATCACCGGTGGTGGGGTTTTCGGTGTCATTAATATCTCGCAG
>CAYGHK010000003.1:0-2593 GCA_964349645.1 uncultured Candidatus Saccharibacteria bacterium | reverse complement strand
TTTATCACCGGTGGTGGGGTTTTCGGTGTCATTAATATCTCGCAGTTTGTTTATATATCTAGTAGATTTCATTATAGCTGGTTAACTACTTCTTATGCAATAAGACTTATATAGTGTAAATAACAACTGCTAGGAAAGTAGGTCTTTCATTTGTTTGGCTATAAGTTTTGTAGCCATGATTGGGTTTAGTCTGTAAAGTCGGTTCATAAGTTTAGAGTCACTACCGACAAATATTTGTGGCTTATTTTTTGCGATACCACTCACAATAATCTCTGCAGCTTTTTTGGCTGGCAGGGTTTTGTATTTTTTTGCTTGAGACGAGGCCTGAGCCGGTATGTCTACACCAGAGTTTTTTGTAATGTTTGTCTCTGTCGCGCCAGGAAAAACTACCGAAACATTCACATTTGTATCGATTAGTTCGGCGTATAAACCTTCGGTCATTAGCTTTACTGCGGCTTTTGACGCACCATAAATACTTTGGCCTGGCACGGGCAAAAAACCACCCATGCTAGAAACATTTACTACGTGAGCCTGGGGTTTTGATAGCAAATGGGGCAAAAATGATTTTGTCATGTAAAGCGTGCCGTAAAAGTTTATGTTCATTACTTTTTCAATAGATTGATAGTCAAGGTCATTTATCTTTACGAAAGGCTGTATGATACCGGCGTTGTTTATAATGGCGTCTACTGCGCCATGAGCTTCAATAACTTCGCTAGGTAATTTCTCTACGGCTTGTTTATCAGATATGTCCAAGGTATGAGTGCTAATGCGATCAGCTTTTTCGCCAATAGATTGTTTCAGCTGCTGTAGGGTTTCTTCATGAATATCAACAGCCGCAATTTTGGCTCCTTCTTCTAGCAGAGTCTCTACAAGTGCCTTGCCGATACCGCTACCAGCACCAGTGACTACAAAAACTTTGTTTGATATAACCATAAGTAAATTATACTCTAGTTTTTATATGCTACGAACTCTTCTCCTGGCGGAGAGAGAGGGATATCGGCCTTCGGCCTCCTCCGCTCAATCATGCTCGAAGTAAACTTCTGTGCGTGATTTCGCTACGCCGAACTGGTTTCAAATCACTTTCACAAGGAGAAAGTTTGGTGACATATGAATATGCCACCAACTCTTCTCCTGGCGGAGAGAGAGGGATTCGAACCCTCGATACGGATTGCTCCGCATACACGCTTTCCAAGCGTGCTCCTTAAACCACTCGGACACCTCTCCACGTAAGAGTATTATACCGACTTTTAATACAAAGAGGATGAACCTAAAAGTTTTGCTACGTGTTCGGGTGTTAAATGGTCGACTGGATGGCCGTTTTTGAGTCTTTCACGCACCTCAGTAGAGCTAGTCGGAAGTGCACTTACGGTAAGTATGTTTGCGTTTGGGGGTAGGGAAGTGAGGTTAAAGTCTGGCCTTGGGATAATCAGCATATGAAGAGAAGAAAAAAGTTGTTCACCACCCGGCCATGTTCGCATGGTTTTGATGGAGTCTGAACCAAATACCCATGTAAACGTACAATTTGGATATTTTTTTTCAAAGTAAATTGAAGATTCCAAGGTATTTGTTTCAATGTTTGTCCTTAGCTCGTAGTCAACAAGTTTTAATATAACACCGTGATCATCGATACTTTTCATGAGAGCCTCACAGAGCCTCAAACGCATATCCACACCGACTCCTATTGATTTGTCGGGCCTATTGCCACTTGGTACAAGCCAGACTTGGCTGTCGTTTTTTTTCGCTTCATCGACTATAGCCTGCAGTATAGCGTGATGTGCTTTTGTTGGGGGATTAAAGGCTCCGCCGTATACGATAATTTTCTTTGCTTTTTTCATTGACTTTACTTTCTACTTAGTGTATATTAGACACTATAAGGTATATTTGTACTTTATGCAAGGAAAATATTATGAAAGATAAAACTAACTACAATCCCCAAAACGACTTCTTGAGAGTTGCTACTGCTACTTCTAGAGTTCATATTACCAATTGTGAAAAAAATGCTGAAGAAATTATTTATTTATACAAGCAAGCAGTTAATAAAAAAGTTGCTTTAGTAGTTTTTCCTGAGCTTTGTATAACAGGCTATAGCCTTGGCGATTTAGTTCAAAGAGGTGATTTGTTAGCTAGTGCCCTAAAAACTCTCGAAACACTTGCTAGGCAGACAGGCAAAAAGAATACAGTCATGGTAGTTGGTTTGCCGGTGAGAGTGAACAATCAGTTGTATAACTGTGCGGCAGTACTAGCTGGCGGAGAGGTAAAAGGACTTGTACCAAAGCAGAATATGCCAAATTACAAAGAATTTTATGAGCAACGCTGGTACAGTACATGGGCTGGTGATAATACAGAAGTCACTGTAGGTGGCAAAAAAGTACCATTTGGTACTCGCCAACTATTTAATATTGCCGATACTCTTGTAGGCATAGAGATATGCGAAGATTTATGGATGCCTAATCCTCCATCTCAGGATTTAGCGCTTAATGGTGCACTTGTCATATGTAATCCTTCTGCGTCTCCTGAGATTGTTTCAAAGGGTGAATATCGTCGTCAGTTAGTTACAAGTACATCTGCGCGACTTCTTGCAGGCTACGTATAT
>CAYGHK010000002.1:4528-27451 GCA_964349645.1 uncultured Candidatus Saccharibacteria bacterium | reverse complement strand
TCGGCAAGAGCTCGACTTTCGGTATAATCGCGCTTTGGCTATTTTCTATCGTAGGATACGCTATTTTGGCTTTCGATGATTCTAAGTACAAGGCTAATGGCAGTTCGGTTGCAGCAAAATCTGGCTCAAGTAAACCAGAAGCATTAGCTAGTGACGAGAAACCTGCAAAAGAAGACGATTCTCCGACTCCCCCACCGCTAGTTCAATAACGGCTTATAGTAAATTGAGATAATCTAAACAAAGATAGCCGATCTCAACATCTGTCATTTGACCTGATCTAAGAAGGTCTCGAAATTCTTTAATACTTAGCAGCTCAACTTCTGTTTGTTCAGTTTTTGTCTGCATAGGTTCGGCCACTTGTTTACAGTTCTTCGCAACAAAATAATACCGCTCCATAGTTGAATAAGCATCATCAAGACAAGTTCCAACAAACTCAATGTCACCTTCATATCCTGTTTCTTCTAGGAATTCACGAGGACCCGTTTTTTTTGGATCTTCTTTAGGGTCAACAAAGCCACCTGGCAATTCGTTTAAAATTTTCTGAGGCCCCGGTCGATACTGCTTTACTGTAATAACTTTCATATCTTCAGTTAGAGCAAACACACCAGCTGCTGCAGGCTCTGCTTTTATATAAAAATCGCTTTCACTGCCATCAGGGAGTTGAAAGATGATCTTATCAATCACACGAGAATATTTTTTAAAAACTTGTTCACGGTTTATTTCTTTCCATGAGGTGATTTTTTGCATGTTATAGCCCTTTATTTATTAATCCCTATCAGGATACCACAGGTGGGACTTGAGTATTCTGCACCAGCGCAAGCTGCAAGCAGCGCGCATGTGGCCAAGCTAGTAAAACTCAAACTGCCACAAGGCAGTTTTCGCCCTGCGGGTTCAAGTCCTATCAAACTGACACGAAAAAAGCCAGACCAAACGGTCTGACATTTTTCGTGGAGGGCCAGGTGGGACTTGAACCCACGACACCCTGCTTAAGAGGCAGGTGCTCTAACCAGCTGAGCTACTGGCCCGTATTGATACTAATTTGTTTAGCAATGTGCAATTCACTTAAGAATCCTTGGTTGGTCAGAGCACAGGTGCTTATTGTTATTAACGGAGAAACAAGTTTCTCCTATGCAGCTGAGCTACTGGTTCGCGTCAATGCTAATTACGCTTGGTTTGCATCACGAAGGAATCGCAATGTCGCAAATAATCAACAGATTAAACTATAGCATATTTCAGGGGTGATTTACAGCTCTACGAAAATATCTTCGCTACCAGCTTTGGCTCCGCCATAGCCAGCGAAACGCAGCCATTCGACGCTAAGCTTAACAACAACATACTGGCCAGCTTCAATTTTGGCAATTGGTGGTAGGTAGTCGTTCTCAGTTCCATATATTTTAGCCATAGCTGTCATTGTCTCACCTATCGTATCTCTATCCTCTACTTTAGAAGCTATTCCCCTTGCTTGGAGCGTACTGTTGCTGTCATGACGATCAAAAACAACCGCACTAAAGCGAGGCTGCTCGCTAAGATTACGCATTTTTTTGGTATCTTGTTTGGATAATATATACCATTCTTTTGGCTCTTTTGCATATACGTATACAGCAGCGCTATGTAAAATATTATGGGTATCCGAAGTCGACAGAGCGATCACTCGATGCTTAGCAAGATATTCTAATATTTTTTTACGTACATTTGAATCCATAACATCCTTTTATTTATTACGGTATTGTAGCCGAAATAAGTTCCGACCAACCATTAGCTGGGTCTTGCCATTCAACTTTTACTACTGCAGTTGAGCTACCGTAGTTTACAGAACCAATGTACCAGGTTGCAGTACCGCCACCTGAGTAATTTCCGTATTGCGTAGTTGTCATTGACGCACTATAAACACCGTCAAGATACACTGCTGCACGAATCAGGGCAGTGCTTACATAGCCTGGAGGATAGTTGGTGGTGCTAAGACGAAATTGGCCTTTCAATGGAGCTTTTGCTTCAATTTCTAGAGTTCCGTACTGACTACTGTTAGTAATTGTTTCTCCACCCAAACCATTTCCTAAGGCTTCTTGCTGAAACCCGTTACAATCTCCAGGTAGCGGGTCTGTATTGATTGAACTAACATGATAATTAACAACTTGTGTTGCAGGCCAAATACCTACTATATCGGCAATCTCCAGACAATAACATTGCCCAGTACCACACCATCCGTAGCTACTCGCGTAAAAATAATTGCCTTGGTATGAAGTTGGTACTGTGCCAGCTGGCAATTGTGAAAACTGAGGATATACGCCTTCTTTTTTCTTGTAGTCTTCAATTTTTTGGCGAGCGTTGGTAAGCACTGTTTGCATTTCGCTCTCTTTTGATTGGACTACGATAGCACCCGCCCCAACGTATGTTATTGACGCCAATATGCCAATAATAACTATTACGACTAACATTTCTACAAGGGTAAACCCTTTTTGTTTTTCAAATAGAAGAGTAAGGCGCTTCATTTGCTTGAAATTATACAGTATGCATAAGCGTGATGCAAACGAAGATGACACCCAACAGGATTAACGCTTCGTTACGCGAATCTACCAAATAAAAATAACGATCACTAGATCGTTATTTTTATTTGGTACAGCATTATCGAACAGGTTAGGTCACTGTTCCTTACCTATAATAGCTCAGACGCCCTATAAAATACCACCCACCATGCCTACCTATATAGTTAGAGGACTCCTCTGGTTTGTTACCAGCTTAGTGGTCCCACATTTTTCTTTTATCAACTAAGGTTGGCTTTGCGTAGTAGCTGTGCATTTATAGCCACAACGACAGTAGACGCTGACATCAAAATTGCACCAAGTGCAGGAGCAAGTACGATACCTGCTCCGTAGAATACTCCAGCAGCCAGAGGGATTGCGAATACATTATAGCCAGTAGCCCAGATTAGATTCTGGGTCATTTTCTTATATGTCGCTTTTGAAAGATTTATCACCTTTACTACATCTTGTGGGTCACTTTTCACCAAGATGATGTCTGCCGACTTAATAGCTACATCGGTACCAGCACCGATAGCTAAGCCTATATCGGCTTGGGTAAGAGCAGGTGCGTCATTTATGCCGTCACCTACCATCGCAACCTTTTGACCGTTCTTTTGCAGTTCTTTTACTTTTGCAGCTTTGTCTTCGGGTCTAACTTCCGCAAAATACTGGTCCAAACCAAGTTGCTTTGAAACGTATGCTGCAACTTCATTAGAGTCGCCAGTAATCATAGCCGTTTTGATGCCCATTTCTTTCAGGGTTTTAATTGCTTGCTTTGATTCATTTCGCACAATATCTGCTAGACCTAACGCACCAACTACTTTTCTGTTCGTAATTAAGTACACTTCGGTTTTTCCTTCTTTTGCAGCTTGCTTAACGGCTTTGGCTATCTCAGTAGGTATAGTCAGTTTGTTTTCTTCTATGTAGCGATAACTAGCAGCAATAAATACTTCGTTTCCGTGCAAGGTTCCTTGAACACCTAAGCCAGGTAAAGCCTTAAAGTCAGTAACTTTATCAAGATGAATGTGGTCTTCTTCTGCTTTATGTACAATCCCTTTACCGACAATATGCTCACTATTCTGTTCAAGACTTGCGGTAAGATGTAGTATATCTTCTTTTGAGTAGCCATTAGTCGCCCATATATTAGTAACGCCGTGTTCGCCCTTAGTCAGTGTTCCTGTCTTATCAAATAGTACCCAGTCTAATTTTCGTGCTGATTCAAGAGCTAATCGTTTGCGTACTAGCAAACCATTCTTTGCAGACAGTGTAGTAGAGATTGAAACAACTAACGGTATCGCCAAACCAAGTGCATGAGGACAGGCAATAATCAGAACCGTTACTGACCGCTCTAGAGCGAAGTTCATATCTTTAGCGACTAACCAGTAAATGAAAGTAGCGACTGCGGTGGCTATAGCCACTATGGTCAAGTAAAAAGCTGCTTTGTCGGCTAATACTTGGACATTAGACTTAGAGCTTTGAGCCTCAGCGACAAGTCGCATTATTCCTGCGAGTGCCGTATCGTCACCAAGCTTCGTAATTTTAACCGTAATTGAGCCGTCCTGATTTACAGTACCTGCCACTACCTCATCGTCCACCGTCTTACTAACGGGTTTTGACTCGCCAGTAATAGCAGCTTCATCTATTGAAGAACTACCGCCCGTAATCACACCGTCAATAGGTATTCTTGTGCCTGGTCTTACAAGCACCAAATCACCAACGCTTAGCTCGCTGACTAAGACTTCTTTTGGCTTGCCGTTGACTAACTTTTCAGCCTTATCGGGCAATAACTTTGAGATTGCATCTAGAGCATTCTCAGCTTTTGCAACCGAAGCCATCTCTAGCCAATGTCCTAGCAACATTATTGTTACTAGGGTTGCTAGTTCCCAGAAGAAACCCTCACCATCAATGAAAAACTGGGTAGCAACGCTATACGCATAGGCTGTGATAATTGCCAAGCTGATAAGTGTCATCATGCCTGGCAATCTAGCCTTTAGTTCGCCAATCGCACCCTTTATGAATACCATACCACCATAGAAAAAGATGATGGTACTAAGTACAAACGGCACATACTGCGAGCCAGGAAATGCTGGCGGCGTGAAGTTCAGCCAATGCTGTATCATCTCGCTATATGCGAGTACAGGTATGGTTAAAATTAAGGACAACCAAAACTTATCCTTAAACATTGTCACAGAATGTCCTGCGTGCTTGTCGTGCTCTTGGTGCTCACTGTTATCGTGATGGTGTTCGTGGTGTGAGTGATCCATAGCTTAATCTCCGCACGTGCTTTCGTGTAAAGGCACAAGGTTATCAAAACGTGCCTGTATCTGTTCTTTAGTGGGCTCCTTTTCTTGTACAAATATAGCTACATTGCCAACCAGGTTATTTATGCGGGTCAATTCTTCCTCTGTTTTTTCGGACGGATGCTCATCTACCACACCGCCGTGAGCAGAGGCTTTTGGAAATAGCCAGTCTAGCACGTTGGCAGACGACACCTCTTCGTTGTGTCCTACGTTACTTTTCTTGCCAAAGAACGTTTCAAGATCCTGTTTCAGAAAATCATTCCAAACTTTTTGCTGATAGTCATTTTTATCGCCAACATATACATAGAAATTAGCTTTATCGGGTACGGTTGGCAGCACCTTGCCATATATCTTTACAGAGCTAGGTATAATACCAGCGTCGTACCGTCGCCCGAGCAATTCGTCCTCACCGCCAATGTAGTTCCATCCAAAGTACTTCAGAAACTCGCCGCCAGTCATACCGTTCCAATGAACGTGCGTCAGTTGGTCCATCTTATCGTGGAAGTCTATCGGTATACTGCCAACTTCTGCACTACACGTAGTAGAATTACCGCTTACTACTTGAAATTCATCCTTTGAAAAGTCAACCGCTTTACCGTTAACCAGTATTTGTGTGCGGTAATGGTAATGCTGGTAAGTAGGCTTTCTGAGATGTTCAGGAGTAGATGCGTATACATAACCATACCATCCACCGACAAGCAGTGTAATCGCTGCCAGAGTAGCTGCCGCATAAGCAGCTACTCTTTTACTAAGCTTCAGGGTACTCTTACTAGCTTGAGTTTTGTTTGATACTTCTGTCTCGCTCATTTTTAGTGCCCACCGTGCATCATCTGGTTCATTTCGCTGCTAGAGTAGCCCCAGTCTTGCTGCCATTGCTTCATCTCAACTATCTCCTTATCTTGAGCTGCAATGATGGCTTGGCTCAGCTGCTTTATCTCGTCGTGTTTCGCTCGTCCCGCCGACAGCTTAGCCATATCAACTGCTCCCTCGTGATGAGTTATCATCATCTCGATAAAGGCCTTGTCATAGGCGTCGCCCGATAAGCCCTCTAGTTGCTTATTCATATCCATCATAGACATTGAATTGTGATCTGTAGTCGTTGGCTGCTGTTCGGTAGCAGCGGGCGTATTTGTGTTTTTGTTGTCATCATTTTGGCTGCCAACCACATAGCCGCCGAATCCAGCTGCTGCGATAAGTGCAACCATTACTACTGCGATTATACTCTTATTTTTCATAGTTATCTCCAATCCTTAGTTATCTGATTATGGTTTAGCCCAATAACTTATTCCATTCGGTTTTTTACCAACGCTAATACGAGCAACTTCTTTTCCAGCGTTATTATCAACCACTGAAACGTCGTTACTCTCCATATTTGTAACGTATGTGAACCTATCATCTGGCGACACAACTACACCGTGAGGAGCACTGCCGACTGGAATAGTTTGAGTTGTCTTTGCTTGTTCCAAGTCTACTTTGTATAAGTTGTTTCCAGCTGGTTGACCGAAGTCATTACCCTGGTCGGCGACGTACGCATAGCGGGAGTCAGTCGATGGATACAGCTGCAAGGGTCCTTTTGATTCATTTGGTAGGGGTGCATAGCGTACCTTGCCACTCGAAGTATCTACGATAGCGACACTCTTGCTGGTGAAGACTGACGCTAGAGCATACTTGCCATTTGCGGTCACGCCAGTCTGAACAGGAGTTCCGTTAAGCGGAATATACTCGAATGTAAAGGTCGAGAGGCTCAGCTTGCCGATACTTTTATCTCCCATCAACGCAACATAAGCGTATTTGCCGTCAGGAGATACACGCAGACCGTGCGGCCCTGCATTAGCCTTTGCACTTGCGGTTGCAACAACCGTAAACGTCTTAGTGTCGATTTTGTACACTTCAGCCTTGTTTTGTGAAGTAGCCAATGCGAATCTACTGTCGGGCGTAAGCACCACGTGTGCCAAGTGGAGGTCACTACCTATATCAATCCGCTTGGTTATCTTATCGGTTAAGGGGTCGATGACAACGACTTGATCAGAACTGGTAGATACGTCATTGTGTCCTTCACCGGCATACGCAGTCGGGAACAGCTTGTTCAATACACGTGTCTTCAAGCTCGCAGTATGATTTGCCATAGCATTTGCAGTAACCCATACAGATTTGCCATCTGGTGCAACCTGGACGTTGTGTGCCATATACATTGCTCCATCTGCATTTTCTTTATTGGCTAGTTCTATCTTTGCAATGACAGATTGTGACTTGGGGCTAATTACGTCTATTCTCCCAGCGTCTTCGGCTGCGACATATACTTTATCATTAGCGATTTCCGCTCCCGTAACAGGAAAAAGTAGATATGCAGCGACCACTACAAGCAGTACAGATACTCCGCCAATTAGCCATAGATATTTTCTTTTCATTTGTACTCCAAAATTACCTTAAAGTGTGTTTGCGTGAGGACAAACACACTCTCAAGCTCTGAAGACACCGTACAGAATATAAATCGGTATCTTTGGTGGTGGTTTAACAGAGTCTGCATATCTCTCTTGGCTTACTATGCTGTCGTTAAAATGCCAGCCTTCCGTAAGCACATAGAAAGGTACGACTGGTTCGTCATTTTCTTCGCCATTATTAGAATCTAGGGATTCTTCTTTACTAAACACAGCCGTTCGACATAGTGTGGCACATGAAGCTGAATCACTTGAGCTGTGCTTCATACCGCGCTATTCATCTCATGGGACATTGCTGGCATTGCAGAAGTGTGAACCGAAAAAGATACTAAATTCAGAAGCAATACCGCAACTATAAGGGCTGTATTCTTTAGTGCTATTAGGTATTGCACGTCTATTTACCTCTAATGTTATTAAGCTCGTAGAGTTTCATAAGTTCTTCGAGAGCTATTGTTTGCTCTTTCTCTTTACCAGAAGCAATCATATCGGTGATATGCGTAGTGATGTGGTTTTCTAGGACTAGCTTATTAAGAGAGGATAGCGACTTTTGTATTGCAAGGGACTGGGTCAAGATGTCCATACAGTACTCCTCTTTATCTATCATCTTTTGCAAGCCTTTAATTTGACCCTCAATAATTTTGGTTCGGTGGCTTGCTCGCTTTTTTATATCTGCCCTCATGACTAAAAGTATATACCCCTATGGGGTACTATGCAAGCCAGAGAGATAATACTCATCTTTTGCCCTAAAACCCCTCCTACGACCTCTGGAATGCTCACAGAGGGTATTAAAAGTGGTTCATCTTTTACCTACCAAAATTAACGAGTAACGCTACGCAAATTTTATTTTCAGATTTTTGATACTCAACGCCATTTTTCACTATAAGGTAGTCTTTAGATTGTCCGAATTTCGTGACACCACTTTTATTCAAATCGTGTACAAAACCGCAAGTTAATCTATGAGATTGTACCAAAATTAAATGACACTTTATTGCGACACTCCATTGCGTAATTCACTCGAGCCGCAAACGCCATATCATCATTTAGGTGCCTATAGTAAGTGTTCCTCGAAATACCAGCCCACTTACAGCTGTCGGTAACATTGTAATTATTTTTCAAAGCGTCTGTAAGCTTTAGTAAGGTTCTGATGTTTAATACTGTAGGTCTTCCTACGGGGTTATTAAAAAGCATAAAATTCCTTTCGTTTTTGTATTAGTCCCTCACTTATTATTATGACAGATTGGGCTTTTGCCGACCTTTTGACGTAAAATGATTTTAATGTTTGATGTAGAAATAGACTTGTCCAGCAACAAACGACTGCTTTTTATGCGGTATCTTGAGGGCGAGTCAAAACAAAGGGGTGGTACAGATTATGTCTACTTGATGCCCCTGTATGTTGGTAGTAGGCACGGAATAAATTCACAAACCATACATGCGGTGCTAACGCTGTTAGAAAACCTAGAGCATATAGAAATTGAGCAAAAGCCAAACTACACACTCCCTGAACATGTCAGAGAAAGACGTGAAGATGAAGAAGATTATTACATATTGACTCTCAAACCAAGTTTCTTTGAATACCTGAAGGCAGTCGAAATGGCTGCTTCTTTCTATGTTGCAGACCAGATTATCGCTCCAAATACAGGGACACGGGCAGAGTTGGACTTTATCGGAATCACTACTCCTGTTGTAACGATCCAAGACACTCAATACAGGCTAAAGTCTATGCAAACCACTGGAACGGCTTTCAACATTATTGCTTACTGCCTTAATAAGCGGCCAAACCAAACACTTACAGTAGAAGAACTAAGAAAAGGAATAGGTGCAAGTGAGTACAGCAATAGTGGTATTGGCAACATCAACGAAAATCTACGCAACTCACTATTTGGTAAAGACAATCCGTTAAGTCCATTCATTGAAACATCAACAAAAAGCATACTCGTAAAGTCAGTGACGCAACTAACAGACAAAGAACTAGAAGCAGTTATCCAAGCTCGAAAATAGTTACGAAAGGTTCCGAATTCGGAATGATTCGGAATGGTAACTGTTAATTCATACCACATCGGCATTGACAGACAGGATTATTATGGTCTTGTATAATTAAAGCAGAACAATCAAGCAAGGAAAGCTTGGCGTTCAGTCGCACTAATTAACGAATTCGGTACAGCATTCAGCTCTATCGGCTTGTTAAGTGCACCCAAAAAATTAACTAATAATAAGGGGAAATGATGAGTAAAAAAATAAGAAACGAGGGCGAAGGCATGACAACCTTTGATATTCATAGTGACTGCGGGCTTGCAGCTGCGTTGCTGTCCTTAGGCCATGAGCTAATAGTCATGCACGAAAACGAGGATTGCAAATGCCCAGTATTTCACTTTGAAGCTACGCCACTCGTAGAACAAGATGCTGAAGCCTACGAAAAGGGTAAATTGTCGGTAAATGCTAAGCAGCATAGTCAGGCATTTAATTACATATTAGACCGCTTGTATGGAGAGTCAGATGACGAGGATTAGCGAAGACAGTATAAGTAAGCTCCAAGCTATCTTAAAGAAACACCATAACTTGGACTACGACACCGAAAAAGCACAGGCTGCTGGACGTGCAATCCTGCGTCTAGTCGGTTTGAAACTACAACAACAATTAAGCAAGGAACAAGATAATGAATCCACAAATTCTAACAACCAATGAAGAAGTGCACGAAGCACCAAGAGGACTAAATAAAAGCATCTACCCAGAAATGTCGATGCAAGAGCTACTAGACGTGTTAGACCTAACAATTAAAGAAGATAGTGTGAGTAAGCTCATCACGTTCTACTGTATGCTTTCAGCCTACACTCACGATTCACAGATTAACGTGAGCTTCAACGCACCCAGTGCATCAGGCAAAACGTACATTACCACCGAAGTCGCCAAACTGTTCCCAGACGAAGATAAGATTGAATCTAGCGGTGCCAGCCCTACGTCCTTCTACTACACAGAGGGCGAAGAAGATGAGGAGCGTAATGCCAAAGTCATATCGTTTGAACGTAAGATTCTGTTGTTTCTTGAACAGGGTAATTCAGCTATACAAACAAAACTACGTCCTATCCTTTCCCATGATAGCTGGGAGATAAACTACCGCATTACCAACAAAAACAAGTCTGGTGGTAATCGCACCGAGCTGATTATCCTGCAAGGCTTTCCTGCAACAGTATTTTGTTCAGCAGGACTACGCCTAGATGAACAGGAAGCCACCAGAGCAATCTTACTCAGTCCTGAGCCAAGCCAGGCGAAGATACAGGCTGCGATTGAGTTGCAAAACAAGCGTGGCAAAGACGAGAAAGCTTATATAGAGTGGCTAGAGTCACGCCCTGAACGTATAGCACTTAAAGAGCGTATTCTAGCGATCCGTGACGAATGCGTGGAGTACGTAAAACTACCTGATAACGGTGCAATTAAAGAGCGTTTCTACTCTACTTTTCCGAAGCTCCGCCAGCGTCATACTCGTGACTTTACACACTTGCAACAACTAATTAAGGTAATCGCATTACTCAACCTGTGGCACCGTAAGCAACCAGACGGCTCAATCATGGCTAACGATTCAGATACCGACCAAGCCTTTGAACTGTGGGAACAATTAGCCCAGAGCCAGAACTTGGGTATACCGCCAACAGCCATACATTTCTATAAAACATACATTTTACCAGTCTTCTACAACTTAGTGGACGCTAACCCAAAGATAGACCCATACAGCTTAGGCGTAAGCCGTGAGCAGCTTTCTCGTGAGTATTTGTACTTGGAAAAGACCACACTTGCCGACACTTACTTGCGTAAAGAAATCCTGCCGCAACTCGAAGCCAGCGGTTTGATTACTCAGCAAGCACCTGAATTTGGTGATAAACGCAGTAAGCTTATCTACCCGAAGTGGTTCCCAGCAGAGCAAACAATATAGGTGAGCACGGTGGGTGGGTATAAATAGAAAGGAGTAATCATGTAACAGCTATAGCCAGAAACTCTAAACGAGGATCAAATATGTACTTTCAAATTTTAACAATATATAATAGTAATGTTTTCACATTCGGCATACGAGCTATTCGTGTTTTTGTTTCTGCTCTTAAAGGGCAGCATGGTACAGAAAGAAGCGAATAGCGACTGGATGTGAAAACAGCCGTGCTGTCCTTTTTGATGACAGCCAGAAGGAACAAAACAATGAGTGAATATCCAAACGACAAGACGAATAAACTACGCTACGTACTGTACGTGCGTAAGTCTACAGAAGATGAAGAAAAGCAGGTGCTGTCTAAGGACGCACAGATAGATAAATGTGAAGAACAGTTCAAAAACCTAAATATCGTTGATACTTTAGACGAAAGCAAGAGTGCTTTCGAGCCAGATAAGCGTGATGTCTTTAAGAAAGTTATAGAGATGATAGATAACGGCGAGGCTGACGGCATTATTGCGTGGCACCCTGACCGTTTATCCCGTAATGAAGTAGACGCTTCAACTATTACTTGGCGTATCCGTAAAGGTGTGATTAAAGACCTAAAGTTCGCCAGCTTTAGCTTTGAAAACTCGCCTGAGGGTTTGATGATGCTTCAAATGACTATGAGTCAGTCCCAATACTTCTCAGCGAAGCTGAGTAAGGACGTGAAGCGTGGTAACGAGAGAAAACGTAAGATTGGTGGTATTACTGGCACAGCACCAGAGGGCTACTTAAATGACCGTATAAATAAGACGGTCTATAAAGACCCTGCACGCTTTCCTTTAATGCGTAAGGCTGTTGATTTGTACTTAACTGGTGAATACAGCGTCCAGCAAATCTTGGACATCATGAATAATGAATGGGGCTATCGTACCGTTCAACGTAAAAAAAGAGGCGGTGGTCCGATTGGTCGCTCATCACTCTATTATATGTTCCGTAACGTTCGTTACGCAGGTTGGGTGCCCGATCCCTATGATGAAGACAAATTGTATCCAGCAGATTTCCCAGCTTTAATGACCCAAGATGAATACGATAAAATCCAATTACTACTTGGTCGTCAAGGTAATAAACGCTTCGCTACTAGTAAACAATTTTTACTCCGTGGCTTCATACGCTGTGGTGAGTGTGGTTGTATGATTACCGCTCAAAGCAAAGAGCGTAAGAACCTAAATGGCACTACCCGTATCCATACCTACTATCACTGTACTGGTAAACGCCCATGTAATCAGATTAAGAAGTATGGCTATAAAACGGAAGATGAGCTTTTCAAAGAATGTGTAGACGAACTTAATAACTGGGAGCTTATACCAGAACTCTACGATTGGAGCATGGACGCCATTAACCAAATGGCACAAGCTGACATTCCAGAGCGTAAGAGTGTAGAAACTATGCAGGAACAAGCTATTAAGAGCTTAAAAGACCAGTACGACACGCTGTTAGACATGTCTACTCGTAAACTCGTAGAAGAGAGTACCTTTATAGAAAAAGCAGCGAAGCTCAAGGCTGAATTAAAAGAATTGCATAAGCAACAGGCTACTAAGAATGAGAGTACCGAAAACTGGTACGACTATATGACTGACCTGATTAGTAAGTTCATGAACGCTAACGCTAAGTTCGTAAACGGCGATATTGCTGATAAGAAAGAAATACTGTTAGCAATAGGTCAGAACCCTGTGTTAATAGACGGAAAACTACAAATAACACCTAACGAGTGGCTTATGCCACTTCGTGATAATACAAAACGCTTCGTAGAACAATTCGAACAGGTTAGAACAATGAATCAACAGATGAAAAAGAGCCTTATTGAGGCTCTTCGTCTTGAATGGTACACCCGACAGGATTTGAACCTATGACCTTCGGCTCCGCAAGCCGACGCTCTATCCAGCTGAGCTACGGGTGCTCGTCGTCGTGCACTACGTTTGTTCGTTTGCTTCGCAAAGCTCACTCACTCCGTTACTCCTCCTCCTGTAAAAACAAACAGTCGAGTCGAACAAGTCGACTCCTTGGTTTGTTTTTACATTCAATCGCAGTGCACTAACACAAAGCATTATAACAGATATAACCCTAGTCAACTAGACCCAAAAGCATTATACTTACGCTAACTATGCAACAAAACATACCGCTCAAAGACTACACCACCATGAGACTTGGAGGGCCGGCTAAATATATGGCGACTGCTCACACAAAGGAGGAGCTTGTTTCTCTTGTTAACCAAGCGGGCGATATGCCTGTACTTATACTAGGTCAAGGTAGCAATATTATCGTGGGAGATAAAGGGTTCGATGGTCTAGTAATTCTAAATCGAATTGAAGGCTATGAAATTTTTGATGAAAATCCTGCAACAACTAGGATAAAGGTTGGCGCAGGTGAAAATTGGGATTCTGTTGTTTCACGTAGCACAGAAAATGGCCTTAGCGGCATCGAATGTCTGTCAGCAATTCCCGGATTTGCGGGTGCTGCCCCTGTACAAAACATTGGCGCCTATGGGCAAGAAATTGCTGACGTGCTTGTCGAACTTGAAGCTTACGACCTTCGTACAAAAACTTTTGTGAGTTTTAACAATAGTGATTGTGACTTTACATACCGGAGAAGCACATTTAACTCTGATGTTAATAAGGGGCGTTATGTCATAGTTAGCCTCGTACTTGAACTCCGTAAAACTATTTTGGAGCCACCTTTTTACATCAGTCTTCAACAATACCTCGATAAAAATCAAATTACCGACTATAGCCCATACAATATTCGTCAGGCTGTAATAGCAATTAGAGCAAACAAGCTACCCGACCCTAGCATTATCCCAAATACTGGATCTTTTTTTAAAAATCCTATAGTAGAAAAATGGCAAGCTGAAGCACTGCGTAGTGAATATCCAGATGTTAAGGTATTTCCTATGGATGAAAATTTCTCAAAAATCGCAGCAGGCTGGCTTGTTGAGTATGCAGGTATGAAAAACTTAGAGATGGACGGCTTTAAAGTATACGAGAAAAATGCTTTAGTTATTACAAATACAGGCAGCGGTACGTATCAGGGGCTTGTTAACATTCGAGACCGAATTGCAGACGCCGTAAGAGATACGTTTCGTATAAACTTAGAACAAGAACCAGAGGAGGTTGGGGTATGAAAAATAAAGGATTTACAGTAGTAGAGATGATAATAGTTACTACTATAATCGGTATTTTGGCTAGTCTAGCAACAGTCCAAATGTTACGAGCTCAGTCAGTGGCGCGCGACAAAGAACGAGCAGATGACATAAAGGCGATAATGATACATTTTCAGGACATTTATGAAAGTGGACAAATTGACGGTACACCTATAGCAAGCGGCGACTCGTCGGTGACAAACGCTGTAAATATGGGCTACCCTAGCACAAGACTCCTTAACGCATCTTATGTGGGTGAGGCTCAGGCAAACGGTATAATACAAAGTATTAGGCTGGACGCACTAAAAAGCCCCTTCCTTGCCTCGTCGGCCACCAGTCCAAACTTTAGTTTGGTCGCAGCAACTACAAATGCCGACCTAAACAACACAGCAAAAACAGCCGGAGGTATTACACTAGGCAAAACAAACGATGTTTATGTATACCAGCCACTTGATGCAAATGGCGCAATATGTGACTTTGCTACAGGTCTTGTCTCGACAGGTATTGGAGCAAGCGCAACAACGTCAAAGGTAGGCGTAAGTTCACAAAGGGTTATTGCGCCAAGATTGATAGACAATTGTGTAAAATTTAACATCTTTTACTATTCTGAGGCCGATGACTTGATAATAAAGGTGCAGAGTGCGAAAAGTAGTAGTGATGGTTTATACTAATTAATAATAAGCATTATGAAGACAAAGCAATCGGGATTTACTATAGTTGAACTTCTGGTAACAATTATTACCGCTGCTATGTTCGTAGGAATGTTTTATCAATTGTTTGTAGTACTGGTTGGCATTAACTCGACTGCTCGTAACACTGCTCAAGCAAGTGACTTAGCCTACTCAAACTTAAGACGTTATCCTGATGTTACAAGTACAGGACTCACCTGCAATGCATCAACTAATGTTTCAGCCGCGGTCAACCTGATGCCTGCAAGTGGTTCGCCAACCGCTGCAGTCAATGCCAATTACCCGGAGTTAGGCGCTGTTATCGAACAAGTGACTGCACAATTTCCATACGGGTGTTCAGCAGTTTACAATGTAGTTAAACTTGTCTCAACAGTTACTTACGGAACTAGCTCATATAAGGTAAGTTATGCGACATATGTCAATTAACAATCAAAGGGGTTTTACCCTAGTAGAAATTGCCGTTATTGCTCCTATGATGATCCTTATTGCCTTGGCGATTGTAACGGTATTAATAACTCTTGTTAGCAGCACTGTTGCACCAAATGCCAAAGGATTACTTATGCAGCAGCAAGAAAGAGCATTCGATGCTATTGAAAATGATATAAACAACAGCTCTGGCCTAGTCTCAAGTCTCCCTGCAAATTTTAGCGATAGTGTCTCAAGTGACTATGCAGACCCACCTGTGGGCACAACTATTTTGCGTATTCAGGGTTATGATCAAATACAAAACCCTAGTGATACAAGCGGCACCAAAGTAATACCTGCTTTTAAAGACACTGCGGCGTGTAGTAATATAACCGACCTAAGCGCAAGCAATATAGCACCGGTTGTTGTCATATATTTTGTAAAAAACAATACACTTTATAGAAGAACTTTAGTAGAAGATGTTGCATCTAATACTTGTGGCACAAAGCTTGCTAAAGAAACAGGATGTTCACAAGCAAGCTGCACCCCAGATATACAACTAGTACAAGGAGACAGTATTAAAGCCTTTAGTGTGACTTACTACACTACTATTACTGGAGATGTTACCACTAGTGACCCGACTGCAGCAAAAAGCGCTAAGATTACTATCACAAGCACATTGGATGCCGGTGGTGATACGATTGAATACACCGCAAATATTAGAGCTGCAAGATTAAATAATTAGTACAAAAAAGTATTGCACTTATGTTTAAATTGGTATATGCTTTGTACATACAACAAAATTAATTAGGGGGCAAAAGATGACCTTTAAAGATATTAAAACTATGAAAAACAAAGAAAGTGGCTTCACCATTGTCGAACTCTTGATCGTTATCGTGATCATTGGTATTTTGGCAGCGTTGGTGATTGTTGCCTACACGGGTATTCAAAGCCGTGCACGTGACGCAAAAAGCCAAACTGATGCACAAGCAGTTCTTAAAAAGGCTGAAGCCTTTGCAGCTGACAGCAACGGTGTATACCCTGCTAACGAAGCAGGCTTTGGTGCAGGTGTTGGTGCTCTAGGAACTGACCTTGCAGCAGTACTAGCTGATGGTACTTCAGCTACACTACCTGCTCTTACAACATCAGGTACTGTATACGGTTGGGCTTGTGGTACTTCACCTAACTTTACCGGTTACAAGATTCGTTACTGGTACAACGGTGCAGCAACTTCAATTGCAGCTGGTGTGACTTGTTAGAATAAGAATATAACATTCTTAAATATAAAATCGCCTCTACGGGGGCGATTTTATATTTTAGGGCAGCGTCTTGAGGCTATCGTACTAAAATTTGCTAATAAAACTAAGTACTTCTTGTCTAATTTTATCAAGTTGATTGCTATTTGACCTATTGACTGTAGTTTCGTATATCCAGTCGGCGATTTTCTGCATATCTGCTTCTTTCATTCCATGTGTGGTTATAGCGGGAGTGCCGAGACGTATACCACTTGGTTTAAACGCAGGTAGTGTGTCGTCGGGTACAGCGTTTTTATTAACGGTAATACCAACACTATCGAGCGCACGCTGAACTTCATCCCCATCTACATCAAAGCTGTTTTTAACATTCGCCAATATGAGGTGATTATCGGTCCCGCCAGTAACCAGCTCAAAACCTTTACTCTTTAGAGCCTCAGCAAGGGCGTTGGCATTTTTTACTATCTGCTTAGCATATACTTTAAACTCAGGCTGCGAAGCTTCCCTGAAAGCAACTGCCTTTGCTGCAATTACATGCATATGCGGCCCACCTTGAAGGCCTGGAAACACTGTACGATCTATCAGAGTCGGTATATTTTCTATAGTATGATCCGGTTTTTTAAGTGGATTACCAACTACCCCTTTTGAAAGAATGAGTCCGGCTCTAGGTCCACGAAGAGTCTTGTGGGTTGTAGTTGTAATAACATGAAATCCGTAATCAAATGGGTTTTTAGCTACGCCACCAGCGATCAACCCCGCGATGTGGCTCATGTCGGCCACTAGTAAAGCACCCACTTCTTCACCGATTGCTGCAAACTTGGCATAATCTAGCTCTCGTGGATATGCAGAAAATCCAGCAAGAATAATCTTTGGTTTATGCTTTAAAGCCAACTCTCTTAAGCTGTCGTAGTCAATCTCGCCGGTTGAGATGTCTTTGATACCATATCTTACAAAATTGAACTGTTTGGCAAGAATAGTTACGGGATGACCGTGCGTCAGATGTCCTCCATGAGAAAGATCCATGGCAATTATAGTATCGCCCGGCTCGCACCAGGCGTGATATACAGCTTCGTTTGCCTGAGCTCCACTATGAGGCTGTACATTTGCATGATCGGCTCCGAATAATTTTTTAGCACGTTCAATCGCTATGGTCTCAAGCTGGTCGGTATTTTCTTGGCCGCCATAATACCTCTTGCCCGGATAACCTTCGGAATATTTATTAGTAAAAACACTCCCGAGAGCAGTTAGCACATCTTCACTGACATAATTTTCACTAGGAATAAGCTCCAGACCAGACCTTTGACGTATTTTTTCTGCTTCAATCAATTTCTCTATTTCTTTGTCTTTCATGGCCGAAGTTTCTCCCGTAATTTAGTATTATTTCTGAATTTTACTACATTTGGTGCAACGAAAAATACAGTAGTAAAAGCTAAAACGACAGCAAAACCACACATAATTGACGGTATACCTGATATTGTATTTTGATCTAAAAGATTAACGGTTATCGTTGGTATCATAAAGAGCGCATAGCCTGCTGCTAGAGAGCGTAAAGCTCTTGCTTCTTTTGGTTTTTTTGTACGATTTGCTTGCATCCAGCAATAGGCTAAACCAACCACAAGCAAACCATAGTAATATGTTGCATACAGCCAGTTTATGCTTTGGGTTAGATTGAAAATTATGTAGTTGCCCCCACAAACTTTATGTTCAATTGCATTTGCTACCACTAAGAAAAAGCTAATAAACATTGCGCTGAGGGCGTAGCTAACCCAAACAATTTTACGATGTCTGCGCTGAGCAATTTCGTTAGCTAGATGAATTCCTAAAGGTGGCAGTAATGTAATAGCCACAAAGCCGAGACGAGCCCAATCAACCCCAGAAACACCCATTCCACCACATACCATAAACTCCGATAACTGAAATATAGCTAGAAATGCTAGCATAGAAACGATTATTCTTGTGATAGGTGTCAGCTTATAGCGCCACAACGTATAAATAATAAGTGAGACTTCAACAAAAAAAGTAGCCAACATTACCGGTGGTGAAAAGCAATAGAGTGTTGTTCGCCTTTTTTTTGTCACTTATTTTTACTCCCGTATTACTACAATTATAACTCATTACTATACTTCGTGAACTGTAGATATTATTGTTGCATTAATATCATAAATGATATACAATTTTTTACACATGAATGATACCTATAAAGCGAGAATAGGACGCCTAATACAGCAGTCACGCCTGTCGAGAGGTCTGACTCAACAACAATTAGCACAAAGCCTTAATACTTCTCAAAGTGCTGTTAATCGTATTGAAAAGGGTGGTCAAAATATCAGTCTTGAGATGCTGGCGCGCATAAGTGAGGTTCTCTCAAGCGATTTAGTACACTTTAACCAATCGGGCACCGTTAATTTCCGCGTGCACGGTGGGAAAAAACTAAGCGGTGAAATTGCAGTAAAAACCAGCAAAAATGCGGCTGTTGCAATACTTTGCGGGGCTTTGCTAAACCGCGGCACCACTACACTACGTCACGTTGCTAGAATTGAAGAAGTAAATAGGATTATTGAAGTACTCCATAGCATCGGCGTAAAAACTCGTTGGTTTGGGGAGAATGATTTAGAAATTATCCCTCCTGCGCGCTTAAAACTAGAAGATATAGACATTAAGGCTGCTAAACAAACCCGAAGCATACTAATGGTACTTGGGCCCTTACTACATCGCTACAAGAAATTTCGCCTACCCTACGCGGGTGGCTGTAATCTCGGCACAAGAACAATCGAACCACACCTAGATGGCTTGCGGCCTTTTGGCCTTGAAGTTATAGCTAAAGATGAATTTTATGATGTTTCTGTAAATAGGCAAAAACCTACAAGACCTATCGTTCTAACGGAACGTGGCGAAACTGTAACGGAAAACATACTGTTCGGTGCCGCAATGAACGACGGTGAAACAATTATTCGTAATGCCAGCTTTAACTATATGGTACAAGATGTATGCTTCTTCCTACAAAAACTTGGGGTCAAAATAGAAGGTATCGGTACGACAACACTACATGTTCATGGGCTTAAGGAAATAAATAAAAATATTGAATACTTCCCTTCTGAAGACCCAATAGAAGCTATGAGTTTGCTGACCGCTGCGATCATCACAAAATCGGAGATTACAATTAAGCGCGCTCCTATGGAATTTTTGGAAATAGAGCTTGGGGTTTTGGAAAAAATGGGCTTTGAGTACGAACTAAGCAAGGAATACAAAGCTAAAAATGGATTTACTAGACTGGCTGACATAACGACAAAGCCTAGCTCGCTAATTGCCGCTAAAGATAAACTACACGCGCTGCCCTTTCCTGGTATTAATATGGATAATCTACCATTTTTTGCGCTTATAGCTGCTAGTGCAAAAGGAAGGTCACTACTGCATGATTGGTCTTTTGAAAATAGAGCTATATATTTAACCGAACTTAACAAGCTAAATGCGAATATCGAACTACTAGACCCACATAGAGCTTACATAGAAGGGCCAACAGACTGGAAAAGTGCCGAGATAGTTACACCGCCAGCACTGCGGCCTGCTGTAGTTATTTTACTGGCAATGCTTGCAGCTCCAGGTGTTTCAACTCTTCGTAATATTTACTCAATCGCGAGAGGTTATGAAGATTTTGCAAATCGACTAAATTCACTCGGTGCAAAAATTGA
Source organism: uncultured Candidatus Saccharibacteria bacterium (assembly GCA_964349645.1). GTDB lineage: Bacteria > Patescibacteriota > Saccharimonadia > Saccharimonadales > Saccharimonadaceae > JACPYF01. The sequence goes on along the minus strand of CAYGHK010000002.1, from coordinate 7,064 downwards.
ACCTTTTAGAGAAATCTAGCTTAAAAAAATTAAAAAGTTTCGAGCACAGGAGTGCCGTCGTTCCAAACAATAGTACCTACAGTTTTTGCAACAATTGTTTTGTTGCTAGTTTTGATAGTTAATTTCGTATCGTCTTCACTTACTTTTTGAGAAACTTCGTAGACATACCGCGTGCCTTGATTGTCAAGAAAAACTTCGTCGCCACTCCTAACCTGATCTATGCTATAAAACAACGAAGCCTGTCTTAAGCTTTGTGGTGTAATTCCAAATCCAAGGCTAGGCCCAGAAACAACAACATCACTATAAGAAGGATCTCCCTCGATCTTTATGGAGTCGGTGCTTGTTTGGACATTTATTGCGGGAATAAATATTTTGTTAGTAGTTGGTTTGGTAGTTTTAACGACTCGAGCGGTTGATGCTACGTCTACAAGTGGCCAGCCGTTCAAATTAAGAACTGCAAATAGAAATCCACCATACGAAACTATTGCAAAAACCATGAAGAATCCTAGCCACAATTTTTTATGACCTTTTTTGTCCCTCTCTACTATTCCTTTTTGATGATGATATTTCATATATTTAATTCTTTGTGGGGCGAATGATGGGAATTGAACCCACGACCTCCGGAACCACAACCCGGCGCTCTAACCAACTGAGCTACATCCGCCGCAAAATCCCTCCACTCCGTAAGAGCCATTCTATCACAACTTTGGTCTAAATTCAGGGTAAAATGGTGTATTTGAAGGAGCAGGAGAACTTGGCGTCTGCGGTGGAAGTGGATTGGAAATATCCTGAGTAGGCTCTTCGGGTCTATCGAAACGTTGGTTGATTTTTTCTCTCTGAGAACGAGCTGCTCTTGATAAATCTCCTCTTACTGCAGTTGAGCTATTGGCGATTGAAGAGTCAGAGTACCTTCCTATAGTTGCTCTATCCCTATCTGCCTGTCGTCTTTGTGCAAAAGTTTCTCGCGAAGTTGAACCAAATCGCGCTGCTCGAGTTTTATCTTCGCCCATCCAGGTGTGTGATGCTTCCTTTGCCTGAAGGCCTGTAGTCAAATCTATAACCTTACTAACAATATTTTTTGGTTTGCGAGTATACATAAGCACATTATATCAAATGTTTAGAGCTGGGCGTTGGTGCTAACATTTATTACATCGTCTAAATCATCTATTAGATCAAGCAATTTGAGCATTTTCTCTGACTTCTCGCTATCAAGCTCTACTGTATTTTTTGGTACATACTCCAAACCAGCGTCTTTTACTTCAAGGCCACCGCTGACTATTTCTTCACGCACTTTAGCTAAGTCTTTGGCATTTGTATATACAATTATCTCACCCTCTTCTTCGCTGGCATCTTCGGCACCGGCATCTAAAACTTGCAGAAGTGCATCTTCACCACTACCTGAAACTGTAATTACACCTTTTCTATCAAACTGAAAAGCTACGCTGCCCGGCTCGGCTATTCTACCTCCATTTTTTGTAAGAGCATTTTTTACTTCAGGAAATGTACGATTTTTATTGTCTGTAGCAGCTTCAATTATGAGTCCTACGCCGCCTGGTCCGTAGCCTTCGTAAGCAACTTCTTCAAGTTGAGCAGCATTTTTGTCTTTTGCTCGGTCAATGCTACGCTGTATATTTGCATTTGGCATATTTGCTGCCTTTGCTTTTTCAACAACCATAGCAAGCGCAGAGTTGGTAGAAGTGTCGGTACCACCACGCGCAGCAATGGCGATAAGACTGCCTAGTTTTGTAAAAACTGCACCACGCTTTGCATCATTCGCACCTTTTTGACGCTTAATTTTTGACCATTTATTGTGTCCTGCCATAAAAATCTTTCAATTTAAAAAGTAGTTATTAAACTTATTATAGCAAAATAAACTTTAGCCACCGACCCATGTGACCCATGTTCCGCCGTTAAGACCCCATGAGTTACCGCTAGAATCTAGACCAAAAGAAGGACACACTACAGTCTGCGAAACTCCTGGAAATGTGCCTGAATAAGTAGTAACACTTTTTGTTTGACCTGAAACACTATATTTAGTTCCAGAGCCGCTGGCTCCAACAATTGCATAGTTACTGCCCGCTGCCACGTCTCTACAGTAGAGTAAATTGTTTCCAGTGGCCAAATAAGCCGATTTAGTAGCCTTAAGACCTGCAGTAATTAGCTCCCCCGTAGAAATAGGATACCTTCCGTAGTCTATATAGAAGGACTCAAGCTTAGTAACCATTCCACGAAGATCTGCTTGAATATCAGCGTCTTTGGCTCTAGCCTGTATGCCGGTGTAAGCAACCAAGACAAGCGATGACAGCAGCCCTATAATAATGATGACTATTAGTAGCTCTACTATGGTAAAACCGTTTTGCTGCTTTGCTAGTGATTGATGTTCACCTATCATGTTTATGGTAATTGTATCATATATCACTCTACAATATTGTCTTCTTTAAAGTTATGTTTTGTGGATCTTTGCATATATATTCCGGCCATTATCAATAAGGTATAAAGAATGACTAAGCCGACGACATCTAACGATATTTCTATG
>CAYGHK010000002.1:0-4428 GCA_964349645.1 uncultured Candidatus Saccharibacteria bacterium | reverse complement strand
CCCAACGATTTTTAACTGTTCCTGAAGGTTTTCTGGCAAACTTGATTTTTGTCCAACAAGATAACCAATACCCAGACTAGCTTCCGGTTCTGGAATAGCAACTCGTATACTGTCGCTGAACCAGTCACGAATTTCGCGTGCTTTGTCTTTGTGTGTATCTTTTGCTTCAATTATTTTTGCATTATAGATACTTGCCGAAAAGCTCCCAAAACCATCGTTGATTTTTCCGTTAGCCGTAATTTCATATCCTCGTTTTAAATTTAAATGACTATTAGTACTTATCCAAACAGTACCCGAAAAGCTACGCCCGTTTATTGTGACGTTTGTTATTTTTAATTGTTTATCACCACGCTTTCCAATAGCTACATCTTCGCTAACAATCCCCGTCGCGTCCGTTACGCTTCCCATTACGGCTTCGTACTCTGCAACTTGCTGATACATAGGAGCTGCTCTTGTAATTCCGATCAACATACCAGACACAATAGCAAATGACAGCAACCATGTCGTTCGTTTCCAAAAACAAAAAACGAGCAACAAAATTGAAAAAATAAACCAACCTAGGCCATACACAGGAGCGCTGTTTGGTAAAACTACATAAGCTACCCCCAGCAATATACCCACACATATAAAAGCTACAAAAATTGATGTATGCTGTTTACGTTTTAAAAATAAAACAGTTTTTTGCATAATAAAATGATACCAAAAAGAACTTGCGGTAAGTTTAAATTTCTACAATTAGAGCTTTGTGATCTGAGGCTATTTCATCTGATATATTAAAGCTTTTAACATTCAGATTTTTACTGGTAAATACATAGTCACAAACCTCTAGGTTGTGCGTAAGTGGAGTCCGCGTGGTAGTTACCTTATGCTCTATACATTGGTTATTAAGCATAAGGTTGAGCTGTTCAAGCGATTGACTGTTTGGGGAAAGATTAAAATCTCCAGCCAATATTACTTTGCCTTCGAGACTATTTACATAATCAGCTATTAGCTTGCATTGACGCATAGTCTCGTCATTTCCGTTTTTGTGCTCAAGTAAATGATAACCATGGTGCGTCAAAACATGTATATTTTCACCGTTCACTTTATATGTTACGTGCAATAAATTCCTTATATTGTAATCGTGAGTATCAAAGTCAAAATTTTCAACATACTGTTGGCTGGTAAATACCGTGTTTTGTTTTTCAATTGGGATATTGCTAAGTATTGCATTTCCAAATTCAGCTCTGCGATTCATGAATTTAAAAGATACCGTAGGGGAATAGGCCAACTGCATGTTGAGCTTATCTCGTATTTCTTCTACTGTTAAGAAAAATCCTCCGCTATTGCCGCCTTCTATTGAAATCGCTTCTTGAAGACAGATGACGTCTGGTTTTTCCGACTCAAGCAGCCAAGCAATCTGCTTCTCTAACCTACCGCCCCAAATATTTAGTTGTAGTAATTTCATCTTATAAGTACTTTTTCAATTTATACATTAGGACAAGTATAGCAACTTTTCATCCTTTTGGAATCATCAGCGCAAGTACACACTTACGTAAGTTGAGGCGGTAGTTCATGAATTTTTTTAAGAAATTTCATAAGACTACCACCTACGGCGAATGTTATAAAAGTGAGTGAAACTCTCTTTTAAACATTCGCCGGCCTGATCCATTCGGTCAGGACTTTGCCAGAATTAAAGGCTCCTAGGCTGCCTTTTTCCTTAAGTCATCGAGTGGCGGTATTGCTACCACTCAATGACTCAGGGTTATCACCTTCATCCCCCGCAACTTCCGCTGCAGGCTCTTCTGAAGGTTCTGCGTCTGGTGATTGCGGACTTTCGTCTTCAGCATCAGATGCAGCAGGTTCGGATGGTGCAGGTGCACCCTCCTCGGTCGCAGGAGATTCATCGCTCTTTGAGCTAGATTTGGAACTAGCGCTCGAGGCCTGAATCTGGCCCATGAGTGAGGCAGCGAGACCACTAATGGAATCACCGCCCTCACCGACCAATACGTCCGGCACGATCTTGACGTTGCCGTCACCAATCTCACCGAACACTGCGACCAGTGCTGTTGCTTCAGGACCAACTGCCTGCTTTTGAGCTTCGTAGCCCTCAGCACGAGCCAGGCCTTGAGCCTTAATCGCGGCTCCTTCCGCTACGCCCTTGGCTTCGATCACGTCGGCTTCTGCTTGACCAGTCACCTTGGTGAATTCACCAACACCACCAGCTTCCGCCTTCTTGGCGCTCGCTTCGTTGGTTGCGATCTCGATAGACACCTTGGACTCAGCCAGCTGCGACTGTGCATCGGCTGTTCCTTTGGCGTTCTCGAGTTCGATTCGAGCATCCTGTGCCAACTTCTCCTGAGCAAATGTCTCTTTGGATTGGTTGGCGATTTCTCGCTTGGTCAATACGACGACCAGCTCCTCGGGCAACACGACATCCTGGATGTAAACACCCCGGACTTCAACGTCGTACGCAGCAAGGTATTCCTTGATGTGCTGTTCCGCTTCCTGCTGCACCTTGTCGCGGGTCTCGATAAAGCTGACCGCTTGGAGTTGCTGCAAAGAGTTACGGAAATAGTTGCCGACGGCACTCTGTAGAACCTCGTTGACAAGGTTTTGCATTGTACCAACCGTACTGATGACACGAGATGCTCTCGTATCAGGTACGTGGATCTGAACCTGCAGGTCGATCTTGAACACGAAACCTTCACGGCTTTTCGCGTCAATTGACGAAAGACCCTTGTCGAGATCGTGAGCCTCGCTCGTTGCTGTCGCCCAGTTGAGCGTCAGAATTGAGGTTGGCACAATCTCGGCTGCATAACAGCGAGGGTTGATCGGGTATTTACCTGTCCGAAGCACTTCGCTCCAGATACCCTGGTGACCAGGCTTGACGATCGAGCCAAACTTGAAGTCTTCTCCGGAAGTGTCCTGCGACGGCAAACCGACGTAAGACTTAATCACAGCGACTTCACCTTGTTCGACAACGATCATCGGCACAAGTTCAACCCTGACAAGCAGCGGATTGAGAAGATATGCACCGTACAGCAACGGATCGTGCTGCAGACCAATACGCCCACCTTCGTCCAGGAACTTCTGAAAGTCCTGGTAGTTATTGTGGACATCGTTCTTAGTACCAAGCAAGGCAGCAATTATTTCACTGTCAGACTTGTTTTCTTCTTCCATCTGCTTGATATCGTTGTAGCCGTCAAGACGACTTGCGATATCACCCTTGTCGAGAGGTTGACCTTCGAGTACCGTAACGATACCCATCACATCAGCTCCCTGTACGGGAGTAATGTTGACAACTCGCAGATCATTCGACGTTAAGCCGAAACTCTGCGCGTTGAGCTCACCTGTTGCGTGGTCAAACGGTAGCTCAGTCGAAACTGGCTCACCGAAAACCTGATCGTTTGTTACAACCATGAAGGCCACGGGGTGAATTGGCGCCAAACTACCCGGAGGCAGCACCGGACGCTGTACACCCTTCTGACCCTCTCCATCTAGAAACGCCTTCAGATCACCAAAATCACCAAATACATCCTTGTACTGAGCACTCTTTGCTCCAGTTGGGAGTGGCTTACCCACCTGTGCAATTACCACGCCGATTTCACCGGCAGGCACCTGCACCCATGGGTACTTTTCGATCGTGAAGATTGGCCAGAGCTTGAAACGCAACCCCGGCATAAGCAACTCTGCCTGAAAACCTGCCTCGCCGTTCATGGCGATAACGTTGGTCTCATCGAGTTTCTTACCGAAGCGCTTTGTCACAAGACCGACCTCAGTTGGACCGATCATCTTTAGTGAACGTAGGACTGTAAATCCTGCGATCACAATCACCACAATTAGTGGTGCGAGTATGAAAAGAGCTTGCAACGAATCCACCTTTCTATCTAGGAATCATCTTGTATGAGTCCTAAGTGCATAAGAAAGATTATACTATAAATTTGTAATAAATGCTACTTATTCTTATAGCTATATTAGCTTGATGAGTTTTTCTACCAAATCAGACATAGACATACCCGTGGCCTCTGCTGCTTTTGGAAAAAGGCTTTGTTCTGTAAGCCCAGGCATAGTATTGGTTTCAAGCGTATAAATTGCTCCGTCGGGCGAAATTATCATGTCTGTTCTAGAAATATGCTCCAACTCTGTAAGTTGATGTACTTTTTCGGCTAGAGCTTTTGCTTTCTTAACTATTTTCGGTGAAAGTATATCTGGCTCCACTAATTCCTGACTTTTACCATTATATTTATTGTCGTAGTCGAACTCTTCACCTTCTGGCGGAATAATTAAAATAACTGGCAATGCAGTTTTATCTAGAACACTGACTGTTATTTCCTGACCAACTATCAATTCTTCGAGCAGTAGCTGATCGTATTTTTCAAACGTTTCCTCAAAATTTGATACTTGGTGTCCAGGGTTGTGAACTATAAAAGTATCTATACTTGAACC
>CAYGHK010000001.1:4234-36899 GCA_964349645.1 uncultured Candidatus Saccharibacteria bacterium | reverse complement strand
CAAACTTGTCGCGCAACAGTGCGATAAATGGCTACAAGGAGTTTTACAACGGAAGTGTTACTCAAGCCAGAGTTGTACCGGACAGATGTGAAAAGGATGGTTCTTGTTCGCATACGTATGTGTGCGACACCGAATACATTTATCACCCCGCACAGTATGACAGCAATGGTCGACAGACCAGTGCCGCATACACCGAGGTGATTGACCATCACTGTCCATATGCAACCTACGAGCTTGATTATGTCTTGGATGACAATCTCGGGCGAACAATCACAATCGGGGACGACTACTTCGAAGCCAATCCGCAACCGTGGAGAGGTGGGCGTAGTATTCCTGGTGATGTTCCGCGCGAAGCTCCAGCTCGCTGGGTCACTGCAAAGCAAAATGTAAAAGCGGGTATGAGCGACCCTGTTACAGGGGTCTTCAAATACGCAAACTTCATTCTTGCAAGCGAGAGTGATCTGTACAAAAAGTACAGTGGCAGCATCGCAAAGTACCAAAAAGCCAGATTGCTTCCAAAGCACACTGACAAGTTGGGCGATGATGTTCTGTACGACTACGGCATGCAAGCAACCAAGCTCCAAGCTGTTGGAAGCCTCAAGGTCGACAACATTCCCCAGTGGAATGACCGACTCATGAGACTAAACGCAGCTCTAGGTAGTGATCTACAGGGTGACATGCACGTTGTTCTGATGCCCGCCAGCAAGGTGAGCAACCCAGACGACTACATCACAGCCCTTAAGGCCTACTGGACGAGTCTTGGTAAATGGAGCATTTCAAAGAATGGAATCATTCTGGCAATTGGCGTGGGCACTGACGGCAAAACCGTCGAGTGGTCACGTGCAGCTACCGGAATGCCCCAAGGAAACGGAGCAATGCTGACGGCGTTAAGCCTGAGGCTCAAGCAAACCCCGTTTGAACCAGATACTTTGTTCGGGAACGTTCCGACAAGTGTCTACAGCAATGGAAAGAAGTTGAAGGTCAAGTACGACCACAACTCGGCGGGCTTGGTTGGTAAAACTGTGCTCGTCGACTTTCCCTACAAGCGCCCGTGCATGAAATGCGAGGACGCAGGAGATGCGGGAGTTGGCTATGTTGAGCTAAAGGATCTCGTTCCAGTTAAAACTGGAGCCAAGATCTTCATGTTCTTCATTGTTCTTTTCCTTTCTCTGGGTATTTGGTGGGGTTTGCTCCGCCTTGATCCCCTCGGATACGTCATCACAACGTCAAACAAGCCAAAGGATGAATCATTCGATTCGTCCGATCTTTATCGATAAATCAACTCGAAAGAGAGAAGTACATGACAGCTCTTGAAGCAATCAAGAAGTTCAAGTGGTTCGGCGCGATTGGAGCTGTACTGCTCCTTGGCCTGCTCTACTTTGTGATCAGCAACAGCGTCACAAACGACGGCAACAAGAAGCAGCAGGATCTGATCACCTACTACAACGACACGACCAACATCCTGTCGGACTGCCTGGTGAAAACCAAGCAGTCGGTCGGCGCTACCAAAGCACAGACCGATGCGCTGGACAAGGTGATTACCGACGCCGTCAAGGGTCGGTACACTGGAAACACCAGTGCTCAGCCAGGTGGAGGCTCATTGTTCAGCGCTATTACGGAAGCCTACCCGGATACGTCCGGGCTGTCGAAGTCCTTTCAGGACGTGATGATCATCATCAATGGATGTCGAACAGACTTCCGCGACTCTCAGGCCATTCTGCAGCGTGGCGTCACTCAGTTCAACCAGTGGAGAACTGGATCGTTCAAGGTTCGTACCTTTGGGGGTAAGAAATACCCCAACGAGGACCTCGAGATCACAGTGGCCAGCAAGTCGGTCACTGGCAAGGCCGCACTCAAGCAGATGCGCACCTTGGTTGTTGTCGAGGACGCACAGAGCGGCCGCGACACCGGCAAGATCGATAACACTGATCCGTTCGCAGAAACAAAGAACTGATCTGTTGCTGAAAAAGTAGGAAAGGCAGTTTGAAGCCTACCATTCAAACAAAAACCTGGGAACAGGTCGGTGGAGATTCGTCTCCGCCGGAAGGTTGTTATTTGTAGAGCCTAGCTCCAGATAACAACCTTCGGGAGTAACCATAAATGTGTATTTATGCTGATGAGTCCAAAAGGACGAATTACTCCAAGTACTTTAAGTGATATAATTAAACTATGCAGCCAAACGATGGGCAAAATTATTGGCAACCTCAGGAGGGGACTACAAACGGAGAGACTCCGGTTGAAAATGCACCCCAAACACCACAACAACAGCCCGCAGACGAAGTTCCGGCAGAGTCTATAAGCTGGGAGGCGTCTGAAAGTATCGATCACCAACGTGACGGAGCATGGTTTATAGGTTTTATAAGTGTAGTTGTCGTTTTGCTTGGTGTGTCTATATGGCAGCAGCAATGGACATTCACAGCATTAATTGTGATCATGGCGATAGCCTTGATGGTCTATATTCGTCGTCCGACCCGCGTGCTACGCTACAGCCTCAGCTTCAACGGGCTTCACATAGGCGAACAATTCCATAGTTTTGATGAATTTCGTTCATTTGGAATATTGGAGGAAGGAGCACTTTTCTCAGTTATGCTGATGCCGACTAAAAGATTCGGCCAGGCACTAACAATATATTTCACTGAAAATGAAGGCGAAAAAATCGTCGATATCCTTGGCGCTTACCTCCCTATGGAAGATTTGCATCTTGACGCGATGGATAATTTACTTCGTCGTTTACGGCTTTAGAGTAGATAGCGCAAAACAAATCCTAGGCTTTCTGAGATAGAGGTCTTTGAGATATTATTGTTAATTTCGATTGAAATATATCTCTAGATACATTGATAGAGAAATTAATGATAATAGCCAAAGAGATCATTTCAAAAGTCAGGAATTTGTTTTGCGCTATCTACCGGTATCTGTTAAAATCGGCTTTGTTCTCTTTACGAGAATGCACCTTTATTTTTAGTCGTGGCAATATGCCACGGCACGCGCGCCCGTAGCTCAGTGGATTAGAGCACTGGTCTTCGGAACCAGGTGTCGCAAGTTCGAATCTTGCCGGGCGTACCAAGCAGAGAGTCGGTTTTTAAACCGGCTTTTTGCTTGGTCTATCCAACAATTCGGTTTTGCGACTTGATGGCGTAAGCCAGCAATAGTCGCAAGTTCGATCACAAGGAGCTCAGCTTTGGCTGAGGTTTTTGCGTGGTATTCTTGATAGTTTACACTTGCGACTTGGTGGCTTTAGCCAACAATAGTCGCGAGTTCGGCGTAGCGAGAAAGAGCACAGTAATGTATTCCGAGCACTTTCAAGTGGAGGAGCGAAGCGATATCTTGTCGGACTTGGCGATTGTGTTTAAGCTTGTGATAAAACTTACCTGAATATATAATTGTTGTATGAGCAAAAAAGAAGTTATATTTTTGGGAGATGAAGCTCCCGAAAAACCAGATGAAGGCAAATCTACGCCGAAAGAAGAGGCTATTACTGGTACTCTGGGACTATCTTTAAGGCACGTGCTTGATGAGCTTGCCATCAAGGCTCGCAATGGGTGTGAAAATGACCAGTGTGATCTCGGTGTTAATCTCAAAAAAGACATTAAGAAAAAAACAAAAACTCAACAAGAAATGTTTTCCATGTACCCAGGTCATATGGATTCAGAAGAAGTTACTACCACAACTTATGCGCCACGAGCAAAAATTGAAGTTGTTTGTTCGCTTGGAGCAGGTTGTTGCAAAGCTACGGTAGATAGGGTTGTGGGAGATATTAACGATATAGCTGTAGAATGCGTCAAAGTCGTAACTGATAGTGAGAGAACAACCAAAGAGATTACTGATGGCGTAGATCAAGAATCAAAAGAAATCATGAAAAAAGCTAGAAAACAGGCAAAAGATAAGACTGATCAGGGGAAAAAGAAGGCAGAATCTGAAGAAGCAACGTTTGTAAAAGCAGAAGGTACTAGAATTTCCAACAAATTTGGTTTATCTGCCTAAAGTTTATTGAACAAACAAAAAAATTAAGGCTTAGTAACAAAATATAACAAGGGTTTACTATACTTTTATTTTGACAAACTCACTCTACTATACTGATACAAATTGACAACAACCTTAAAAAAGCGTATATATAAGTCAGATACTAAATAATAGGAGGGTATCAAATGAGTCAAATATCAAAAGATTTGTGGGGCGTTCTAGCTCTACGTGGGATTGTAGCAATCCTGTTCGGACTGGCGGCTGTTTTCTGGCCAGCTCTGACACTGGTTACACTTGTGTATCTAGTTAGCGCCTTCTTGCTTGCAAGTGGTGTGGTGGGACTCGTGGTGGGACTAATTAACATCGGTAACGGAAAAGTTTCTTTTCTATCCCGCGTGTTAACAGTACTGTTAAGCGTTGCTGAAATAGGTGTAGGTGTGTACTTGCTACGACACGCAGGCATCGCTTTCGCAGCATTCGTGCTAATCGTAGGATTAATCCTAATTGCACGCGGTATAGTTGATGTATTTTCAGCTATTTTCGAAGAAGACGCAGCAACCAGCAAAACTATCCTCGTTATTACAGGCATATTGTCTGTAATAGTTGGAGTTACTCTGCTAATGCAACCAGCATCAGCAGGTGTTGCATTTGTATGGATCCTTGGTCTGTACGCATTGATCACAGGACCAATGCTTCTAGCTCTAGCTTACGACATAAAAAAATAAATTTGGTTTTCACTCACTAGTTGAGTGGCTGCCGAGCAATAGCAGCGACCCACACCTCTTTGGCACCAGCCCCTTTGAGAACCCGGGTCGCTGCTTTGATTGTTGAGCCGGTTGTGACAATATCATCAATTATCAGATACGGCACGTTGGGGTCTAGCGCTTCGTCACATTCAAATGCTTTATCTGCCTGCATTTTTCGTTCATTTTTAGTTGCCTTGTGTTGAACAAAGTTATTTTTTCGTTTTAATAAATTTCGTTTCGTAAGGTTTCTTTGTTTGGCAAATTCAGCACATACAATATCTATGTGATCATAGCCTCGTATTCTTTTGTGTTTCGATATAGTTGGAATAGGTGCTATAACGGTATTCGTGGGTAATACTGGCAAATGTTTGTCTAAAAGCAGCGCCAGGGGTTTATAAGCATCATATGTACGCGACCATTTAAAATCGTCTATTACGGTAGCCAACTCTCCTTCACGCAAGCTAACAAACCAGGCTTTCGAGAATGGTGGGTTACATACACTACAGATACCTCGCGAACTTGGCTTAAAGCACTCTATACATACGTTTTGGCTTTCATTTACGATGTTATATATACAACTGCTGCACAAAATAGACCCTATATTTTGGCAAGAATAACAGTGGTGTGGGGCAATAATTTGCAACAAGCTATCAAACATTGTAATTTTTACTTATTTCGCTGGATTTTTAAGTATGTATTAGTTATAATCATTCCTAGGACATGGATTGTCAAGCGAGTTTATAAAACGACAATAAGTGGAGGAGACCTATGGCAAAAAAAACTACTAGCGATGACGACTTGCTGATCGAAGATGAATTAGCAGCCGCATTTTTAAATGAAGAGGACGATCAACCTACTGAAGGATCTGCAACGATTGTTGAGGAAACCTGGGAAGAAGACAGCTCAGCTGTACCAGGCCAACTAGCAGTTGATGTTTACGAATCAGAGCACAAGCTCGTTGTTAAAGCCCGAACAGCCGGCGTTAACAAGCAAGACCTTGATGTAAGTATTTCAGATGGTATCTTGACTATCAGTGGTACGCTTTCAAGTGGCGACGATTCTGAAGCAACTCAGTGGCACATACAAGAGTGCTATTGGGGTGAGTTCAGCCGAACACTTGCACTACCTGTAGCAGTAAAAGAAGATGAAGTTGAAGCAGTTCTAAAAGATGGCGTTCTAACAATTACCTTTACTAAGGTAAAAGCCGAGCAAGCTCGCAAGATCCAAATCAACTAAACAAACTTGTACATATTTTAAAACCCCGGCAATCCGGGGTTTTAAAATTGATCAATATATACTAGTTTGTATTCGCTGCTTCAAGCTGTGAAGTCACGAAGTTAACAGCCGCAAACGCCAGGAAGGCTACTACTATACCAATGATGGCATACATAATAGTATTTTTTGCTCCTGTTACAGCGTTCTGATCGCCATTACTTGTAACGTAGCGCAGACCACCAATGATAAGCATGATAACCGCAACAGCACCAACTACAAAGAGTAGAATGTTAGCCACTGTTTTGAAGATGTCGTTCAAGTTATCTCCTTGACCATTACCCTTAGCACAGGCGCTACCATCACTGAGTGGGTTAGTAAGATCATTAACTGCCGTACTGTTACCAGACTCAATAGTACAGGTTTGCTCAGCAGCCAAGGCTGTTGCAGACAGGCCTAGTACTCCACCAACAACTAGAGTTAGCACTGCGAAATTTGTCGCAGCAAACATCTGTAGTTTTGTTTTTAAGTTTGATATTTTCATTTTGTATTCTCCTTATGTTTATAAGATGTATGCTTTAGTTATACCAAAATACTTGCTTGTTGTATATAGCCTGACTCTCCGGACGTATTTGCGTTTTCCAACTGGTTGGTGACAAAGTTAACAGCCGCAAATGCTAGGAAAGCTACTACTATACCAATCAGTGCGTACATTATAGTGTTTTTGGCAGCCGTAACAGAGTTTTGGTCGCCATTACTTGTGACATAACGAAATCCACCAACAATTAGCATGATAACCGCAACAGCACCTACCAAAAACAACATCGTATTCGTTACAGCGCGAAATATACTGGCAATGTCTGAGCCGCCCTCGCTACAGTTGCCATTTCCATCTACCGTTCCGCCGTTTTTATCACAGGCTACTTTGTGGTTTTCTGCGTTAGCATCATCTATGGTGACTTTTGCCTGGCTTGTTGCCGGCACAAACAGCAAGCCAACACCCAAAACAAGTAGTGCCGATCCTAATATTTTCTTTATGTTTTTCATATTATTCCTCATTTGTCTTATATATTTTCCAAAATAAAGTTCACTATAGCGTATGACATAACCGCAACTACAAGGCCTACAAGCGCATATATTATAGTGTTTTTGGCCTTTGAAACCTGTGCGGCATCGCCGTTGCTTGTTACGAACCTAAAGCCTGCAATAACAATTATAACTACGGCAATAATACCTGCTACATATAGGAGAAGGTTCACAACATTGCGAAGTGTATATGTCACCTCATTAAGACTCTTGCCGTTACTATCGACACATTCATCTTGAGCATTGAGCTTGCCCCCTCTAGCTTTACACTCTTCTTCAGGATTATCTCCAACTTGCTTGAGCGCTTCTCTAGAACTGGTCTCATCATTGCCATCAAGCGCAAACACAGATACAGGCTGCGCGAGACTTGCTACTGTGCCTACAAGAAGTGTAAGTAAAATAAAAATACGAAACATATTTAAGCTATATTATCTAATATAAAGTTCACTATGGCGTAGGCCATGACTGCGACTACGATACCAATAACAGCGTAAATAATTGTATTTTTGGCCGAAGATACAGTATTGGAGTCACCGTTGCTTGTTACAAACCTAAAGCCTGCAATAACAATCATGATAACCGCAATCATACCGATCAAAAACAGCAAGATGTTGATTATGTCTCTTATGGTAGTTTTTATTTTGTTTGTCCCATCAACATGAGTACCGCTGAGATCGTCGACAGCTGTTTGTGCTTCTGTTTTTGTGTCCGCCAAAGCTGATGGGGGAGTAATACAAACAGTACCTACGCCGCTAAGAAAAACAATTGCTGAAATTGATAGTAGTGTATTTTTTATTCTTTTTAATGTCATGCTTTTATCCTATCTAACACAAAGTTTACTATACCAAAACTCATTATTGCTACAACCAGGCCAACCAAGGCATATATAATCGTACTTTTTGCTTTACTAGCCGCACCAGGGTCACCGTCGCTAGTAATATAGCGAATACCGCCAACCACCACCATGATTACCGCAATCGCTCCAGCAAGGTAAAGCATTACATTTATAACGTCTTTCAATATACCTCCAAGCAGGTCGTCGCTTGCAGTACATATTTGTGTATTACTTGTCCCACAGCCTGGTAGTGCGGCCATAGCAATATCCGAAGAGAGCAAGCTGACTACTGCAAGTAATAGCACCGCTATTGAGGCTATAAAGGAAATTTTTTTGATTCTTTGCATATTTATGTTCCTATTCTTTGGACTATACCTGTAATTATAAACGCCGAGCCTATAATCACCAAACCTACCGTCGCATATATAATCGCATTTTTCGCTGTACTAATTTTGCCAGGATCGCCATCGGAAATTGTATACATTATTCCAGCAGCAATAATGGCAATTACTGCAATAACTGCACTGATTCCGTAAACAGCATTAAGTGTATTTGTAACGATAGTCCCGCTGTCGGCTTTTAAAATGCCGACTTCGCCTTCATCGACAGACAGTTTACCGGGGTCGGCAACGTCAATGGCTGGCTTTGGTGGCTCTTCGTCTGGAGCTGCCGCAACGTGAGCGTTGTTTGCAAAAAAAGACAAACCAACAACCGCAAATAGCGCTACGCACAAAAATAAAACTCTACGGTATACCATATACGCCTCCTATAAAATATATTATCGCCACAGCCGAAAGTGAAATAAGTAACCCAATTAACGCATTTGTAATAGTTCTTTTGGCACTAGCGGTTTTTCCAGAGTCTCCAGTTGCGGTCAGGTAGTTAAACCCTCCCCACATTACATAAGCAACAGCAACATAACCGGCCAAAACCATGATTATATTTAAAATATTAAGCGCTATTTTTGTGCCAGATTCTTGTGGAGTAGTGAGCTCTATATCGTTTGTTTTGTTTGCGCCATCCATTTTACACAAGCCCGAATACCATGGCTTTGCTCCGGGTAGCAATGAAACTTCGTTTTTACATTCAGCAGCAGTTGCTGTTTGACTCAACGAAGTAGTGCTGACAATTCCCGCAAACAACAATACTAGAGTCAAAATACCTGCTAATTTCCTACTCATGTGAATAGCCCTCCAGGCACAAGGAAGTTAATTATTGCGTAGGCACTTATCCATAAAAGCAAGCCGAGAACAGCATTGAATATAAAGCTTATACCTTTTTGGGTTTGACTACTATTGTCACCTGCACTTGTGTACAATATGCCACCGTATATAACGCCACCTATAGCTGCAAGTGTAACAAGACCTGTTAGCCAAGAAATAACTGTAAATAATATCCTGCTTATTGGGTTTGCTTTGCCACTTTTTTCTTTGTCGCTGCCGGCTGCATTACACCCAAAGTCAAAAAATGTCGGCACTCCCGAGCAGGTGTTTTTTGCATTGGCAACTGCACTTTCTTTTGCGGCATCATCTGCAGCTTTTTGCTCAGCTCCTTTAATTTTTCCTTTACCACAAATACTGTACATCGGAGCAGCAACAGCATTTGCTTTTAACTGCTCGACTGTATTTATGTTTTTGTGATATTTGTCTTTCATCACTTTTTTTACATGAGCAAAACATTTACCACCTTTAGCTCCTTCGTATCCTACTTTGTAGCCATATTCACATGCCTTTAAGTTATCGTCATCTGGCGGCGAAAGGCTTTGGCAAGTTTCCGTACCCTTATCGCTAGAATAAGCCGCCAACGCTTTTGGTGACGCCGTAAGCACAACAAGCGCAGAGATCTGCAGTCCAAATACAAAAGCTATCAATAAGTACTTTTTCATTACCTACAGATTATGCCTTTTTATACCGATAAGTGCAAATCATTGAGCTTGTGCTTGTCCTTGAGGTATACTGATTGACAGTATGAAACGTTTCTTTAGACATAGCTGGGCAGGAATATTCTTGGTTGTTGTTTTAGCTATTATTACAAGCGGAGCTACCCAAGCAGTGGGAGCAACTAACCTCGCGCTCTTTTATGACGATGCTGACAAAAACAAACTGAAAACCATTTTTGATGATGGCAAAAAACAAGAAGAAGTTGGTGACATGATAAAAGTTGTCGCAAAAGGCGGCCTCTTCGGTGATGGGACGATATTTTCATTTACATCTGAAATCAATCAACAACTTAACCAGCATGGAGCAGGCGATCCCGATGACAAGCTCGAATACTTTGCTGTCACACAAGTATATTGTTCGGGCACTACTTTATCCTTAACCGAACCCTCCACCAGGCCTTATTTTAAAATAGACTATGTAATGGGCTACAAGTTTAACGACTGGAATGCACTTCAAGGTGGCGACAACTACGACACAACAGCAGGCATTACAAAAATTACAAAAATAGGTGAAGCTGGAGCCGCGGATAGTGTTGTTCACGAAAAGGATGAAAATACTAGTTTTGCTAACTTGAACGATGATGATAGAAATCCTCATCTAGGTGGTAGCTCGAAGGGAGAAAAGATTAGTTCAATCCTATCTCCGGAGTGTAATAACGGACTTCCTAGAGAGTCATTCTCGGTTAATACCCGTAATTATTACAAAATGTCCGAAGCAGAACAAAATGAAATAAAAGCAATTATTGAAGCGGCTGGTGGTACGGGTGCCGGAGGCGCTGCTGGGGACGTTGATAGTTGTAAGGGTGGTGCTCTAGGGTGGGTGCTTTGTCCGATAATCGATGGTTTCGCATCAGCTATACAGGGGGCGGGTAGCATCATCGAAAGCATGCTGACCTTCCGAATACTTGCCGAAAAAGATGACGGGGGTAAAATTCAGGCTATACATAGTGCCTTTGTTAGCATGGCGAATATTCTTCTAATAATTGTGTTTATGGTCATTGTATTTTCACAATCAACCTCTGTAGGGCTATCAAACTATGGCATAAAACGAATGTTACCTCGCCTTGTCATGGGAGCAATATTTATAAACTTATCGTTCTATATATGTGCATTCCTAATAGACGTCAGCAACATAGCCGGTACCTCAATTGTTGGCTTCATGATTGGTGCGGGTGGTGGCGACACAAGCATAAGTGCACAAATAAATGAAGCAGTCGGCGGTGGCAGTGGGGGAGTCAACTTCTTCTCTACTGGTGGTGATGTAGCAGCTGGAACCGTTATTGGCGGAGGCCTGCTGGCTGGTGGAGTAGCGGCGGCAAGTATTGGCGCAACCGCCCTACTATGGCTCGCCGTTCCGTTATTGCTTGCTGCTTTGATATCCATCTTTGCAACCATGCTGGTGTTGATTGCTCGCCAAGTAATCTTGCTTGGCTTAGTACTTGTATCTCCACTTGCATTCGCCGCTTGGCTGTTGCCAAATACTGACCAATATTTCAAAAAATGGTGGAGCTTATTTACTCAACAACTGATAATATTTCCTATGCTAATGGTAGTATTTGGCGCATCAATTTTAGCAGCGAGTTTAATCTAAAGTGATAAAATATATAAGGATATAAAGCATGGATGTCATAAATTATTTACTCAAACTCGTCATACTGGCATTGCCACTATTTGCAATACCTGCTTTACTAAAATCATCAAACTCAATGTTAGGTAAAGTGTACGGAGTAGGTCAAAACTTGGGAAACAAATTAACAGGCGGCATGAAAGAAGATGCTGGCAAAAGATCACAGCTCGCCAAAACGGAAACATCCGCAAGGCGCACTACTGCCGGCCTTGATCAAAACGGCAACCTCATAACAGACAACCGCAGAAACCGCTTTCGTCGCTGGGCAGGCGGCCGCGCTACTCGTACGGATGCACAACGGCAGAATAGAGAGGCTGAAGCTAAACGACTCCTAGAGGACGATGTTATAAGTGATATGGGAGAAAATGCAGATAGATACGTTGGCGTTGGCGCTGATCGAGGCGCTGGGGTACGAGTTGGCTTGAATGTAGATAAGATGAGGTTAAAGCGCGAAATTGAAGAAATGGAGCCAGCAAAACTTAATCTAGAGGCAAGAGATCTTCGAATAAAAAGTGCTATGCTAGCTTACCAGTCTGATCCTGGAGGAAGGTATGCAGGGGGCGGTACAGGAAGAGATAATTATTTGCGCGATCAGTTTGCTCAAGCCCAAACTGATGAACAACGAGCAGCAATTGCAAATCTTGCAATGCAAAATGGCGCACCCGGCAGGGATATGGTTGGAGATTTTGCATCACAAATGCAAAGCGGCTCTGCTGAAGCTCAAGCATTTGCAGCCCATCTTGGTAAAGATCATTATGATGCACTTGAAAAAACAAGGCCAGATATTACCAGCAGCTTTGTTGAAACAGCAGGAGATACAAGTGGTGGTCCAAAAAGCTTCGAAGCGACCTTCAAGAAGGTTGACTCAACTAATGTTGGTGATCTAGACGAAAGATCATTCCAACAGTACGTTCAGCGTGCAGCAAGTGCTGGGCCGGGTGATGATGTGGGGATTCATGCAAGGCAAATTCTTGCTGCTGCTGCTGCTGAAAAACCATTTACTCAGGCAAAAATTGATGCAATGCCTCCTGGGTTCCACGATGTAGTAGTGCAGGATGCTGCAGACTACCGGGCTGCACCTTACCAGCAATCAGATAGGCGTCTAAAGCGTGATGTGCAACGATTAGGTACGATTAGCGGTATCCCTTTTTATAGATTTAGATACAATTGGGAAGATACCGAATACGTCGGTGTAATGGCCCAGGATGTAGCTAGTAGCCACCCTAATGCAGTTATAGTTGATAGTGATGGATTCTATAGAGTTGATTATTCACAACTTGGTATTGAGATGATGGCTTACAGCAAGTGGATTAGTAGGAAATCTTAAGCTAATTTATTAATTCGAATAATAGCTTCATCACGCCAATCTGGCTGCTTAATTGACCGAGCTTCTTCTCGAGCTTGGGCTATAGCCTTTTCTCGAGCTAATGCTGCTTCGGAACCATCTATCTGTCCACCTTGCCTTTTATCTTCTATTGTTTTAATTTTCTGCTTTAGATTTTCAGGAATCATCATCACTTCGGCTTTATTGATACGAGTTTTGTGATACAGCTCGCGCGCTTTCCCAAGTCCAGGTATTTCAACTGGCTGTTCTCGACGCCTAAGACTAACACGATCAAGACCTTCAAGTGCGCGAAGAAGATTTGGATCGTTTTTTGTAATAGCCAAATAGGCAATACCTTTGCCAAAATACTCATTACCGCCAAATCCACGTAGTGTGCAAAGCGCATCTAGAGTATCGTATTTCCTCTGTTCTAGTTCATGAAATGTACTAACTTCTGATTTTTCTAATGTACGTAGAACAACCTTTGCCTTTTCAGCCTCTTCTTGCAGACCTTTATTTTCGCTATCAGCAGCGAGCCTGAGCTCCGCCTCTTGAACTTTTTCTTCTGCTTCAGGAATTTGACGCTTAACTGTAGCTAGTTTTTCTTCCAAACCAAGGACGACTTTTGTTTCATACCACTTGTTAGCCCTGTGTATTGTTTCGTTCCGGCCTGGGTAGGTGTTTTTATCTTTTATATGTAGGTTGCCACCCATAGCTTTTGCAGCGTGAAGACTGTATCTTTTGTCTTCTTCGTAAGACATCTGACTAAGTTCGTAATTACTCTTTTTGGATCTTTTTACCCACAATTTACGAGGATTCCATTTGCTACGAGTCTTACTTATTCGTATTCTCTGTGCAGCTTCAACAGCCAAGTTGCCAGTATCTCCAGCGAAATCAGTATTTCTATATTCATCATCTTCGGCAATTGCTTTAAGCGCTAACATGCGCTTTTTTCGATCGAATATACGATCTGCTTCATCTATCTTAGCTAGTAATTCTTGTTGTTTTCGAATCTCCTCGGGGGTAAACCGAGAATCTGGCGCTTGCATTACTTCAGTGGGGTCGTCATCTAGAAATTCATCGCCCTCTGCTTCGAGTCTTTTATACAATTCCCTAACTACTTCGGGAGAAGTGCCTTTACCCTTACTATGTTTGTGTATGTAGTGAGCTATCTTTTCGGCTCTGGGTTCACTTTCAAGACCATCGCTGGGCATTTCTTGGGTTTCATTTCGTATTAGATCTTGATTTTCCCGTATCATCTCAAGCTCATCAACAGAAAGTAGCTTGCCGCTTCCATCTGGCCTGTGAAGAGTGTTTACACCGTCACCATTTTCATCATCACCAACTTCAACTAAATCCCGAATATCTTCGAAGTTATCTGCAGGATTTGGTGTTTCGCTGTTTGTTTGTGGTGGTTGTTCTGACATTTCATCAGTTATATTAGCATAAAAAGTATAATTTTGCAAGTCTATTTCTTCTTGAAAAACCGCCTTCTTTTATTTGCGTGACTCCAGCCCGCGGGAACAGTTGGTTGAACTTCTTTTCTTCGTTTCGTAGGTAAATGTTGGATTGGTCTGTCTTTGGACCTAAAATCAGGCTTCTGCAGCGGCCCATACTTTCGTTCAAGCGCATCACATACCTCGCTGAAAAGTTGAATCGCCTCTCTGTCTTCTTCTTCTGTACCTGGTACAAAAAGTTTATAACTTTCATGTCGGCGATCTTCTGCATATCCTATAGTTGGCTGAGCTGTATATCCATTATTATATGAATCTTTTTCTTCTACTTTCGCGTATGGATTATCGGCTCCATTAACTCGTATTACAAGTGTATATGCATGACTGTGGTATTCTACTTCTTCCGTTTCCAAATTACGCTTAAAGAATCTGTCGCGTATAATAGCAGCTTCAACACCATCTGCTGAAAGAGCTACAAAGGGGGTCCTATGTCCCTCACCAAGAATAAACCGCCTATCTCCTAAATGATCGTAGTGGTCGCAGGCTTTTTCCATATCAGGCAAATAGTTAAAAATATCACGGGTTTTTGATATAATACTTATCGCATCTTTTTTTCTACGCTCAGTTTCTTTTTGATTCGCTTGGCTTATTTTTACCTCAGCTCCAGTTTTTGAAATAAAATCTTCAAATCCCATAATATCTCCTTTTGTAAATTACAATAAACTAAAAATGAATATTTGTAAATATATAATCTCTTGGATTTGTGATTTTAACTGAGAAATCCTATATAATAAACATAAGCATGGCAGTCTACAAAGTACCCCAGGATGTTGAAGCAGAAGATAAGCTGATAGGGCCTTTTGGCTTTCGTCAGTTTATTTACCTTATTATAGTGGCATTTGCTTGTTTTGTGGCATTTATACTCAGTAAAATATTTGTTGGGCTTATATTGATTCCATTGCCATTTATAATATTTTTTACTGCAATAGCCCTACCTTTACGCAAAGATCAACCGACCGAAACCTACCTGGCTGCGATATTACAATACAACTTAAAGTCCAAAAAACGCTTGTGGATGCCCGACGGCGTTATTTCAACTGTTGAGATAACCGCGCCGCACGTTATAGAGGAGCAAAGAACAAAAGACATCAGTCAAGACGAAGCACTGGACAGGCTAGACAGGCTTTCGCAAATTATGGACACACGAGGTTGGGCTGCGAGGGGCGTGTTTAACCCTGATGTTAACAGTACTGGAAATGTTAGTTTGGCCGAAAATGTGGTTGCCGAAGTTGACAATATGGAAGATATTTTAGAAGAAACCTCTTTCGATAAACTTATAAAAGAACAAAAAACTATCAGCCAAAAAGCGGCGATAGATCGAATGGAGCAAGCTGCAAAACCAGCCAAGAAGGCTCAGCCGAAAAAGCCTGACGTAACAGATGACGAACTCGAAAAAGAAGCAAAAAAAATACTCGATAAAGTAAAGTTTGACCCATACCCTTCGTCAATTCACCAAACAGTTATACATCCAGTCGGAGAAGTGGTCGATCCCGAAGATTCTAAACCAGAAACGACAAGTGTTGACCAAACTGCTCAAAGCACTAGCGATAACACGCCGTCTCCTGATATAATAAACCTCGTAGACAACAGTCAAGGCTATAAGGTGAGTACGCTCGCCAAGCAAGCGAAGCGTATAGAAGAAAAACAAGCCGAAGAAGAGGTGGAGATTAAGTTGCATTAGTGCCTGATCCCCGCCGTAGCGAGAAGAGGGTAAACAGTAATAAATGCAGCCAAATAAAAATAATACCCAACCTAAAGCCCCAGGACAACCTGGAGCACCTCAAGCTGCCGGGAAAAACCCTCAACAACCTGCACCTGCAGCAGCAAAGAAAAATCCAAACAGTGCACAAAACGCACTCTTGATATCTGAAATACGTGAAAATATGGTGATCATGAGCGACGGTAGTTTTCGTGCGGTTATAACCTGTAAGTCAATCAACTTTGACCTCATGAGCTCACGAGAGCGTGAAGGTGTTGAGTACGCCTACCAAAGTTTTTTAAATTCTTTGACCTTTCCGATACAAATATTAATTCGCTCACAAAGAGTAGATATCGCACCATACCTCGACAGACTCGATAAAATGCGTAGAGGTCAAGACAACATGCTCTTAGGAGTACTGATGGACAATTACATAGACTTTATCGACCAGCTTGCACAAGAAGCGAATATTATGGACAAGAGTTTTTTCCTGGTTGTACCATATTACCCAGCTGGAGATCTTGATAGCGCAGTTGCTTCGAGTAAAAACCTATTTTCAAACCTATTTAAACCTCAGCAACAGGTGAATATTAAAATCAACCAAGAAGCATATGACAAAGCCAAAGATGAGTTACAAAACCGCATCAACACAGTTTTGAGTGGTTTATTCCAAATGGGAGTTCGTTCGGTGCAACTCAACACCAAGGAGCTTGGCGAGCTCTACTACAACTTCTACAACCCAGATACTGCCGTTCGCCAACCTTTAGGGGATTTTAACAACATCACCAACACCTATATCCAAAAGGGTGCGGGCGAAGCGCCACGGCCAAACCTTAGCCAGGAGAGCAACTAATGGGTATTTTTGGCGGTAAAAAGCAAGATGCTATCGACATAGCCGCCCAGCAACGTGCTAGGGAACAGGCCGAAATCGAACAAGAGTTTTTAAAAGGAGTTCGAACCCTTCGTGACCTCATTGCTCCAAGTAGTTTAGAAATTAATAGCTCATACTTCCGACTTGGCAATAAATACGGCCGAACGCTTTATGTGTACGGATATCCTCGTCAGCTATATACTGGCTGGCTTAGCTCGATCATAAATGCCGATGAAGTAGTGGATATAGCTATGTTTATTTACCCAGTTGAGTCGGAAATTGTTATGAAAAACTTGCGTCGAAAAGTAACTCAACTTGAAGCATCGCAGAGCATAAATAGCGAAAAAGGTAAGGTTCGCGACCCGGGTCTTGAAGCTGCAATTAGCGACGCCGAAGAGCTACGTGATCAGCTGCAACTTGGTGCTGAGCGTTTCTTCCGATACGGTCTATACATTACTTTATACGCCGACAGCTTAGATGAAATGGACTTCATGCAGCACAAAGTTGAAAGTACACTTGGTCAACAGCTTATTTTTAGCAAAGTCGCCTCCAGCCAACAAGAGCAGGGTGTGCAAAGTACAGCACCTCAACTTTCAGACCAATTGCAGATTCGTCACAACATGAACACTGGGGCAATTTCAACTAGCTTTCCATTTACATCTGCCGATCTTACTCAAGAAAAAGGCGTCCTATACGGAATAAACATGCACAACAACGGTTTGGTTATTTTTGATAGATTCTCTCTCGAAAACGCAAATATGGTTGTTTTTGCAAAATCCGGTGCTGGTAAATCCTTTGCTGTGAAGCTTGAAGCGATACGCTCTATGATGACCGGTACGGAAGTCATAATCATCGACCCTGAAAATGAATACCAAAAACTATGTGAAGCAGTGGGTGGTAGCTACGTACAAATGAGTCTAAACTCTGATATTCGCATAAATCCTTTTGACTTACCGAGGGTTATCGACGAAGAAGATGCTGATGATTCACTACGAGCAAACCTAATAACCCTACATGGACTTATCAAACTAATGATAAGCAACCAAGCCGTTCCACTTACGCCGAACCAAGAAGCTGACCTCGATCAAGCGTTGATCGATACTTATGCGCGCGTCGGCATTACGAGTGATCCGCTTACTCACCAGTCGACGCCGCCTACAATCAACGACCTTTATGACACGTTGCTCCATATGGGCGGCTCTGGCCCAGAATTGGCTCAAAGGCTACGAAAATATACTACAGGAACATTTGCCGGCATCTTCTCTCAACAAAGTAATGTTGATATAAACAACAATATGGTTGTGTTTAATATTCAAACTCTCGAGGACGAGTTGCGTCCAACTGCAATGTATATCATTTTGAACCATATCTGGAACAAAACTCGAACTGACAAAAAGAAACGAATGCTAATTGTTGATGAGGCATGGCAACTGATGAAGTACGAAGACTCTGCAAACTTTATTTTTAGTTTGGCTAAACGTGCACGAAAATATTACCTTGGACTCACTACAATTAGCCAAGACGTAGAAGATTTTATGGCTAGTAAAATGGGTCGTGCTATTGTTGCTAACGCCAGCATGCAGTTACTACTAAAACAAAGCTCAAGCGCAGTAGATGTTCTGGCTGATGTATTTAAACTTACCGAAGAAGAAAGAAAACGACTAAACAACTTCCCGGTAGGCCAAGGTCTTTTCTTCGCAGGTCAAAATCATGTACATATTCAAATTGTTCCAAGCCCAACTGAACACAAACTTGTTACTACCAACCCCCAAGCGGAGCTTGATGCTAAAAGAGCAGCTGAGCTTGCCGACCAGGCTGTAGAAAATCAAGATGTTGAGATTCGCAAAGGATATTTAAGTGAAGGTGAAATAAAGTAGAGGCAAATTACTCATGCCCAACACAAAACAAAAACCAGAACAAGACGACCTAAACCCAGCAAGAAACGTTGGTGATAAAAAATGGTCTGACAAAGTTGAAAAAAACTATGGTGGTTCAAAATCACCAAGTAAATCAATCCTGGAAAACCCTACATACACGCCTGATGAGCCTAGCGACAAATCTCTCGAAGATTACGAAAATAACGCTGCCGAAAATGATACCGAAGACCTTGACGCAAGCCAAGATGGCATAAGATCCAAGGAGGCGGCTGGTGCTGGTTGGGTTACTAACGTTTCGAAGGCTAAAAACGAAGAATCGAAGGTAGGCTTCAATATTCAATTCACAAAGAAAAAAGGTGTTATAGGTGGCCTGGTAGGAATTATTATTGTTGTTATTGGACTGGCAGTCGTGCTTGGCCCAACAACTGCCCTTATTCACCTAAAAGAGGTCTTGCTGGACAAGTTCGACAGAAGACCGAATGCACTAATGGACAGACGTAATGGTCGAATAATGGTGAAAAAGATGACCAGCGACCCAACAAGCTGCAAAATCAAAGTAAAATGTCGATTTAAAGGTATGTCTCAAAAAGAAATAGATAAATTTGAAAGGCGCAACCCGGGCTCAAAAATTGAAACCGAAGTTTGTAAAAGTTTTGTAGGTACAACTAAATGTAAGATAAAATCAATCACATATATTGACGAAACGGGAAAGAATAAGAAGATCGCCGCTAAGGACTTTAAGAGGGAGTTTCGTGAAAGCCCAAATCTTCGCAAAAATGTACGAAGTTTCAATAAATCAAAAGTTGCACACTGGGTAGATACTTCAGCAAGAAAAATGCTTGCAAAACTAAAAGTTTATATAGGTAAAACTAAAGGAATTGATAGTGATAGAATAATCGACGATCCAGCAGAAAGAGATAAGGAATTAAAAAGTAGAATAAAGACATCAATTAGTGGCGAAGGTTTTGATATAAATGTTAGGCCTGACAGAAACAATGACAGTACAGAAAATGCCGTATCAAAACAGCTGGGCGAAGATATGGCGGAGGCGCTTGCCGAGGAGGTGGAAGAGGCTAAGCTAGACGAAAAGTCCGGCAAGGTACACGTGCCTAAACTAAGCAATATATATGCCGCCGCATTGCAAGGCGTCTGCATGGTGCGTTCCCTTGTCAGTTACGCGGCAACTGCAGTAAAATTAAAAAATTCTGCTGTCTTAATCCGGTATGCAGCAATATTCTTCAGGCTTGCTGATCAAACAAAAGCTGGTGACTCAAAAAATACAAGCGCCACGAGAGCTATGGCCTTACTTGCTGGAATTTTACAAAAACCAAACCCAAATAACGACAACAAAACAGCTTTCGACTCAGCAGGCTACCAATATGCGGCTTATGGATACTTGCCAAAAGATAATTCAGAATACGGCAAATACATCCTAGGTGGTGGCTCGGCTAGTACGGCTGGAGCAATAGCGAAAAATAAATTTGCGGCAGGTGGATGTAAAGCTATTAACTTTGTTGGCGATCTAATACTATCTATCCCAATCGTCGGTGACGCAATTGGTGCTGTGGGAAGTGTGGCTGCAAAACCATTCATACCGCTTATTCGACTTGCAGCTACGGGGCTAATCGCCGCCTTAAGTAACACGCTCATCACAGGCGACGAGTACGGCGACGAAGCTGGAAATGCTATCGTTGGAGGGGTTGGGGGGCTAAGCTCTATGAATAATCGTTTCCATGGTTTTTTCCCGCTAAGCGCAGCTAAGGCTGTGGCTTATGACAACGATGCTAAAAAAATTGAAAGTAAAATAGCTGCCGATAGCGGACTTGGGTACCAATTTGATATTTCAAACACCGATTCTTTTGCAGGTCGTTTTGCCACAACAATATCTCCTGCTGTAAGTGGTGTAACTTTTGGTAATATACTTCCAAAACTGACCAATCTAGCTGCAGTAGCAGCCTCAAGCGTTTCGGTTTCAACATATGCTAAAAGTAGTGATTATATTGAAGGTGAATACGAACAATGTCCAGATGACGATTATGAGAGCCTTGATGTTGCAGCAGATATATATTGCAACCCACAGTACGGCCTCGACCCTAATAAAGTTGGCGACGCAGGTTCCTCGAGTAGCGACACCTACGACCCCGATAATGTTACGAGCTACATGTGTGGTCAAGACGTCGATAATGAAGCACCGTGCTATAGGTATATAGATGAGGATGGCGAATCTGTACCAGATACTGAATACGATAAGTGGTTAAAAAAATGTGTAGAAAATGATGAACCAATTTCAAGCGAAACGGAAGGTTGGCCAGAAGGTCTTGATAAAAAAGCCTGCCTAGACCCAGATAAAACCGACGATCCCTTAAAGTACCATATGTTCCATATGAATTACTTTGATGGCGGGTTTGACGATCAACATAATGATAAGGCAGATGAGTCAGCACCAGAACCCTCTGATGATTCGGCGGGTGGTACAGGGGCTTTTAGTGGAACGGCCCAAGAAGCCGCTAAAGAGATTCTGGACTCAGGAAAAGTAACTTTATCGGACGATAAAGAGTTGGTAGAGAAGATGGCAAGGGGTCAAAATACACCACTAAATGAAGCCTTGATAAAAGTTCTTGCTTCTCTCTCGCAAAACCACACCTTTACAGTCAGCTCATTATACCGAGGACCTTGTTCTGGAAGTAATCATTGTGAAGGTAAGGCTGCAGATATAGGCGCAATAGATGGCGTAACTTTAGCTTATAATGGACACAATGATAAAGTTCAGAAATTTATCGATGATGCTGCAAATTTACTTGGTTCAAATTGTGAAAATGGTGTGCCAAATCAAGAGTACGTTAATAAAACTAAAGACAACGGCAGTAAATGCGAAGTTTTCATAGATATAGGAAGTGGACCTCATGTACACATTGCTAAAGAATAGATTTTTTACTTTCTCAAAAGCACTGCGTGCAGGAGTGTTGTTAGTATTTTGTATCACCTTAATATCTGAACTACCCGTGCAAGCTGTTTCAGACTTTTATTCCGACTCTGAAGTACAGTTCTACGATCCAAATGCTTGCGATCCAACGGGTGGTGGCACAGAAGAACCCGATGCAAGTGCAAGCCCTTCGGGTGGTAGTGTAGAGTATTCACCAAGAGGCGTTGGTAATGTACCCGCTGGAGGGCGCACAGCAAAAGCTAGTATATATGGCGGAACTTACAAAAATGGAAAGTTCGTACCTACGAATAACATTCAAGACCCCGACGGCAGTAATGGTAGTTCTGATGATACTGGTGTAGGCAACACCGACAATAAACTTCCTGGAACGTCCTCTTTTGCGGAGTTAAGTATTAGTCCCGGGAGTGGCGACTACAGCGCACTTGGTGATTTACCAAATAAAACTAAGCTAGAAATTACATACAAAGGTAAGAGTGTTGTTGCCCAAAAGGCAGATGTTGGAGCTGGAGGTGACCAAAAACCAGAGATAGATCTATGGTGGGAAGTTGCGGAAATACTTAACTTCAAGGACGGAATAGACAATGTAAAAATAAGACCGGTTACAAAAGAGACGCCACTTACTAATATCAGCGAAGGGGCACAGGCTAGTGAAGATGAGGGCGATGGAAGCAACCCTTGCATATGCGGTAATCCAGACAGCGAGGGTGCTGGATTAGAAGGTAGTGAAAACGCCGAGAAAGCTTTTAACTTTTTCGTATCTAAAGGTTGGACAAAAGAACAGTCTGCCGGAATTGTAGGTAACCTACTTGTTGAATCCAACGTAGAACCACAAAGAAAGCAGGGTACGCCTATTGGAACTAAAACCCCAGCTGAAAGTTTCAGTGGTGATGCGGGCTGGGGTATTGCACAGTGGACAAAAGGGGGTAAATTTATAAACCCAACAAAAGCAGCCGGCAAAGACCCAAACGACCTACAAGTACAACTTGAGACAATAGACGATGGCTTAAATAACAAAGGAATACTCAAGGAGCCTGTCGCCGGTAGTCAACTAAAGTCAACCACTACCGTAAAACAAGCCACCGAAGCATTCCAGGGTAGCGTAAATGGAAGTCCGTATTTTGGATATGAAAGACCCCTCAGTAGAACAGCAACTATAGACGATCGAACTAAAAAAGCAAAAGCTACTTTGAGAAAGTTTGGAGCGGGCGTACCATCAACTGGAGGAGCTGCAACTACACCAACAAGTGAATCAAGCGGAACTTCCGCATGTGTCTGTGAAGACACGGCTGGTGGTGGATCTGTAGACGTTGTCCTAGATCCCGGCCATTCGGGCAGTACTGTAAATGAAACCGACCCAGAAAGTGGCATCAAAGCACAAGACTCTGACAATGGCCAGGAAACTAAAGACGCTTGGACTATTTCTGAGAAAGTTCGTAATTATCTTGAGGGAAAGGGTTATAAAGTTAAAAGTACCAAGAAAAATGCTGAAGATAGCGTGGGTCTTATCGAAAGAGCGAAGATAGCAAATAAAGCAAAAGCGTCTATAGCTGTAAGTATTCACACAACTGGGGGCAGCTTCGGATCTTCCTCATATGGCTGGGTTACTCCACAGGAAGTTGGCTTATACCGTAAAACCGGCACAAAGAAGAAGACCTTCACAAACGAAGCTGTAGCAAAAAAGAGTAAGGAATATTCAGAAAAAATATTAGATGCAAGAAAAGCCGAAGAAGGTGGAGTGCAAATTCATAGACTAGACTTTCCAGCCTCAAGAGGTTTACCTGCTATTGGTGATATATCTATAGTACAGCTCTTTTCAGATGTTCCTTGGGTATATAACGAGGTTGGGCAGAGCGGATTAAATAAAGATAAATACGCCGACGGCATAGGGAAGGGAATCGAAAAGGCGCTAGGAGCAAAAGGTTCAACTACTGGGACAGAAAATGGCTGTTCCGATGGTGCTGTTGCCGGAGATTTCGCAGGCACAATAAAAGCTTATGCATGGCCGGAGTATCACGGCGATCCGTTTGGTAAACAGCGACCGGCCTATAAAAGTGCTGTTACCAAAGCTAGGAAAAAGGGGTTGTATGTTGGTGGAATATCATACCCTGGAAACGACTGCGGCGGTTTTGTAACTTTGACAATGATAAATTCTGGCTACGAGCCAGAATATAACTATGGAGCAAATTTTTCAAAGGGAGCCGGTACAACAATCGCGCAAAAGAAATGGCTAGATAGAAATTGGAAAAAAATATCCGTAAATAGCACTAGTGATTTAAAGCAGGGTGATGTTGCAATGAGTAGCAGCCATACCTTTATGTTTGTTGGTAGTATTGATGGTTTTAGTAAAAAATTCGCCTCTGCGTCCTGGGACTCGGATGGTGGGCCCGGTAGGTCGCCGATGGCTGGGCAGGGGGACGCGATGGATTCAAAATATAGTTGGTATAGAAAAGATTAGGAGAATATGAGATGTTAGAAAAATTATCGTTTAGGCAAAGATGGATTATCATCTTAGTGTTTTTTGCACTTTTAATTACTTTTTTTCTCACCATAGCTATTTCAAGAATTGGAAAAACTAAAGTAAATGTAGAATTAATTCCTAATGATTCAAGCCTATATATAGATGGTAAAAAATCCAATTCTGGAGACAACTACTTAAAGCCAGGTAAGCACAAGTTTGTAGCAAAAAAAATCGGCTTCACAGATAATGAAGTTGTTTTGCAAGTAAATGATGAAGATTTAGAAATTGGCTTAACACCAGATCCTAAGTCTGATGAGGCAATAAATTGGTTGAGTAAAAATCCAGAAATTCAACTCAAGAGAGAAGCTATAGGTGCAAAGATGTCCAGCTTGCTTGGTGGATATATAGAAGATAATACTCCAATAATAAATGAGCTACCATATACAGATGTAGAGGGACCGTTCACAATAGATTATGGTACTACCCCAGATAGACTTTATGGAAGTTTTATAGAAATAACCGACAGCACGCCACTCGGTAGGGAAGTAGCAATTTCTTGGATTAAAAACCAAGGTTATGATCCAACTAATATCGATATTCGTTTTGATGATTTTGAAAATCCTCTACTACCAGAAGATATCAACGAAGGAAGGCACGAGTGATGGATATTATACGAAGTAATAAAAAATACATAATAGCCATGATTGTGGTGGTGGTAGTAATTACATCTATGGTGGTGTTTATTGGTTATATATCGTCCACAAAAGAAGTGGCTGTTTACTACAAAAATAGCAAGGATGTAAATATACATATATTTAGTGGAGAACACCTTGATGGAGATAACAAAGTTGCGGAAGTAAAAAAATCCGGTGAATCAATTCGCTTGGATAAATCTGAAACTTACCAGATAACTTACTCTGGTAATACGGATTATGATGATGGACTGATATCCTTTAAGCCCAGTGAGAGGGATGTTATAAAAATTAACCCCTACTATTCACAAGACAAACTCTCTCAGCTACTTGGTGATCAGGAGGGCTCAATACATAACGTAATAAAAAGTAAGTATTCAAATAAAATAAATTTATATGAGATACAGTCGGGCAAACTATACCACTTTGGCGATTGGTATGGTACGACTTTAAAATATATAGGTGATGATTATTCAAATTCAGACACCCTTCGTATAGTTTTAAATAAAGAAGATAATAATTGGATTATTAAAACGGACCCTCCGAGCATATCTCTTAGTAAGTATGTGTTCCCTAGGATTCCTGTTGATGTTTTAGTTGATGTAAATAATTTTCAAAAAACAAAAATGTTAGAAAAATTCACAAATCCCGACACTTCACATGGAGTTGGGGGACAATAGTTTTATAGTTCAATAATTTTACCGCTCACACCCTTCATAAGTGGGGTTATTGTGGTTGTAGTGATTATAACTTGATTGTTATACAAAAAATCTACAAGCTTACTTTGTCTGTCAGTATCAAGTTCTGAAAAAACGTCATCAAGTAAGAGTATTGGTGGCACCCCTCGCGCTTTTTCCACCAGTTTAGTTTCAATGATTTTCAAAGCTAAAAGAATAGTTCTCCCTTCACCCCTTGAAGCGGATGTATTGGCATCTTTATTGTTTATTAAAAAATAAAAATCATCTCTATGTACGCCAAATGATGTAAAACCCATCAGCTTATCTGTGTCTATATTTTTTTCCAAATTTTTAAGCAGACTATCTGTATAGTTATGTTTGTTAATTTTTGTCATATAAATTATCTCTATTTTTGATTCACTACCAGCTATTTGGCTGTAAATTTCGCTAATTGTTTTGTTTATTTCACTAACTAAATCCATTCTAAACTGTGCTATTTGTCCACCAATTTCACTTATTTTTATATTCCATACAAAAATCTCATCTTTTGAAAATTGTTGTTTTTTTAGTAAGTTATTTCTTTGAGAAAGTGATCTTTTATATTTATTTAATATGGTTTGATAGTTTGGGTGTATTTTTGAAAGTATGGTGTCGAAATAATCTCTTCTTTTATCCGGCCCCCTTGAGAGTATTTGCATAAAGTCTGGTTCGAATAATACTGTTGGTATTTTTTGAGTAAAATTTATTCTTTTTACTTTAGTATTTTGTATATTAAAATATTTTGTTTTATCGTCGTTTATTATTAGTTCTCGTTTTTTTTCATCGAAAGTACCGGTTATTTTTGATTTATTTTTTTCATACTGAATTACATCCTTATCGCTCACCCTAAAAGATGAACCTGTGGCTAGTATATTAATAGCTTCTAGTATGTTGGTTTTTCCAACACCATTTTTACCTATTATAATGTTTGTTTTGTTTGTAAAATCAAAAGTTGCACTACTATATGATCGAAAGTTTTTTAAACTTATACGATTTATCATTGTATCTTAACTTTTTAGCGGCATTATGATGTGTTGGTAGTTTGATTTTTTTACATCTGCATCAGCCAGAACACTTGGAGAAAGTTTTCCATTAAAACTAAATTCAACTGTTTCACCGTCTATACAACTGAGTGCTTCGAGTAGGTAGCGGGAGTTGAGGGTTATAGTTCCGTCGCCAATAATATCGCCATTAGCAGTTGATGTGTTTTCTCCGAGCTGTGATGCAACTGAATGTATGGAGATTGTTTTATCTTTTGAATCAGTTTTAATTGTTATACCGCCAGCACTTTCACGAGCAAATAAACTAGCTACTTTTACAATTCTTGTAAATTCTTCTTTATTTATTACAACCCTTATATCTTGTGTATTTGGTATAAGTTGTCGATAGTCTACAAAAGTAGCGTCTATAAGTTTACTTGTTAATTCTACGTCATTAACTCTAAATCGTACTTGATTTTCATCAATTAAAACTTCTATTTCAGCCTGGTCTTCAGGTATTATACGAACCACTTCTTGAAGTGATGAAACCGGTATAATTGCGTCGATTTTAGATTTTATTTTAGTATCAGAAATGTGTCTTTCAGCTAATCTATAACCATCTGTAGCTGCAATATAAAGCTCACCATCTATTGTATGTAAGTAACCACCTGTTAACATTGGTCGGGTAGAGTCATGACTAGCAGCTATTATGGTTTGTGAAATTGCTTGTTTTAGGGTGTTGGTTGGTATTTTAAAAATAGACGCTGTTTTTTCATTTATAACAGGTAGGTTAGGAAATTCATCTGCTGGTAATCCATTTATTGTAGATTCATACATTCCTGATTTTATGTTTATGTGGAGGTTTTTGTTTTCAATTTCAATATTATTTTTTGGTAGATTGCTTACGAACTCGCTTAGGAGTTTTGCAGGTATGGTTAAACTTCCTTTGTTTTCAATTTTTGTTCCAATATAAACAGTTATTGCTATCTCTAAGTTCGTTGCTGCAAGTAAAAGTCTGTTGTTTTCTGTTTTTATAAGTATATTACTAAGAATTGGTAGTGGTGTTCTACTACTCGCAATACGAGAAACAATCGAAAGTGCTTTGTTTAAATTTTCTTGTGTGACAGTAAGCTTCATATTCTCTTTCCTTATTATTTATTTAAACTTAGTGGTGATAGTAGTTGGTGTGTATTGTGTGTAAAAACTGAAAATAACTGATGTGAAAACCCATATAATATGTGTGTAAAAAAGGTGTTTTCTTTTAGTATTTTTTTGTGTAAAAACTGAAAATAACTATTTTTTAAAAAAACAACATAGTAAAAACCATCACTTTTACTACGACTTACAACGTCTTTTTCCTGACTTTTTACACACACACTACACATACAGTTTCTCCCGAATTTCAGCAACGTTTTCACGAATAGAATAATCAAGTTTTACCGCTTTAGTAATTTTTTCTACAGAATGTATTGCTGTTGTGTGGTCTTTTCTACCAAGTTCCCTAGCAATACTAGGAAAACTAGTGTGTAACTCACTTCTCATTAAATACATAGCTATTTGACGAGGTATCATAATATGACGATCACGCTTCGGACTTATAATATCGCTAACATCTACATTAAAATGGTTTGAAACCTTACTTATTATTTGTTTTGGTGTAAGGTGTTTTGGTCTCGCTCTAGATACATTACCAAGTATTCCCTCCGCTATTTGTTTATCAGGATTTATACCCCTCATCTCACAAAATGCAAGTAGCTGATTTAAAGCACCCTCTAACTCGCGGATGTTTGATTTTATGTTACTAGCAATAAACTCAATAGTATCTTGCTCTAATGTAAAACCAGACTGCGCAGCTTTACTTTGTAATATTGCGCATCTTGTTTCAAAATCTGGCATATGAATATCAATTGCCATACCCCACTCAAGACGACTACGCAACCTATCGGTTAGACTTGAGATTCTTTTTGGTGGCTTATCGGAGCTTATTAATATCTGCTTATTATTTTGGTGTAGATAGTTGAAGATATGAAAAAAAGCTTCTTCAGTTGTTTCTTTTCCTGCGATAAATTGGATATCATCCATTATAAGTACATCAATATTTTTATAACGGTCAGAAAAATTATCTCGTTTATTTTTACTCCTAAGGTAAGACATAAACTTACCAATAAACGCCTCGGTGGTGGTGTAGTGAACATTTAGTTCGGGGCGCCTTTTGCAAATCTCGCTACCAATAGCCTGGATAAGGTGGGTTTTACCCAAACCAACACTTCCATATACAAACATAGGGTTGTATCTTTCACCAGGCTTTTCGACAATTGCCTGAGCCACTGTGTAGGCAAGGTCATTGTTACTACCAACAACAAAAGATTCCAAAGTGTATTTTGGATTGAAAATATTTTCTTCTATTGGCCTACTGTGGTTATCTGATTTTTTTCTTGATTGATTAAAATCTACATAAGAATTTTCATAGTTCCTAGAGATTTTTTTATCTGAATTTATTCTATAGGTAATCGACTTTGGGTTAATTTTATTTTTAGCAAGTATTTGGCGTATTTGTGGGTCAAATTTAGACTCAAGCTGCTGCTTGGTAAAAATATTTTTTACTCCAATAATAAGATCAGTTTCAGTCGAGTCGTCACTTAGTTCAGTTTCTTTAAACCACGCAGCATATGCTGCCTTAGAAACTGAGACCTCAATCTCACCTAGCACTGTTTGCCATAAAACTTGGTTCACTGTCCTCCTAATTTCCACCACCGTCGCATTTTTTTGTAATAGCTACCAATAACTATAAACCAAACCAAGGGTTTTCCACAACCAAAAGTACTTTGACACACACATCTCTTCGCTTGGGGTGAGTTTTTACACATGTCTAAGTTAACACTTTAAAAACTGTGGAAACATATTTAGTATATGTGCAAAAGAAAAACTATCGTATAAATAAAAATCAACAAATTGCAAACAAATATTTGTTTTTCACCCTATATATGATAAAGTAATTGGATATGCCAAAGAGAACCCATCAACCAAAAACCCGACGCCGCGCACGTAAGCACGGTTTTCGAGCACGCATGGCCTCAAAAGCTGGACGTCTTGTATTAAAAGCACGCCGACTCAAAAAACGCGCCAAACTTAGCGTATAGAGCTATAATATTTAATATGTTATCTCACCGAAATCGTTTCCACGGTCATGGTAGTTTGCGTTTTGTCTATACTCATGGGTCAAAATCTAGAACACGAGACTTAGGCCTACATCAAACAGAAAACAGTAAGAGAGTCCACTCTAGGTTTGCAATTGTAGTTAGCAAAAAAGTACACAAATCTGCAGTTAAAAGAAATCGAGTGCGAAGGCGAATATACGAAATAATCCGGGCATTGCTTCCAGAAATTAAAACTACAAGCGATTTTGTAGTGACAGTTTTTACACCAGAAGTTATTACGCTCGAAAAAGATATATTGGAAAAACAACTCCGTGAACTGCTAGTAAAAGAAAAGCTAATCAGTTAGAATAGACCTTAGACTTAAACACAGGGAGACCCAATAAGAATGAATATTTTCGATATTTTAGTCGTGCAGCCAATTTTTAATGCGCTACTTCTTATTTACGCATTAGTGCATGATTTTGGTATTAGTATTATTTTATTCACAATTTTAGTGCGTATAATTTTGTGGCCGCTTATAAAGAAACAGCTTCATCAAACCAAGCTAATGCGCAAAGTTCAACCGGAACTCAAAAAAATAAAAGCCCGCACAAAAGGTGATAAGCAACTCGAAGCAAAGTTAATGATGGAGCTTTATAGAGAGAGGGGTATAAAACCCTTCAGTTCAATAGGCGTATTAATAATCCAACTGCCAATATTTATTGGTATATTTCAAGTAATAACCATCATTACTCAGCACGGGAACCAGATAGAGAAATATCTATATGAATTCACAAAAAATATTCAAATAGTAAATGATATATATAGCGGCAGTCACAATTTTAACGAAACATTATTTGGAATATTTAACCTAACACAAACAGCACTTGGCAACGGAGGCCCACATATAGCGCTTATTTTCCTCGCTATTCTAGCCGCAGCGTTTCAATATATTCAAACCAAACAACTTATGCCATCAGACTCTTCTCAAAAGAAGCTCAGAGATATATTAAAAGATGCATCAAGTGGTAAAGAGGCAGATCAAGCTGAAATAAGCGCTGCGATGAGTAGTAAAATGATGACCTTTATGCCAATACTTTTGCTTGTATTTGCACTATACCTACCTGGTGCCGTTGTTCTTTATTATGCTGCCTCAAGCATAGTGGCCGTGATTCAACAATACTTTGTACTAAAACAAGACACTGAAGAAATGATTCAACTAGCTGACCAAAAAAACGTAAAAAAAATCAAAGAAGCAAAAATAGTTACCAAAAAAACCATCTCTACAAAAAAGAAAAAGAAAAGAAAGAAGAGGTGATATATGGACAGGGAAGAGTCAATCACATACGCCAAGAAGTATCTTGAAGACACACTTTCTTTTTTTGGGCTTAACATTGAAGTTAAAGCGTCTGCCGATGAAGATGTTATTGAGCTAAAAGTACCGAGCACCCACCTCAACGGTTTTTTAATAGGGCATAATGGAGACACTCTGCGTAGTCTTCAATTTTTAGTATCTACGACACTTAGAAATCACGACGCGCTACTTAGTCGTATAAATATTGATATCGCTGACTACAAAGCACAACGAGCAGATCGTTTAGTGAGTAAAATCAAGGACACCCTAGAAGCCATTCAAAAAAGTGGTGAGTCCCACAGCCTAGAACCAATGAACGCAGCCGATAGAAGAGTTGTCCACCAGGCTGTTAGTGAATATCCAGACCTACAAACTCACTCTGAGGGCGAGGGTCGTGATCGTCATATTGTTATTAGTAAAAAATAATTATGCCTACACAAGTAACGCCAAAACGAAAAACCACATTAATAGCAAAAGTACTAGGCAGTAATTGGTTTTTTAGCTTTGTAGTAGCTTTCTTTTTATTTCAAACTATCTGGATAGCATTGTCTAATGTTTACCCAATGATTTTTGATGAGGAATATCATTTGGGGATTATTGATATATATTCTCGGCAAATAAGCCCGTTCATTTCAATACAGCCACCAGAAGCGTCATTTCATGGGGATATCACTCGCTACGGATCTTACCTATTTCATTATGTAATGAGTGTGCCCTATACTATCATTTCTCAATTTACAAACGATATTCATCTAACCGTTATACTGATGCGACTAATATGTATTGGCTTTGTTGCCGCCGGTTTGTTTGTGTTTCGGGCTTTTTTACTAAGAAGTGGGCTAACAAAAAGTCTAACCCACCTTTCCATAGCTTTTTTTACTCTCATTCCACTAGTTCCTTTTGCACTTAGTCAAATAAACTATGACTCGCTGGCTTTTTTACTAACTGCCACAATATTTTACCTAACGATTCGAAGTATTGAAAAAAGCAACAAGCAAATATTTTGGATAATTTTACTTCTATCAACCTCCAGTCTCGCCTCACTCGTTAAATTCACCACACTACCTATTGCATTCTCATGTGTACTGTTTGTTTTCATAATTATATGGAGAAAACACAAAACCAAAACTTCCGAGGTTTTAATAAAACAAGCAAAAAAACTTCCAAAAGTACAACTTATAATTGCATCATTGTTTTTTATATTTTCTTTAGGTATGTTTATGGAGCGTTACGGTACAAATATAGTTCAATATCGTGCGCTTGAGCCAAAGTGTGACCGTATACACAGCGAAGAAAGTTGTGTCGAGTACACGGTTTGGAAAAGAGACACTTCATGGAAGCAAAGTAATGACGCAAAGAACCTTCAAAGAGATGATCCAATAGAATATACAACTTCGTACTGGGCCCCTCATATATTTAATGATTTATTTGTGACTGCTTCGTTTGTGTATGACAAAAATATACCACTAGAAATACGATATTTGCCAACGACCATGCAGGCTTCTTCCGGCAATCCTGTTTTAAGATATGCTGGTTGGGCAATTTTTGCAATTTCTATTATTGTTCTCGCATTTTCTTGGGGCAAACTTCCTTTGCGTAGGTTTCGCTATCTAATTTTAATGACGATATTGATATACGGATCTAGCTTGTGGCTGAGAAACTACAGTGATTATCTAAATATTGGCGCTGGCACT
>CAYGHK010000001.1:0-4134 GCA_964349645.1 uncultured Candidatus Saccharibacteria bacterium | reverse complement strand
ATCTAGCTTGTGGCTGAGAAACTACAGTGATTATCTAAATATTGGCGCTGGCACTGCAGCTCAAGGTAGATATTTTATACCACTTCTAATACCAATTTTTGCGGTGGTTGGTATTGGTTTCCGCCATTACTTAAAAAGAATGCGACACCAGGCATCGTTTCTGCTTGTTTGTCTACTGGTCTTTTCTCAAGGTGGAGGAGTTATGAACTACATGCTTTACAGCAACTCACGCTGGTATTGGCCTGACAATAGGGCGGTGATCACAAACATTAATAAAAGTTCTCAAAAATTCTTAAGAACTTTTATTAGACTTTAAAGCACCCCTATATACCTCAAGCGTTTGTTTGGCTGTCTTTGCCCAAGAGTATTTTTTAATTCGAGTGTAGCCATTTTTTATCAGGGTTGTGCGTAGACTTTCGTCGTTCAATACATCAGCAATTTTTTCAGCCATGTCGTTAACATCTTTTGGGTTAAAGTAGTGTGCTGCTTCTCCATATATTTCAGGTAAACAAGTAGCATTCGAACTTACCACAGGCGCACCCTGAACCATAGCCTCAAGTCCTGGTAGACCAAACCCCTCCATTAGGCTCGGGAATACATAAGCCTCAGTATGTTGATACATCCATGCAAGTTTATTATCTTCAACAAAACCGGCAAACAGGACATTTTTATAGTTATTTTTATCTACCCATTCTTTGTTTCGTTTTGCTAAGGTATTTAAGCTGCCGACAAAAATCAACCCTAAGTCAGAGTGTGTCGATTGTAGTTTTTGGTGCGCCTGTATAAGTCTTCGGATATTTTTATAGTCGCTTTGTTGACCAACATACATGATAAATTTTTTGTAGGGTAGCTGAATCTTTTCGGCAGTAAATGCATCAGTATCTGCCGCTAAGTGAGTAGTTACTACTTTTTTAGAGCTGATTTTATAGCGTTTTAAATATTCTTTTTTTGAAAAATTACTCGGAGTAATGATATAACGAGACTTGTGCGCAAGGTAGAAAAAAACAAATCTACCAACAAGCTGTTTTAGGTGAAAAATTAACCAATTTTTATCAGAATTGTATACATTTAAAAGTATAAGGTCGTGGATAGTTGTAATACTCGGCTTAAAATACAATATAGGCTGTTGAGGCATGCAAAAATGCACCAAATCTGCCTTCAACTTATATAGTTGCAAAGCAAAACCAAGCTGTTCACCAAAAGAAAAATTTTTATAGCTACATACTTTTAGTGTAAATTTTTTATTTTTAGGCTTCCAGTAGTCAATATCTTTCTCGGGTACTAAAACAATATACTCATTATCCTCGTCAATTTTTTCAAGATAGGTCAGCAACCTTTCAACGTAGCGTCCAGTCGAGCTGCTAATTATTCGTGCATCAATTACAATTCTTGCCATGTGTGAATCTATA
This sequence comes from uncultured Candidatus Saccharibacteria bacterium, assembly GCA_964349645.1. Classification (GTDB taxonomy): domain Bacteria; phylum Patescibacteriota; class Saccharimonadia; order Saccharimonadales; family Saccharimonadaceae; genus JACPYF01. The sequence goes on along the minus strand of CAYGHK010000001.1, from coordinate 2,725 downwards.
TTACAATATAACTCCTTAATTTACTAAAGTTCTCCTTGTATAACCGTATTGTGATACAGGTGACAAAATACTATAATAGACCTACCGTGTCATACCTGGAGAAAATAAAAAATAAGTATCGATACCCACTGATAATTTTAAAACAGTTGGTTATTACTGATTTCAAACTACGATACCAATCCTCTTTTCTTGGCTATGTCTGGACACTACTTAAGCCACTAGCCCTCTTTGCTATTTTGTATATAGTTTTTGTTAAAGTTCTTAATGTTGGTGCAGACTCGCCGCACTTTGGGGTGAGTCTTTTGCTTGGAATTGTACTTTGGAACTATTTTGTCGAAGTAACTATGGGGGGTATTAATGCAGTAGTGGGTAACAGTGAGCTTATGCGAAAAATATACTTTCCTCGATACGTTGTTGTTTTAGCAGGCTCGTTCTCTGCATTTATTAACCTCTTACTGACTATGATTGTAGTTTTTGTATTTATGTATATTAACGGAGTAGAGTTTACTGCAACTTCTATATTCGTAGTATTTCCAATTATTGAAATGTTTATTTTTTCACTTTCTCTAGCATTTATACTAAGCGCTCTCTACGTTCGTTTTAGAGATGTAAATTACATATGGGAAGTGTTACTACAGGCTGCATTTTACGCGACACCAATTATTTATCCGTTCTCACTTGTTATAGATCAATCCCAACTATTTGCAAAAATTCTTATCATTAACCCTATGGCACAGATCGTTCAAGACTCTAGGGCAATGTTAATTTATAGTGAAACACCTACGATAAATGACGTATTCGGCAACAGCTTTGCCATAATAATACCCCTACTAATCGTTTCTATTTTGACTGTGTTTGCCATATATTATTTTAAGAAAAGATCACCTTATTTTGCGGAGGAAGTATAGTATGAGCGAAATAGCAATATCAGTACAGTCGGTCTCGAAGCACTTTCGCCTACATTCTAGAGCTAGGCAAAATCGTATAAAAGACATATTTGTAAATGCCTTAAAGTTTAGAAGTGCAAACGAAAAAGACTTCTCGCAACAAGTACTAAAAGATGTGTCATTCAATGTTAATAAAGGTGAATTTTTTGGTATAGTCGGACGAAACGGTAGCGGTAAAAGCACAATGCTCAAAATGTTAGCCTCTATATACCAGCCAAATAGCGGATCAATAAAGATAAACGGCAGATTAGTGCCGTTTATCGAGCTTGGAGTGGGCTTTAACCCAAGTCTTACTGGCAGAGAGAATGTTTATCTAAACGGAGCGCTAATGGGCTTCTCTGACTCTGAAATAGATAAAAAATATAAAAATATTGTTGAATTTGCCGAACTTGAAAAGTTTATGGATGAAAAACTCAACAATTACTCTAGTGGTATGCAGGTTAGGTTGGCTTTTTCTGTTGCTACCATTCTTGCTGATTCAGAAATATTGTTGATCGACGAAGTATTGGCGGTTGGTGACGCTTCCTTCCAAAGAAAATGCTATGAATATTTCAAAAAGCTCAAAAACAACAAAAAAACGGTAGTTTTCATAAGTCACGACATGCAAGCTGTGCGTGAGTACTGCGACAGAGCTATGCTTATCGACGAGGGAAAGATAATAGAAATAGGTGATGTCGATAAAGTATCACAAAGTTACACTAAATTGTTTATGAACGAAATTATCGACGATGACGAAACAGTAGATATTGATTCAGAAAAATGGGGAGACGGCAGCGCTACTTACACTAATCCAAAAGTTGATATAAGCGAGTCGCTAATCACAGTCAAAGCAACCGTAAAAGCAAGGACAGATATAGATGATCTTGTGCTTGGATTTACAGTTTCAGCGCTAGATGGAGATGATGTAATGGGCACAAACACACGAATCAAAGACAAAATAATTCGAAACGTATTAAAAGGCGAACAATACGAGATCCAATGGAAGTTTCCAAATATACTTGAAGACGGCAAATACAGTATTGCTCTGACGGCTCATGGAACTAGCGGCCTACCTGTTTATGAATGGTGGAATCATGCAGTAGCTATGAAAATTCGTAAATATGAGAAAACAGGCTATCAAGTTAATCCCGAGATTAAACTATCTCTAAACAAGGTTAAATAAATGGTTATTTTTGTATACGGCACGACTGGCGAGAGTATCAAAATAGCAACCTTAGTAGAAGCTTTACCAGATAACAAAAAACTACTAATTGACACCAATCAACAACCTAAGCTATTAGCCAAGTTTTACAATACAACCTCTTTTCCCAAAGCAGACCAAACTCTTAGTAAGGGGTGGCGGGGGAATGACCTTACACGCCCTTGGCAAATGGTATTTTGGCTGATAGTCGTGCTGTTTAATTTTTTTATAAAAGGAACGTTTAGCAAAATAAAACGTAGTAAAAAAAGTGAGAAAACAATTGTTGTAGTACATGGAGATACGGTTACTACGGTTATTGGATCTCTTTTTGCTAAGCTTACTGGAGTACCCGTTGCTCACATCGAAGCAGGTCTTAGAAGCGGTAATTGGAAGCATCCATTTCCGGAAGAAATTGATCGTCGTATTGTATCAAAACTTGCCAACATCAACTTTAGCCCAGGTGAACTAGCTACTAAAAATCTTGAAAAAGAAAATGTCAAAGGTGAAATCATAAATACCAAAGCCAACACCGTGGCTGATAGTGCTAAATGGGCAAAGATCCAACAAACCACTAACATGCCAAAACTCCCAAAGTCGG